>CASFOW010000063.1 GCA_949296705.1 uncultured bacterium
CCTTCATTATAATTCTTTGTATGAGTAGTATCTTCATATAGTTCATAGTTTACAACAAAGTTTCCACTAAATCCCTTACAATATAGAGGAATACCTCCTTCTGCTTCGTGAACAACTTTACCCTTCTTATCTTTACAAGTTAAGTAGGCTTGATATTCATTTCCTTTACCACTTGTATTATCGATAATAATGTTTCCTGTACAGTTGATATCCTCTTCTTCAATTAATCCTTCATTTAGAAGTGTATCATAAGGCACATTAAAACAATCACTACTCGCATTCGTCATTTCTCCTCGATAGTTCTTTACATATAACTTACTTGCTTCATAGGCTAACTTTTCTAATGACTGGTATTTCTTTTCACTACTTCCATAGGTTAAATTTCTAACCGCAGGTAAAGCTATTGCCATCAATACTCCTATTAAGATAATAACCACTAATAATTCAATTAATGTAAAACCCTTTTTGATATATTTCTTTTTCATCTTTACGACTCCTTCTATTCTTCTTATACCACAAGTATACCCCTCTCTTAGTAATTTTAGCAAGAAAAAAATCCGCCAATTTTTTTGACAGACTTCTTTTTTTATGAGAAAAGCAATTTATTCTTTAAGACTAAGAAAAATAAGCGAATCATGCCATATAATATTAATAACTTCCATTATTCATTATTGCTTATATTTTCCACTTGAAGACGATTATTTCTTTCAGCTTTTCTTTTTTCGCGACAATCTTTGCATCGTTTTGGTTCGTTATTAAAACCTTTTTCTGCATAGAATTCTTGATCTCTAGCAGTGAATATAAACTCTTTTCCACAATCTAGACACTTGATGGTTTTATCCTTGTATTCTGACATTTTACTTCCTCCTTTAACTTTTTTGGATCTTTTTATACGACTGGTTATCTATCCTTTATTTAAAGTTAATTAAAGAAGGAAATCAAATAATAGTTTTATAATAAAGATCTGTGATTTCTCATCACACTTACATTATATCATATGTTTTTTTAAAAGTATATATCACCTTTTTGTTGTTTTCGTTGCTTTTCTCTATTACATTAGGTATTATATTATTATTTAGGGAGGTTAAAATAATGGTCTGGAAGTGTAGGCTTTGTCCTAGAAAGTGTAACGTAGATCGAGAAAAACAATTAGGAGTATGTGGGGCTACTACTACAATAAAGATTGCTCGAGCAGCTCTTCATTTTTGGGAAGAGCCTTGTCTATCTGGAGAAAAAGGGTCCGGTACTATTTTCTTTTCCCATTGTTCATTGCAATGTATTTATTGTCAAAACTATCGACTTAGTCATGCTCATCCTCTCGGTGAAGAAATTACGATAAGTCAATTTGCAGATATCTGTTTAGACTTACAAAAACAAGGAGCGAATAATATTAATTTAGTGACCCCTACTCACTATGTTCCGTGGATTGTAAAGGGAATCAAGTTAGCGAAAAAGCAAGGTCTTCACTTACCTGTTGTTTATAATACTAGTGCTTATGAGAGTGTTGAGACTATTAGAATGTTAGATGGTATTGTCGATATTTATTTACCAGATTTAAAGTATTTTGATGATCAATATGCTATTTTGTATTCGCATGCACCCAACTATTTTTCCTATGCGACTGAAGCCATTAAAGAGATGATTAAACAAGTTGGAGAACCTATTTTTAATGAACAAGGAATTCTACAACGAGGGGTAATTGTCCGCCATTTATGTTTACCCGGCTTGAAAGAAGATTCTAAGAAAGTATTAAACTACCTCTACACAACCTATCATAATCAGATTTATATTAGTATTATGAATCAATATACACCAGTTCGTCGCTTTAAACGTTTTCCTAATTTAAACCAAACTTTATTAGATGAAGACTACGATGAGATAATCGACTACGCTTTAGATATTGGGATTACTCAAGCCTATCAACAAGAAGGAGAAACACAACTAGAAAGTTTCATTCCTGAATTTAAAAACAAAGTAACCGAATAATGTACTTTGTTTTCTTTATTTTTGAGATTCTTCTATCATTTTATTCAAATCTAATAGTTTTTCTGTTAATAGTTCTTTTACAATTCGTAATTCAATTTCTTTTTTATGGCGAAAAAAACGCTTACGGGTTAATTCTTCTTCTAGCTTTCTCATCTGCATTTCTAATGGTTTGATGACGTATTGGCAATATAACTCTATACTTTTATCCTCCATTTTGGTATTCCTCTCTATGTTTCCATCTAGTAGTATAACATAAAATATCGTATTTACGCATCAATTTTCCACTTATTTTTATTAATTGGGAAAATAGTATTAGGTGATAATGTGATTGCGAATGATAACAGGATATTTAAACGATTAGCAGATATTCGTCAAGATAAGGATTTAAATCAATACCAAGTAGCTCATTTTCTTGGCGTTAATCAAGCAACTTATTCAAAATGGGAAACAGGAAAAGAGATTATCCCGCTTCCTATGCTACATAAATTTTGCATGTTAATGAAATGTAGTATGGACTATGCGCTTGGATTTCAAAAAGAAAATTCGCCACTTCTTCATGTATCTGCTAATTTAGATAAAAAAGAAATCGGAAAAAGATTAATTGAATTTCGTGATGAGAATCAACTTACTCAATTACAATTGGCACAGATTTTAAATACTACTCAATCGACAATTAGTGCTTATGAAAATGGTAAGACAATGATACTAACTGCCTTTGTCTATCAAATTGCAAGAAAGTATGGGGTTTCTACCGATTATCTTTGTGCAAGAGAGAAGTCTAAAGAGGCTGTTATACAATAAAGGATAAAATAAAAAAGAAGTAGTTTGAGATTCTTGATTAAACGATCAATTCGCCTTCTACTACTTCTTTTTCTCTTTTTCTTTTTGGAGAATTAAATCTCTCATTAGTCGTATTGGTAGGAGTTACTTTCTTTTGGCGGCGAATAAATTTACTGATTAGGAAAATAAGTAAAATGGGCGCCACAACAATAAAACAGATAACGGATAAAATAATTCCAATAATTGCGATACAAATTGTTTTTAAACTTAATTTTTTCATTGATCTCTTCCTTTTCTTTTTACTATTATAACATATTTACTCTTTATTTTGCCTTACAAAATTGTTAGATATCTTTCTCGTTATAATCGGAAGTTCCAATAGTACTAACTAATTTTGTTTTACTTAAACATTCATAATATGGTTTTTTCTTTCTAATTAATCGGAAGAAGCTACTAAATAGATAGCCAAATACGATTAGAATAACCAGTAAAGAAGCTACAGTACGGATACTTCTTGGTAATGGCAAGCTGGCGGTGATACCTCCCCCAAAAATCAAAATGCCAATGGGAAGAACAAAATAGCCAATATAAAATAAGTGTTGTCTAAGAAATAAAGCAAAGAGTATAGAATGATTAGGTTCTACTTCGATTTTTACATTGAGAAAACTACCGGCAAGAGTTTTTCCTTTTCGCCAATATGGGTATAATACATAATAGAAAAGGAAAGTAAGATATAACGATAAGTTACCAGCTAGGAAACAACCTTGAATGAAAGATGCGAAAATGGTGAAGAAAAATAAATCAAGGAAAAAAAAGGTTGTTCTTTTTAGCCAAGAAACTTTCTTTCCTAGTTCGTATGCTTTTTGATCGATTTTTTCGCGACTAGGGAGAATTTTTCTAATTCCAATTGAACATAGATAACCTATTAAACCACCCAATGTGTTTAAAATTAGATCATCGACATCAAACAATCGATATCCTCGGGGATAAATTCCATATAGTCCACTTAATTGGGTAAGTTCAAAAAATAAACTAAGGCAGAAGGTATAAAAAACACACTTTTTTAAACTATATTTAAAATAATAGCCTAAATAAATACCAAATGGTATCGTTAGTAATACGTTATAGATTACTACATAACAGTATGGCTCCATCAGCGCTTTTATATAAGTAGAAATGTCTTGAATTTGAAAACTACTATGTTCTATAAAGTCTCGAACAAAAGAAAGTGGGATTAATTGGGTTGTTGGGCTAGTCATTTGGCTAACTTCTTCAAAAGATGGAAGTGGCAAGATAACTAAGAAATAAGCACTAATTAAATAAAGAATAAAAGAGTAGATAATTAACACCCGTAAATAATAAACGGAACCGTATTTATGATATTGATGAAGAATATAAGGAAGGGTAAACAAAAAAGCGATAAACGGAAATAAGATTATCGCATATTTTATTGGCTCTATATAATTTTCCATATTCAACCTCCTTCCTTTCCCTACGTTCAAGACAGATAGTCATGAACGATATAATTATTCTTTAGGTTATCCTCTTACTTTCTTACTCTTTAATAATATTTTTACTACAAAAGTATGTAATTAGGAAATAGCCACCGTAAATTACCCCTAAGAAACAAGCAGTCATCACAATCGAAAGCAATAATTTTTCATTACCAAAAGTTTCTAGGATATAATTGCATACTTGAATACCAAAAATAGAATGGATGATAGCAAGAATTAATGGTAGTGCGAAAAAAATAGCAATCTGATTAAATAAAGCACGATTTAACATTTTTTCATCTACTCCAATTTTTCTTAGTGCAATAAACTTTTCTTTATTATCCGATGATTCAGATAGTTCTTTTAATGCTAAGATTGCGGCTGAAGCCATTAGAAAGATAAGTCCTAAATAAAGACCAATAAAAGTAGCCATGGCACTTAATCCGATGCTAGTATCATATAAACTAATTTTACTTGATGCGGATAATAAGGTCTCTTGTTCCATATTAGGATAATTTTGCTCTAAGGCGTTGATTTTATCTTCGATTTCTCGTTTTCCTTCTTTGGTATCTGCTTTATAATTGGCTAAGACATAAGCTTTTGCTTCAATCAAATTATCTACCGCTTCATCGGGAACCAAAAGGATTCCAGCATTAATGTGATTAGTGGCAATATCGATAAAACCATTTTGACACTCTTTATATTTCGGATGGTAGTCTTTTCCATTTATCGTGATAATAGTATTTTCTTCAAGAGCTTTGTTTCTAAGTTCTATCATAGAGTCATAATCAGCTAAAATTAAATATTCATCTTCATCTAAGGTATAGGTAGGATTGTTGTAAAGTTTAGCTACTCGATTATAGTCACTTATTTTGACAATTTCTTCTTTACTATCCACTAATAAAAATGGGTACTCTTTTTTCACCTCATCTAATGTATTACCTAAAGTCTTGGCAAAAGTTAGATCGGCTTGTTGATAAGAAGTTAATTCTGTAACATCTTTCAAATCATCTTTTATATCCAAATTATACTTTTCTAAGGTGGCCCAAATAGATATTTTAGAATCTTCGTTTTCGCTATCATTTACTACCATATGGTAAGTTTCTCTGGCATTTAGTGGCTTATAAAATTCAATATCGATTGGCACTAATTCTTTTAAATTAGCTGACATAGAATTTTTTAAGGATAATGCACTTGAAAAGATACAAATCGTCAAGAATAACATTAAACAAATTACAGTCATAGAAAATACTGTTGTGTTGATCTTACTGTTAATTTGACGAATAGTAAAGAGATTTAAACCTTTTAAATAAACTTTTTTTAACGATTGAACTAGTCGTAAAATCAAACCAGATAGGGACCAGAAAATAAGAAAAGTTCCTATTGCGCCTAAAGCCATTTGAAATAAGATATCGCTAAAATATTGAAGATTATTTATTCCTATTGTTACATTATAGTAAGCATAGGATAGCATAACTACAGCCACGATAAAAATAATAATACAAAGAATGGGATTTTTTAATTTGACTGTTTCACTTTTTTTCTTGGCATTTAACAAATCGATTAATTTACACTTACTAACGGAGAAAGTATTAAAAATCATGACAAGTAAATACATAATACCAAAATAGATACAAGTCTTTATCATTGAACTACTAGAAAAAGTAAAGGTAAATTTGGTCATATCGGCTTCGAACATATTAGCTACTAAGACTGACATTAATTGAGATAAACAAATTCCTAAAATCAAGCCGGCACCTAAAGATACTAAACCGATAAGGAGTGTTTCCATCAATAAAATCTTAGAAATTTTTCCTTTACTCATTCCTAAAGTCATATAGATTCCAAATTCTTGTTTTCGACGCTTCATTAGAAAACGGCTAGCATAGATGATTAAAAATCCTAAAATAAAGGAAACAAAAACACTGACTCCTGATAGCACTTGATTCATTAAATTGATTAAGTCGTGGGTAGACTTAGAAACATCTAACATGACCGTTTGACTATCTAAGGCATTAAACACATAGAAGATGGCAACGCCTAGGATAAGAGTAAAAAAGTAGATGGCATAATCTTTGAAACTTTTTTTGATATTCTTAATCGAGAGCTTAAACAACATCGTTTAAGTCGCCCCCTAACAAGGTTACCACATCGATGATTTTATCAAAAAATTCTTTTCTAGAATCATTACCACGTACTAGTTCATTGAATAGTTTACCATCCTTGATAAAAATTACTCGGGATGCATAACTAGCGGTGAACGCATCGTGAGTGACCATTAAAATAGTAGCATTTAGTTCTTTGTTCATAAAGATAAAATTTTCTAGTAGCATTTTAGCACTTTTCGAATCTAACGCTCCAGTTGGTTCGTCAGCTAAAATTAATTTGGGATTGGTAATAATCGCTCGAGCTGATGCGACACGTTGTTTCTGGCCACCAGACATTTGATAAGGGTATTTAGATAAAATGTCTTTGATGTTTAACTTTTTCACAACATCATTTACCCTTTCTTCTATTTCACTTGCTTTTACTCCTTGAATGGTAAGTGCTAAGGCAATATTTTCAAAAGCAGTTAGGGTATCTAGTAAGTTAAAATCTTGAAAGATAAATCCTAATTGTTCTCGGCGAAATTTATTTAAGTTGTTTCCTTTCAAACGAGTAATATCCTCTCCTTCTACATAGATATGACCACTCGTTACTTTATCAATTGTCGAAATACAATTTAAAAGAGTTGTTTTTCCAGAACCACTTGCGCCCATAATCGCAACGAATTCTCCTTTTTCTACCTCAAAAGAAATGTTATTGATTGCTTTAGTTAAGCTTGCTCGTGTTCCATAGTATTTTTCAATCTTTTCTATTTTTAAAATATTGGGCATACTTTTTTCTTCCTTTCAGTAGCTATTATAGAAAAATTCACCAAGTGGTGCCATTCATTTTCCTTACAAAAGCTTACAATTTTGTAAGAATTAACGTACTACATCATAGAATTCATTTTGATAGAAGGTAATGGTAACTTCTGTAAAAGTATTTTCCTCCGAAGTAATTTCTATTTTATGACCTAATTTTTGACATAATTTTTTAGCTATATAAAGTCCCATTCCAGTAGATGTTGTTACTTTTCTTCCGTTTTGTCCAGTAAAGGATTTGTCAAACACCCTAGGTAAATCACTCTTAGAAATACCAATACCATTATCCCAAATCTTCAGTTGAACTTCATTGTCTTGTGAAAGAAAACTAACTTTAATTTTGGCCTCTTTACTCCGATATTTCATACTATTTTGAAAAATCTGACTGAGGATAAATTCTAACCATTTACTATCTGTTAATACTTCTTGCTTGAAAGGCTCTATCTCTAATTTAATTTTATCGTAAATAAAACGTTCTTTATTTTTGATGATGACTTTATTTACGACATCGCGAGGATTACAGGGCTTGATTAAGTAATCTTTTTCGGCATTTTCACTTCGTACATAATAAAGAATTTGTTCTACATAGTTTTCAATTCGACTAATTTGATCGACAATTTTTTGAGAATCTTTGATTTTATGATTATGAATAATCAGTAAGCTACTCGCAATAGGTACTTTTACTTCATGAATCCATAATTCGACATACTCTTTAAAGTCTTCTACACTGTATTTATATTGATTGATTTCCTCCTGATAAGATTTCGTGATTTCCCACAATACTTCTTTAAAAACTTTGGCTTCTAAAAAAGAAGTTTCAGGCACTAATTCACTGAGTAAATATTTATGATCAAGTTGTTCTAGATTTTTTAAAAGCGAAGAATAGAAAGCTTTCTTCTTATGATATTGACTAAGAAAAAAAGCAATAGGAAAAAGAAGCCAAATAATGACCAAAAAAAGAATAAATGGTAGAGGACACTTGAACGCAATCGCAAATAATACGAGAAAAGTACCGACAATAACTACACTGATTATCCATAAAAGATAGTCTTGAATAAACGAGCGGAATTTCATAATAGAATATATCCTTGCCCACGTCTTGTCTCAATACAATCCCCTAAACCAACATCTAAGAGACGTTTACGAAGGCGATTAATGTTGACAGTTAATGTGTTATCGTCGATAAACTCTTCTGTATTCCATAGATAATTCATAATATCCTCGCGAGTAACTATCTTTCCTTGGTTTTTTAATAGGTATGAAAAGATCATCAATTCATTTTTAGAAAGGATAATTTCTTCCGTACCTGCTTCTATAGTCCCCTTCTCTAGATTTAACTCGATGTGGCGATATCTTAAACGAGAGCTATTTTTTTCTATTCGCTTGAATAATGCTTCGATATGTAGAAGAAGGATGGTGGGATTATAGGGTTTAGTAATATAATCATCCGCTCCATAGCTCATACTAACGACTTCATCTAACTCAGTATTTCGACTAGTGACCATAATGATAGGTACATTACTAGTTTTACGAATTTCTTTTAATAGATATTCTCCGTTTTCGTTAGGAATATTGATATCTAATAGAACAAGATCACTATTATTTTCTAAGATTTGTTGTTTAGTATTGGAAAAGTCACTAACTATTTCTGCCTGATAGCCATTTTGTTCTAATAATAGTTTTAATTCTTTACTTAGTTCAATATCATCTTCTACAATCAATATCTTTTTCATACTTTTTCTTCTCCTTCTATTTTCTTAATCATGGTTTGCATTCTAGTATGATAACCTTTGTGTTCATAAAAGTTTATAGCCTGATTATTATAGGCAAATACATCAACAAGTATATATCTACAGTCCATTTTTAGAAAATACTCTTCCATCTTAGCCATTAACTGTTTACCTAATGCTTTTCCTCTAGCTTTTTTACTGATAATTAATTCGGTAATGATACCAGACTTGGGACAAATATAGTCTAGATAGTCTTGCTCTTCATAAGAACGAATCAATCCCATAATTAATCCTACTACTTTTCCTTCATCGATGGCCAAAAAACATTTTCCCTCATTTTCTTCTAATTCTTTTAAATCATATAAAGCCATTTTTTCACGGTAATCTGGATGAAGTTGATCTAAATGATCATGATCAATTTCTAAGATATATTCTTCTAATTCAACGAGTAAATCGCGCACGTTTTCTAAATATTTTTCTTCATATTCAATAATCATTCTTTACCTTCTCTTTTCTTACTTGCTTCTGTCTTTGAACTCATCATTATACTTCCGATCCCGCTACCAAGAGCAAGACCAATCGCAATACCAAAAATCATACTAAGTGGAATCTCGTGAATAAACATTCCGACAATTATTCCTACCACAGATCCAAAACACATCCCTAAAGATATACCTAGAGCGACGTAATCTTCTTTTTCGACCAATTTATGTTGAGTTTGTTTTTTCATTTTATCTCTCATCTTTCTACCAACCTTCACCTTTTTCATTTGTACTTTATATTCATCATATATCATTTTTCTAGGTTCAGGTAGCTTTTTCGGTTATTTTTATTTTTTCCTATAAAATGAGTTATTTTTTTCCTCTTCATCATTGGGATAAAACAACTCGTTATTCAGCATCTTCATTGACATGATAACATTAGTTACAACTTCCACCATGTTCTTCAAAATAGGCTTCGATAAAAGCAATCGTCATTTTTCCTTTCGTAAAGTTTTGTTCTTCTAGAATGTCGCTGATATATTCACTTCCACTTGTTTCTACAATATTATCATCTCGGTCACTTTCAATGGAATAAGTGTATTTTTGTCCATCCAAGCTACATTCT
This sequence comes from uncultured bacterium, assembly GCA_949296705.1. GTDB lineage: Bacteria > Bacillota_I > Bacilli_A > RF39 > UBA660 > Alloscybalousia. Next base: position 10,003 of record CASFOW010000063.1, read on the forward strand.
AAAATAGCAGTTAAGCTTTCTACATTTGAAGTGGATTCAGATACAGTATTGAACAAAAAGAAACCAACTATGGCTAACACTAAGTAAATAAGTAATAAAATACCAATTACTTTTAATATTTTGATGATAATCCCTGCTAGTTTTTCGGTATTACTAATTTTTTCTACTAATACGTTTTTTTGATCATTATTTAATAATTCATCAATACTAACCTGAAATATTTGGGACAATGCTTTCAACTGTTCAGGATTGGGGGAAGTTTCTCCTAATTCCCAGTTAGAAATTGTCTGTCTAGTTACCCCTATCTTTTCTGCCAAGCGTTCTTGAGACAATTTATTTTCCTTTCTTAAAACGACTAATTGTTCTCCTAATTTCATTTTTTTATTCACCTCGTTATCATTATACAAAAATAAAACTTAGCATTCTATCAAATAACTTTGGAACTTGCGCAAAGATTTTTAACATTTCTATTTTGATGTTTATTTATCGCTAAAAAAACTAATTGCCCTTGTCTTTTTTCTAACAATATCTATTTTGATTAAGATCGTCTATTTTATGGGTTACACGGTTTTCTTTCTTATTTCATTTTCTCGATTGGTTCTATTAAATAGAAAGCTACCTTATTATTCTTACCATGAATAGTTTTTTATAATTTCTCATTTCTTCAGGAACGCTTAGCCCTAATAGATAAGTATTTTCTTCTTGATCACCCAATCCATCCAGCCATCATCATCATTTTTTAGCTGATGTCTATTTAATACCATTTACAGCAATACAGTTTTTTTTGCGTGATTTTATTATATTCCATTATTCTTTTTTTCTCTAATGAAACTCCCCGCAGCAAGCTACGGGGTATCTTTTCCAGCGATGCTACTCAACGCTAAATGTAACTGCTTATATTCCGTAACTTGTTTACCTTGATTTCTCACGTACTCTTTTATTACCGTTTCGTTTTGATTTTTCCCCACCGTTGCCACAAAATATCCGTCTGTCCAAAACTCTCCTCCCCATAGTTTTTTCTTAACCTGAGGACATTCGACAAATATTTGCCTTGCCGTAATACTTTTGATTATTTTTACTATCTGAGTTGGCGCATAATTTGGTGTGCTTTGAACTAAGAAATGTACATGATCTTGGTCTGTCCCTATTTCAAGAAATTTTATATAATCATATCGTTTTTCTATTTCAAGGCAAATTTGTCGAAGATGTGCTTCCACATTTTCATCAAATACTATACGACGGTATTTTGCTGGGCATACAATATGGTAAACAAGATTACTTACATTATGAGACAAGTATAAAAATTCACTTTCACTCATAGGCATCGCCCTCACTTCGTATTTATCATACTACGTTCGGCCCTACGCTGCAAGCAGCGGGGAAATGCCCTAGAATTTAAACATACACTGTATGTTTAAATTTATTATAGTGGAATTTTGTTGTATTTATAGGTATTTCTAATTAAATTCTTATTAAATACAACTTCGTATAATTAATATTATGTTAACTTCTTAAAACTAAATAGATGAAAAATTCTTTATTCTGTATAAAATATTACTATTGGGATAATTTATAAATGGAGGTTTTATCATGAGTAATAATCAAAAAATTAAATGTCAGGTGGCTTCTTGTAAATATCAAAATAGTGATTATTGTACTTTGAAACAAATACAGATAAGTAACAGTAAGCATTCTAATTATGTTACTGATCAAGAAGAAACTATTTGTAAAAGTTTTCACTGTGATGAAAAAAATAGCGCTAAATAACACGCTATTTTAATTTATCTAAAAAGCCTTTACCAATTAGTGGCTGCATGGTATCAAAATTTTGCGTAATCGTTGCCCCAATATCAGCCATAGAATCTAGAATATCTAATTTCTTTGGTTCTTTCAAGTTACGCCCAAAAATAAGAACTGGTACATTTTCTCTAGTGTGGCCATTACCTGGGAAAGTTGGATCACATCCGTGATCAGCAGTAAGAATTAACAAATCGTCCATATCAAGTTTATTAATAATCATTGGTATTTCGACATCGAATTCTTCGATTGCTTTAGCATAGCCCTCTAAATCACGTTTATGACCATATTCTTGATCAAAATCATTTAAATTACATACACATAACCCGGTAAAATTTTTTCCCATGATATCTGTTAATTTATTGATTGCTTCAGAATTATCTTTTGCTTTAATCTTTTTGGTAATCCCTTCCCCATCGAAAACATCAGCTATTTTTCCAATAGAGATAACCGAAAAACCCTTTTCACTTAGTAAGTTAAAAATACTTTTTGTTGGTGGTTTAACAGCAAATTCGCACTTTTCATTAGTAAATTTAAAATTGCCTGGTTTCCCAGTAAAGACACGAGCGATTACTCTACCGACTTTTAACTCTTCTGTTAAGGTAATTTGTCTAATTTTCGTTGCATATTCATATAATTTCGCAACAGGAATTACATCTTCGTGAGCAGCAATACACAAGTTAGAGCCATTTGAAGTATAGAGAATTAAAAAACCATATTCTAGTTGTCTTTCGCCAAGTTCATTGATAATATCTAATCCGTTAGCATTTTTATTTCCAATTACACGTCGTTGAGTGATATTTTCAATTTGGTCTAAAAGCTCTCTAGGAAAACCATTTTCTGTAAATTGTTTAAATGGTACTAAATTTCTAACTCCCATTAATTCGTAATGACCTGTCAAAGTATCTTTTCCAGGATTAGTCGGTCTAGCGATAGTATAATAAGCATCAACATTAGGATTTTCGTCCATGTTTAAGGTATTTAAAAAGCCTAATTTTTGTAAGTTAGGTACAAAAAGATCATAATTTTCTTTAATGTGACCGAGAGTATTGGCTCCTTGATCTTGATAGTTATTGGCATCTAATGCCTCCCCTACTCCTAAGGAATCCATCACAACTAAAAATATTCGTCTAAATTTCATCTTATTCATCGTCCTTTCTTGGGTGATATTCTTCATAATCTTTTCTTACTTTTTGGTTGGTAATATGAGTATAAATCCTAGTAGTCGCAATATCACTATGACCAAGCATTTCTTGAATTACCCGAAGATCTGCTCCATTTTCTAACAAATGAGTCGCAAAGCTATGTCTTAAAGTATGGGGAGAAACATTAGAATTCAGATTCTTTTTGATTAATAATTCTTTTAATATTTTAAAGAATCCTTGACGGGATATTGGTTTTCCATGATTGTTTAAGAATAACTCTGAGTAGCTATTACTTTTTCTTTTTTCTAAAAGAGGCCTTTTCTCTAAGTATTCAGAAAGAGAGATGATAATGTAATCATTAATTGGAACAATTCTTTCTTTTCTTCCCTTCCCAGTACATCTTACTGTACAATTTGTAAGATCGATATCATTTAGTGTCAAGCTGAGTAATTCACTAATCCGGAGTCCAGTTCCGTATAGTAATTCTAACATAGCTTTGTTTCGATAGTCAAATGGTGTATTTAGGGAAATATCTAGTAATTTATCTACTTCTTCTACCGTTAGCGTGTTAGGGAGTTGTTTTTTTAACTTCGGCCGTTCAATATTTTTTGAAATATCTTCTTTTAAATAGCCAATCTTTAAAAAATATTTATGAAAGTTTTTGATTACGGTTATCGCATGAGCGATAGATTGTGGACTTATCTCTTGTTTTTTTAATGTTTCTAAGTACTCAGTAATATGATTTATCTTTACATCTTTAATATCGGTTATAGTATTTTTCTTTAAGAAATTACAGTATTTTTCTAATTCTAAACGATAGGATTCTTTGGTATTCATTGTTAAATGTTGTTCGATTAAAACATACTGTAAGTAACTTTCTCTTTCTTTATCTAATTTCATAAAACTACCCCCACTACATCTTCATTATACCATATTTTAGCTCTATACGGTTAGTGAGTTGTAGAAATTCTTTATGTTTTCTGATAAAATAAGTATTGAACTTTTAAGAAAGGTATTTATGAAGTTAAAGAAAGGAAGTTAGCGAATGAATAAACCTCTTGCTTTAAAATTAACGCCTAATTCTATCGATGAAGTAATTGGCCAAAAACATTTACTAGGGGAAGGAAAAATTCTACGTAATTTGGTGGAAAATAAAAAGATATTTTCCATGATTTTATATGGAAAGCCTGGTATTGGAAAAACGACTATTGCGCAAGCTATTGTAAAGGATTTAGGCGTTAGATATCGATTTTTAAACGCGACAATCAATAATAAAAAAGATTTTGATGTCGTGGTTGAAGAAGCCAAAATGTATGATGGTATTGTTTTAATTATGGATGAAATTCATCGTTTAAATAAAGATAAACAAGATCTTTTACTTCCTCAGTTGGAAAGTGGTTTGATTACATTAATTGGAATGACTACGTCTAACCCTTATTTTAAAATTAATCCTGCGATTCGTAGTCGTTGTCAAATCTTTGAACTTCATGATTTAGCTTATGAGGATATTGTTGAGGGCTTACATAGAGCAATAAACCATCCGGATTTAGCGGGAATTGAGATTCCTGAAGAGGCAATTTCCTATATTGCGCACCTTTCGGGAAATGATCTTCGTTATGCCTATAACCTGTTAGAAATGGCTTTTTATGCGACAAAAGATAAAAAAGTAACGTTAGAATTACTTAAAAGTATCAATAATAAACCCGTTATGATTTCGGATAAAGACGCATCAGGCCACTATGATTTACTTAGTGCATTTCAAAAGTCAATTAGAGGAAGTGATGTCGATGCGTCCCTACATTATTTAGCGCGTTTAATTGCGATCGGCGACTTGGACAGTATTTACAGGCGAATGAGCGTAATATGTTATGAGGATATTGGTTTAGCAAATCCTGATATGGGGCCTCGAGTGATGGCAGCGATTAAAGCAAGTGAACTAGTAGGTTTACCAGAAGCAAGAATACCTCTTTCTGAAGTCGTTATCGAGCTTGCCTTATCTCCAAAATCGAATACCGCTCACGTTGCTTTAGATAAAGCAATAGAAGATGTCGAAACAGGGCGTTGTGGTGATATTCCAGATACCATTAAGATTCACTCTACTATCTATAAATATCCACACGATTATCCCAATAATTTTGTTGTCCAACAGTATTTACCAGACAATTTGATAGACAAAAAATACTATTTATCTAAAGATACATCGCCTAATGAGAGAATGCTTGGTCAAATTAGAGAAAAACTAGATCGTTTAAAAGAAAAAAATAATAATCAGAAAGAAGGATAAGCAAGAAATGGGAAAAATATTTTGTATTATAGGAAAAAGTTCTAGTGGAAAGGATTCGCTTTTTCGGATGCTTGAACAGGATTATCCTAACATGAGAAGAATCGTTCTTTATACCACTCGTCCAATTCGTACAGGAGAAATAGATGGTATAACTTACCATTACGTTGATGATGAGACCTATTATAGAATGAAAGAGGAAAATAAAATCATCGAAGCTAGAAGTTATCATACAGAACATGGAATCTGGACTTATTTTACTTCTAGTCAGGAAATTGATTTAGAAAATAATAATTATCTTCAGATCAATACCTTAGAAGGATATCAAAAGTTAAAAGATTATTTTGGAGTAGATAAAGTTGTCCCTATTTATATAGAAGTTAAGGATGATGGAGTTCGCCTTCAACGAGCTTTAACTAGAGAAAGGAGCGAAAAGCAACCTAAGTATCAAGAATTGTGTCGCCGTTTTCTAGCGGATCAAATAGATTTTAGTGAGGAAAAATTGGCAAATGCAGAAATTACTGAAGAAAATCGCTTTCTTAATCATGATTTTATGAGATGCTTACAAGAAATCGAAGAAAAAATCAATGATCAACTATCTCTTACAAAGGCAAATAAACAGTATCAATTATAAAGATAGTCCCCTACTCTTCGAATTAGAATATAGAAAAAAGCAGTGCTAAAAATAGTACTGTTTTTATTAGGAAAAAACTAAAAAAGCTACTCACTTAGAGTAACTTAATTAATGATTTTCTTTGACAAAACGAGTAAATTTTTCTAGTTCTTTATCACTTAAATCGGTATCGGCAAGCATTTCGATTAATCGTTTTTGTTCTTTCGATAGTTTCTTTGGTGTAACTACTTTCAAGACGATATACATGTCTCCTTTGCGATGGGTACTGTCGTTATGAATGCCTTTTCCTTTGATTCGTTGTTTATCACCACTTTCGCTACCAGACGGAACGGTTAGATTTACATTTCCATATAGGGTTGGAATTTCTTTTTTACAGCCTAGAATCGCCTCTGTTAAAGTAAGTGGAACTTCTAGATAGATATCATCTTCATCTCGAACATAGAAGTCGTGGTCTTTAACGGTAAATTCGATGTATAAATCACCATTTGGCCCCCCATTTGCGCCAGCAGAACCTTTACCAGATAGACGAAGTCTGTTACCTGTATCGACTCCAGCAGGTACTTTAATCTCTAATTCTTTTTCTACTCTTATCTTTCCTGTACCGTTACATTCACTACATTTACGTTTGTAGCTTTTTCCTTTACCACCGCAGTGAGGGCAAGTAGTTTTCGATAAGAAACTACCAAAAATAGTATGCTGCTCACTAGTGATTGTACCGCTACCATGACAATGTTCACAAGTAGTTTCATCAAAACCACCTTTTCCATGACATTCATCACAGGTTTCTGTTACTTCTAATTCGATTTCTTTCTTTGTACCATAGACTGCTTCTTCGAACGTTAATGTCATTTTAACGAGAGAATCATTACCTTTGGTTGCTCGATTACCTCCTCTTCTTGAGCTTCCGCCAAAGCCACCGAAACCACCAAAGATATTATCAAAGATATCGTCATAGCTAAAACCTGAAAAATCAAAGCCACCGAAACCACCGCCAGATGCACCGGCACCACCTTGGAAGGCGGCATGACCAAATTGATCATATTGTTTTCTTTTTGTCTCATCCGATAATACCGCATAGGCTTCCTGTACTTCTTTAAATTTTGCTTCGGCATCAGGTTCTTTACTAACATCCGGATGATATTTCTTGGCTAGTTTTCGAAAAGCACTTTTGATTTCATCTTGAGATGCACTTTTTGATACACCTAGCACTTCATAATAATCTTTTTTATCCATTACACTTCACCTCTTTTTACTGATCTAGTTTTTGATAAGAAGAAATTAATTCCTTGAACATATCCATCGCTTTGGCGAAGACTTCTTCACCCGTAATGTCAACACCTGCTACTTTTAATTCTTCAACTGGATCCATACTATCTCCTGTTTTCAAGAACTTTAAGTAGTCAGCTACAGCATTTTCTTCATGAGATAAAATTCTATTTACAATGTAAGAAGCAGCAATTAAACCAGTTGCATATTGATAAACGTAGAAGTTATAGTAAAAGTGGGGAACTCGTGCCCATTCATATTTAATTTCTTCGTTAATGATTACATCTTTTCCAAAATAGAACTCGTTTAAGGCATAGTATTTTTCTGATAGAACATCACTAGTTAGGGTTTTCCCTTGTTCTACTTTATCATACATAAACTCTTCAAATTCACTAAACATGGTTTGCCGAAAGATCGTTGCTTTAAATAACTCCATCATCTCACTTAAGATGAATTTTTTCTCATTATTGTCATTAGAATGCTCTAACATGTAGTAATTTAACAACATTTCATTTACAGTAGATGCAACTTCCGCAACAAATATTTTATAACTACTATATAAGTAAGAATTGTTTTTATTTGAATAGTAGGTATGCATCGAATGCCCTAGTTCATGGGCAAGAGTAGATACATCATGATACTTTCCTTGGAAGTTTAATAACATAAATGGTTTAGTGTCGTAAGAACCTGCGGAATAAGCTCCTCCTCGTTTTCCTTTGTTTGGATAAACATCGATCCATCTATCCTGAAAAGCTTTTTCAGCTATACTTTTATATTCTTCTCCAAAGATAGAAATCACATCAAGAACAATTTTCTTAGCTTCCTCATAAGAGTATTCATGTTCATCCTGTGCTAAATTTACTCCCGCATCATATAAGCAAAAATCATCTAGTTTTAATACCTCTTTCTTTAATTTAAAGTAGTCGTATAAAACATCGATATGCTTATGTACTTCTCTAATTAAAATATCGTAAACAACAGGATTTACACGATTACATATTAGACTTGCTTCTTTACTGTTCGGGTATCCTCTTAGCTTGTTCTCCGTCACAATTTTAGAAACATTTCCCTGTAGGGCTTCTGCTAGAGACTGTTTATGTTCTTGATAGGCACGGTATAATGCTTGAAATGCATCACGTCGTACTCTTCTATCTTTACTTATAATATAATTTTGATAAGTCTCATTATTAATTTCTACTTCTTTTTTCTGCTCATCCTTAATGGTATAGAACTTAATTTCCGCATTACGAAGAATACCAGCTATATTTTCTGAAGTATTTAAAGAATTAGAAAAAGCAGAAATTATTCGTTCTTCTTGTTCTGATAAGACATATTTTTTCTTCGCGAATAAGCGTTTAAACCATAAAGCATACTTTTCTAATTCACTATTTTCCTTTAGGTATTTTTGAATAATTTTTTCGTCTTGATGAAGTAATTCAGGAACAATAAAGGAAGTTTTTTCTAGATAATCAGTATAAATATTCGTGATTTCTCCTTTTTGGCGATTAGCTTCGTCATTAGTTAAATCTTCATCATAACGGCGATAGGTATAAGTAAATAGCTTTTCAATTACTCGTTCTGTTTCAAAAGAAGTATCTAATACATAAAGTAAATTACTAGCTGATGCTAAGATTTTTCCTTTATAATTTTCTAGTTTGGTTGTATTTTCTTTTACTAAATGAATATCTGTATCTAGTTTTTCTTTAGTTGAATAAATACTTTCTAAATCCCAAGTATCTTCTTTTTTTTGCTCACTTCTAGGTTTTATTTTTATCATTATATTTCTCCTATTATACGTTGAGAGAAGTCCTAGTTACCTAGAACTTCTCTTATTTTTATTTTTCTTCGTATTCAGCTTCTTTAACATCGCTATCTTTATCATCATCACTTGATTCATCACTTGACTCTGCTTGTCTTTCTTGTCCAGCTTGTTGATATACTTTAGTTGCTAGAGCCATAGCTTTTTCTTGTAATTTATCTTTCTTTTCTTTGATGTCATCAAGATCATCTTTTTCTAGCGCTTCTTTTAAATCTTTAATTAAATCTTCGGCTTCTTCTTTTTCTTTCTTGTCAACTTTATCCCCTAGATCTTTAAGTGATTTTTCAGTTTGGAATACTAGTTGTTCAGCTTCATTTTTAGTATCGGCAGCTTCTTTACGTTTTTCATCTTCTTCTTTATGTTCTTCTGCTTCTTTTCTCATTCTTTCTACTTCTTCATCACTTAAGTTAGTACTAGATGTAATGGTAATAGATTGTTCTTTATTTGTTCCTAAATCTTTAGCAGTAACATTTACGATACCATTAGCATCGATATCGAATTTAACTTCGATTTGTGGTACCCCACGTGGAGCAGCTGGAATTCCCGTTAATTGGAAGTGACCAAGTGTCTTATTGTCACTAGCCATACTTCTTTCACCTTGTAGCACGTGAATATCAACAGCAGGTTGATTATCAGCAGCCGTTGAGAATACTTGACTCTTTGAAGTAGGAATCGTTGTATTTCTTGGAATTAATGTCGTCATAACGCCACCTAAAGTTTCAATACCAAGGGAAAGCGGAGTTACATCTAGTAAGACAATATCGTTAACTTCTCCTGTTAATACACCACCTTGAATAGCAGCACCCATAGCTACAGCTTCATCTGGATTAACTTCATGAGAAGGCTTTTGTCCTAATTCTTTTTCAACTAATTCTTGTACCATAGGAATACGTGTAGAACCACCAACAAGAATAACTTTATCGATATCTTTAGCTTTTAATTTAGCATCTTTTAACGCCTTTCTAACTGGCTCTAAGGTTGAATCTACTAAATCGCGAATTAAGTCTTCAAATTTCGCACAAGTAATTGTCATATCAATATGAAGTGGTCCATCTTCTCCTTGTGAAATAAATGGTGCAGAAATTTGAGTTGAAGTCATACCACTTAAATCTTTCTTAGCTTTTTCACTGATTTCCTTTAATCTTTGCATAGCTAGTTTATCTTTTCTTAAGTCGATACCATTTTCTTTCTTGAATTCATCGATGATGTAATCCATTAAGCAGTTATCAAAGTCATCTCCACCAAGTTTATTATTACCAGCTGTTGATTTAACTTCGAAGATACCATCTCCTAATTCTAGAATTGATACATCGAATGTACCGCCACCTAAGTCGTAAACAAGAATTGTTTGGTTCTTATCCTGTTTATCAAGTCCGAATGCTAATGCAGCAGCAGTTGGTTCGTTAATGATTCTTTCGACGTCTAAACCAGCAATTTTACCAGCATTCTTTGTTGCTTGACGTTGGGCATCGTTAAAGTATGCAGGAACAGTAATAACAGCTTTAGTTACTTTTTCTCCTAAATATTTTTCAGCATAATCTTTCATATAGGAAAGAATCATCGCAGAAACTTCTTCTGGAGTATATTTTTTATCTTCCATTTCTACTTTCTTATCTGTACCCATTAAACGTTTAATGGAAGAAATAGTATTCTTATTCGTTAAGGCTTGACGTTTAGCAGCATCTCCGACTAAACGTTCTCCTTTTTTCATCGATACAACAGATGGAGTTGTTCTTCCTCCTTCTGGGTTTGGAATTACTGTAGCCGTTCCACCTTCCAAAACAGCTACACAACTATTAGTTGTACCAAGGTCTATACCTATAATTTTACTCATATTATCAAATCCTTTCTAATCCTCTAATTTATTTACCTTTACTACAGCATGTTTGATGACTTTTTCTTTTAGCTTGTATCCTTTAATCAATACTTCTAAAACAATGCCATCTGGTTTTGTCTCATCTTTAGCTACCATCATCGCTTCCATATAATTTGGATCAAATGGATAATCCAAAGCTTCGATTTCGACTACACCATATTTATTTAAAATATTTTTAAACTGAGTACTAGTCATCTCAATTCCTTTTTTGATTTTCATGGCTTCTTCGCTTTCACATTTTACTTGACTAGCTCGATCTAAATTTTCGATCATATCTAATAGATCGACGATCAAATCTTGATTGGCAAATTTTAATAAATTGGCCACTTCTTCATCTTTACGTTTACGATAGTTAATACTATCGGCTTTACTAATCATTAATTTTTCTTGAAGATCCATATTGGTAGCTTGGAGTTCTTGAATTAATTTTTTCGCATCTTCTAATTCATGATGTTCTTTATTACAGCACTTTTTATGTTTTTTATCTCGATGATTTTTTTCATGTTCACAGTGACAAGCATCTGTATCTTCTTGCATTTGATGGCTAGTTACTTCTTGCTCTGTTTTCTCCTCACTAACTTTAGCTTCTTCATTTATTGTTTCGTTTTTCATTCATCATCTTCCTTATTTTTCAATATTACTTTTGATATATTCTAGTAATGCTACTACTCGATCATAATCCATTCGTTTCGGGCCGACAATCGCAATCGTTCCTTCTTCTTGTGGGGTATGATAGGTTGTTTTGATAATCGTTACGTCATCATCCAAGTTATTTTCTTTTCCAATATAGACTTTGATATCGTTATTATCTGTTTCAATATTGGCAAGTAAATTCTCATCATCTAATTTGGTTAATATTTCTTTAATTTTATCTACGTTGTTAAATTCTGGCTGTTTTAGCATATTATTTCTACCAACTACATCGACATTTTGATGAGAGAATTCTTGGAATACTTGGTAGAATGTATTATAGATAATTTCGTGTTCTTTTACGTATCTACCGATGATCGGCTTAATTTCGAACTCTAGCTTACTACTCACTTCGTCAATCGGTGTTCCAACAATTAAATCGTTAATTAAACTTACTGTCTTTTTCACTTCTTCTAAGGAAACGTCTTTAATAGTTACTGTCTTATGTTCTACGTGACCTTTATCTGTGATAACGATAATAATCATATTTTCTTTATCTAAAGGCACAACATTGATTTCTTTTAATTGATTTTCGTGGGATGCTTTTCCTAAGACGATCGAAGTGTAATTCGTCATATCAGAAATCAACTGTAAACTTTTCTTTAGACAGTCAGATAACACCAAATTTTGGTTTTTGAAAATGATTTGAAGCTTGAGCATTTCTTCGCCGTTCATTTCTTTCGGCTGCATCAAGTGATCAACGTAATATCTGTACCCTGCTTCGCTTGGAATTCTCCCTGATGAAGTATGGGTTTTTTCTAGTAATCCTAAGTTTTCTAATTCGACCATTTCGTTTCTAACTGTCGCACTAGAACACTTTAACTTTTTGCAGATTAGATTAGAACTTACAGGCTTGGCTAGCTCAATATACTTCATAACAATCAATTTCAAAATATTCTCTTGTCTTTTTGTAAGCATCACTTCCACTACCTTCTAGCACTACTATTTCTCAAGTGCTAATAACATTATATGCAACTTATTAGCAATTGTCAACTGTAATTGCTAATTTTTTTAAATATTCTTTTGCCCCATTATTTCTTATCATTCATAGAAAAGAATAATTAGGAAACGAATATAGATCAGTTTATTATTTTCTTGACTTAGTCCCTACTATTTCTTAAAATAATACTCATCTATAAAGAAAGACGAAGATCATTTAGTCAAAATAAGAAAAGTTTTGTAATACTTTCGCCAAAAAAAAGGAGTAGATATGACTTATTATAATAGAGATAATGAAAGATTAGATACTCATAATATGCACTACTTAGATAGTGGTAATTTTGGTTCTGTCTATTTAAAAGAAGATACAATTATCAAAATATACCATCCAGAATGTATTGATCCTTTTGAAGGGAAAATAACTCTTGAGGTATTTGATATTCTAAAAGAGATACATCATCCTAATTTTATAGAGTTATTAGATGTATATAGTAATCTTGATTTACTGACTTTACTTTGTAGAAAATTCAAGCTAATTTATCATTTTCAAATTGATGCTTATACCGCTAAATATTATCTAAGTAGTGATATTAATCCGCTATTAGAAAGCAAAGATTATTTACTGGATAATTTAAGGAATATTATGAGTTTAATGGATATATTTACGAGGAGAAGAATCCGGGTAGATGATTTAAGAAGTGGAAATATAGTTTTAACTAAAGAAAATATGGTTATTATTGATCCAGATTATTTCCGCCTTACTATTTTACCATTAGATAAACTTACTATTCATAACAAGAAAAGTGTATTTATTTTATTTAAAGATATTTGTTCTAATTATTTAGAGGAAATTCTTCTACAAGAAAATCCTACTTTAACACTACAACAACGAATGATTCGTGCTGATAAAATAGTAAATAGACAGTTTGATGATATCCGTATTACTGACCAAACAGATATTCCAGCTGTACTTTCCAAACGATTAAAATCTGTAAAGAAGCCAGTAGAACTTTTTGAAGGAGAACAAAATTAAAAATTTTTTATATTATGGATGCTTCTAAAATAGTTTAGATTAACGTTCAATTGATATAAATAATCTTCATACTATTTTTCTATAAACATAATTAACTCTTTTGTAAATATATCTTCGTTATTTTTTATATCTTCTTTAAGTTCTATTAGCTCATCTTCTATTTTTTTAAATTTTTGTTTGTCTTTTTCAAGGTATCCAGTATTTTTATCGGGATAAAGAAAATCATTATACTTAGAAAAATCTATATTGTTTTCCTTTATTTTGTTACTTATTTCTATCATCATAAACATAAATGAAAAAGCAATATTTGATAATTCCAAATAATGTTTTTTATCTGAGGTAAAATATTTTAGGCAATTAAAAAGTAAAAGTTTTAGGGAATAATAATTTTGAAGCATTAATTTTTGGATTATTTCTTTCTCTTTGGGATTTTTGATTTCGATTATTGTACTTACAATCAATGAGCTATGAGTAAAATTACACAATTTTTCATATAATTCAGTTAATATTTCTAATTTTTCTTTGCGATTTATATTTTGATATATTTCTGAACAAATTTCATTCATATGGGTTCTAAATTTACTAATTATTTTATTTATTTTTGTTTTATCTTTTTCTATTCCAAGAGTAATAAACTCTTCATAGACTTTACCATCAAATTGAATCATCATTCCCGTCATGATATACTCAAAAGCTGATCTTAATAATGTATTAGCATCCACTAATCTATTGCATTTTAGATTATTATAAACATTTATTAGTGTTTCATGAGCTTGTGTTAATAAACTTATTGTTTCGTTATGTTTTACTTTCTGATCGTTATTTAATTTATTTATATTATATTTACATCCAGCATCTAAGGGTTTAATAAATCTTTTTTTTATAGCATCATTAATAGTTTTTTGTGTAATTTGCATAGAGCACCTCCTCCAAAAGTGTTTAGTTTATATTTTATCCTATTTTAAAAAAATCTTCTAGTCCTTTCCTTATTTTGCAGTTTGGCAAAACATTTATTTATATTTCCCATCAAAAATATTCATAAAAGTGTAACGATGAAAAAAACAGCATACTAACAAAAAGTTGCTGTTTTTGGTAAGCATTTAATCATCCCAAGACTTACTGAAAGTAGATGCGCTAGAACGGATATACCTTCGTTTAATGAGACGTTCACTTTCTTTTCTTTCTAACATTGCTTGATGATGATTCCCATAGTGAGTAATCAAGCGACAAAATCGTTCCATTTTTTCGATCGAAATTTGATCATATGAGACAAGGGTTTCCTCAATTTCCTCTTTAGTAAATTCGACTTGGATTATATTTTTTTCAAGATTAAACTTTAGCTCTTTGTTATTTCTCTTTAAATAATCTGAAATAGCTTTCTTGAATTTATCTTCCCAAGCAAGTTGATGTTCATAATAAGTTCTAAAATCGATAAGTTCCGCAAAATAATAACCGAATTCTTGTTCAGTTAGAATTTTTTTAATACACATTAGATAATCAACTGGTAAATTTGCGAATTTCTTTTCTTTTTCTTGTAAAAAGGAAACAATAGGATAAGTACTGTTTGCTAAACAAGTAAGTAATAGTTCTACAAAGTGATCGATATCTACAACTGTCTCTACTGAATAAAAATAACCACTATCCTCTTTCATGGTAAAAGTCCTCCTTTTGAATTTGATATTCCTTACAGAAACAATTAGGAATAGAAAAACCTAATAGATTCTTTTTTCGATCGCTTTTTTTTAAAATGTGATGAAGACAACGAATAATTGCACTATGAGAAACAATTAAAATGGTAGCTGTATCATCATGTTTAGAAATAATATCTTCTAAAAAGCTCTCACAACGGCTAAAGATATCTTGGATTTTTTCTACATCGCCATCCCCACTATTTAATGGATAATCCCAATATTTTTTCGCACTATACTTTTGACGTGGTGCCCCTTCAAATTGTCCCAAATAGCGTTCTATCAATCGCCTATCTTCACTAATTACAGCTCGATCCCCTACTAAGATAATGGCTGTTGACCAAGCTCGAACAAGTGGAGAGGTGTAACAAGCATCAAAGGAAATATCTTTTAATTTTTGTTTTAATTTGTTTGCTTCTCTAACACCATACGCATTTAATTGTAGATTTTCTTTTTGACCCTGTAAGATTTCATTGGTATTGGCATCCGTTTCAGCATGTCTAACTAAATAAAACTTCACTTAAGTATCCTCCCTTTTGTAAATCGTTATTCGTTTATATCCATACTTGCGATCCTTTATCTGAACTAAATTTTGAACTGATTCTATCAAATTACCCTGTTCGTATTCACAAACAACAATCCCGCCTGAAGTTATTTTTTCTTTAGTGACTAAGTCATTTAATAGTTCAGGTAAGACCGTGTACCTATAGGGTGGATCTAGGAAAATTACATCATAGGATTCTTTATCTTGATTTAGAAAAGCTTGATAATCACTTAAAATCACTTTATGTTGATCAGTTGGGATATTCAAGTTATGGATATTCTTTTTGATTGTTTGAACAGCTTTTTGGTTATTATCGACAAAAGTACAATGTCTTGCACCATTACTTAATGCTTCTAAACCTAAATTGCCGGTTCCCGCAAATAAATCTAATACTTTAGCATCCCCCACTTCATTTTGAATCATCGCAAATAAACTTTCTTTTATCCTATCCTGGGTGGGCCTAGTACCTTCTAATTGATATCCAAATACTTCTTTTCCCCTATACTTGCCACTAATAATTCTCAAATTTCACCACAATCCTTATTATCTATTAAAGTCTTAAAATGACGATTGATGTCTAATGTCAGAAAATATAGTTCATTTTCTAATTGTTGGTAACGTACATAGTCTTTATTTTCAAAGATTTTTTTCTTTAAATCCTGCGCTTCTTTACTATTTTTATATTCAGCTAGTTGATACTTTTCCAGTAGTTCCTTAAATGGTTTATCAGTTAATAGTTTTTCTTTCAATGCCTTTAATTCTATCATCCGAGGATCTTTTTCTAATAGTGCAACAATCTCTTCTGTTTTTTTCTGGATTTTTTCTTCCATCTTGAATCATACTCCTTGTTTTCTAACCTTATTGTAGCAAAATTTTATCTAAATGAAAAGAAAAAAAGATTTCTAAAATCATCGCTAGAAATCTCTTATTGAATAATGTCCATAAAGGTTCTAATTTTCTCTATTTTTCTGGTTAAATCATCAATTTTATCGCTAGGATTTAAATGATAAGTAGCTTTCATTTCTTCTTCCATATCTTTAATTGCTTCAGGGTGGCGATTTAGTACTTTATACCAAGCGGAATTATCTCTTAGATAACGATATAAATAAGGATTGTTTCTGACTTTTATTTGGGTTTCAACATTCATATTAATCCTCTAAATGTTTATATAATGGTCGAGCTTGGTAGTTGTTTTGTTTTTTATTTGTAGTTAAATCTTGTACTAAAGCTACTGCTTTTGATAAGCCATCTACTCCTTTACGTACAGTTTCTAAATCCATTTGTTTGACTAGATTAAATAAATCTTTTAATGAAGTATCTCCTACTGTACTAGCGGTTGTTTTAGGCGATTGTTGCTCGGGAGTTGGGTTTACCCTAGAAGACGAAAAATAAGATTGCCAGATAGAATTATTTTCTCCATACATATCGTATAATTCATAAAATTTTTGCCAGGTCATCTGATTATTGGTTACATAGTGAACTAGTTCGGGATGACTTCTTACAAACATTTTAAAGTTCTCTTTAGACATATGACCACCTAATAAACTATATGTAAAAAGAAGGCTTTTGTTTCCTTATTTTTTGGTTAATTGAAGTGGTTTTTCTTCAGTAGACGCAAGGAGGGCTTCTTTTTCGTCGATAAAGGCTAACAGTTCACAAACTTCTTCTTCACTTAAGGATTCAATGTATGCTCTTGCTTGTCTCCATTCCTGTTTGGTTGCCGCTATAGTATCGGTGAGTGTTGCCTCTGAAGTAAGAGAAGAAGTAGCACTTGTCGTTACTGAGCCAAGGGTAGTATTCGTAAGAGCATTTACATCTTCATTTGTAAGAGTAAGAGAGGTATAAGAAGTTAAACTTGTACCCACTGTAGATGGGATAGTAGTCGTTATAGTCATCGTTATCGTTCCTTTCTGTATAGTTTACCCTCTTGAGTAGAAGAAGATATTTCTTTATTGTCTACTTGATTTAAATAAAGAAGAAGGTTTCTTAAGTTTTCTAGTTCTTCGCGGGTAGTAAATTTATCTTTTAATGAATGAATAGAAGGGATATCTTCTTGTTTAGCTAAAGATGAAGCAATTATTTTCGTTGCTGGGCAATACTTTTTCAAATCCCTTGTTTCAATTTTTTCTTCAATTTCTTTTAATTTTTTATTTTGTTTGATGCGAGTTAGATTATATTCTTGAAGATTAATACATTCAAAATTGATGAAGGCACTTATTCCTTCCGCAATGAAAATTCCTAAAAAAAGAGGCACTACTACTCCAGTTGCTATAGGAGCTAAACCAAGTAACAAGCAAATAATCATCACTACCACATTTTGTTTTAATCCTTTTTGATGAATACGTTTATTCCACTCTAAGTAAGGAATAAGTTCTTTAGAATAACCAAACTGGTAATGATAATTACGGTTCTTTCGACTATGGATTTCTCTTCGAAAGAGTAACTTTTGATACCGAGCGTTTTCTAACAACGCATTTTTCTCGGCATCACTATGACATTTTTTTAACTTTTTTGCTGTGTTTTTATTAAGTAAATTTTCATAGTACACCGTGATTTTCGGAAAACACCTAAGTAACAGAGAATATTTCATTCGCTCTACTCCAAAAACAATTTGTTGAAACCTTCTAGCACCTAAGCGCTCGTATCTTTTTAGCTTCCTTTTTATTTCTTCGCTAGTGTTGTTGTATGTCATATTATACCCTCATTTTTAGCTAAGAAAAGGAAAATTTTTGTTTTCCCTTATCTTTTTTATTCATCATCATTTAGAAAATCATCAATTGTCATCAGGCGGTCATCAATTTCTTTTAAGGAAATACGTTTCGCCTTCGGTGTTTTAGGAATTTCTGCTTCACTCGGTATTTCCTCTACTATTTTCTCGTTCGAAGTGGTATCTTCTACTTCTATATCTATGCTAGGATTTTCTTCTATATCTATATCTTTTTTCTTTAGAGTTGCGACTAAGAAAATGTCATGTACTTCATTTTTCACTAACTGACTTCCAACGGAATAGCGATCCATGAATGGGAAGTCACTTGCTTTTTCTAATTTAATCGCTGAAGTTTTGATTCCAATATGATCTTTGGTCTTTACAACTAAAGTTTTCAAAACATGGTAAGGATTACTTTTGATTTCACGAAGTAGTAATAAACCACGACGAGCTCTCGTTGATTTTTCGAATTCGCTAAATTTTACTCGTTTACCAGTTCCTTTAGTCGTCATGACAAGAATAGCATCATGATATTGCGTACTGAAATTATTGACGCTAACGACATGGTCTTGTTTTAAGGTAATGGCTTTAACTCCACTCGTCTTTAATCCAACAATTGGAATATCACGACTATCAAACCATAAGCCATAACTATCTGAAGTAGCGATAAAGATTTCTGGATATTCGATTAAAAATGCTGCAATTAAGCGATCGCCTGCTTTTAGTTTCATACAAGTAATCGGTTTAGAATAACGAGATACCTGAAAATCTGATAGCACGGATTGCTTGATCATTCCTTGTTCACTAGCTAGACAAATATTTTTATCTTTACTAAATTCACTAACAGGAATACTAGCAATAATCTCTTCACTTTCTTCTAGCTTAATTAAATTACTGACATGTTTTCCTAATTCTTTCCATTTTAAATCGGGAATCGTATAAACCGGAATATAAAGATAGTTTCCAAGAGAAGTAAATAATAATAATGTATCTTGCGTATTCATCTCATATAAACCAAGCATATAGTCTAACTCTTTTAGCTGTGCTTCTTCATTATTCGAAGCTTGATAACTACGAATACTAGTTCGTTTTACATAACCATCCTTAGTTACGGCAACAATAACATCTTCCTTAGGAATCATAACAGAAGTATCGATTTTAATCTCCGTAATTTCCTCTTTAATATCCGTTTTTCTAGGTGTAGCATATTCTTTTTTTACTTGTCGAAGTTCATCTTTCATCACTTTCTTCAATAAATTTTCATCCTTTAAAATAGCTTCTAATCCTTCGACGATTTTGGTTAAATTTGCAAGTTCTTCTTCTAAAAGCGTTACATCGGTATTGGTTAATTTGTAAAGTTGTAAGGTGACAATTGCTTCTGCTTGTGCTTCTGAAAAATCATATTTAGCAACTAAGTTGTCCTTAGCATCACTTTTATTTTTACTAGAACGAATCGTATGAATCACTTCATCTAAGATAGAAAGACATTTAATTAATCCTTCAACGATATGAAGCCGTGCTTTAGCATGTTCAAGATCAAATTTCGTTCGCGCTAAAATTACTTCTTTTTGGTGAAGTAAGTAAGAATCAATAATATCTAATAAACCTAATAATTTGGGGCGCCGGTGATCGATTGCTACCATGTTATAGCTATAACTAATTTTAAGATCAGTATTTTTTAATAAGTAGTTTAAAACTAAATCACGATTGGCGTCTTTTTTTAAATCAATTGCAATCCTTAATCCGTCACGATCGGATTCATCTCTTACTTCGGCGATTCCTTCTATTTTTTTATCGATTCTAATTTCATCGATTTTTCTTACCAATTGGGCTTTATTTACTTCAAAAGGAATTTCCGAGACAATAATCGCCACTTTGCCATTTTTCTCCTCAAAAGAAGTCCTAGAACTAATCATGATTTTGCCTTTTCCGGTTTGGAAGGCACTACGTATTCCGTTTAACCCTTCGACAATTCCCCCAGTTGGGAAATCTGGTCCTTTAACAATTTCCATAATCGTATCTAAACTGCAATTAGGGCTGTCAATTCGTTTAATCGTCGCATCGATAATTTCTCCTAAATTGTGAGGAGGGATATTGGTCGCATATCCTGCCGATATTCCACTTGTCCCATTCACCAATAGATTAGGGAATCTAGCTGGTAACACAGTAGGCTCTAATTCTGTATCATCGAAATTGGGTGCCCAAGTTATGGTATCCTTATCTAAATCACGAAGTAATTCATTACTGATTTTGGCAAGTCTTGCTTCGGTGTAACGCATTGCGGCAGGACTATCGCCATCCATACTACCATTATTTCCGTGCATATCGATATAAGGGGTATTTTGTTTCCACCATTGACTCATTCTTACCATCGCATCATAAATACTTGAGTCCCCATGTGGATGATAGTTACCCATAACATTTCCCACAGTTTTCGCACTTTTTCGATATGGTTTATCATAAGTATTTCGGTCGCGATACATTCCATATAAAATACGTCGTTGAACTGGCTTTAACCCATCTCTAACATCAGGAATTGCCCTATCTTGGATGATATATTTCGAATATCTTCCAAAGCGCTCACCCATAATTTCTTCTAAGGTATATTCAAATATTTTCTCTGTAATTGGTTGTTCTTTTTTGCTTTTCATGACGTTCCTCCCTAACTAGTAATCAACCCAATATAGTAATTATCGATATTTTTAGCAATATCATTCATCACTATTTCTTCTTTCTGTTTAAGAAATGGTAAAAAAGATACCATAATTTCTTTATTTAAAAGTTCAAAAATTTGTTTCGTATAAAAAAGACGAGCCGCCTCTAAGTATAGTTTATCATCTAATACCGATAAAAGAAAATTGTCTAATCGTACGATATCACGAACTTCTTTTAAATGATAATATTTGTCTTTGGTATAGGCTAATACATCATCAACAACCGCTAAGCGGGGATATTTTTTTAAGTATTTATCACGATCAAAAGAGGTATTCGTACAAAAAAAAGCTTTAATACTTTCGTAATCTTTTTCCGATAAAATGTCTTCTAGTTGTTTTGTTTTTCTTATTTTTCCTTTAATTAAATCATAGCATAATAAACTATTTTTATAAATTTGATTAAAAGCTGTTTTCCGAGAAATCATATTTTACGCCTCTTTTCTACTTCTTTGCGATCGTATAATCATCTTCTAGAGAAAACTCTACATTTTCTTCAATCCAATCTTTACGTGGTTCGACATTATCTCCCATTAAAACACTGACTCTTTTTTCGGCTAGAATTGCATCCTCAATGGTCACACGAATTAAACTTCTTGTTTTAGGATTCATGGTCGTTTCGGCAAGTTGGTCGGCATTCATCTCGCCTAATCCTTTATATCGTTGAACTTCACATTTTTTTCCAGCGGTTTTTTGTTTCATTTCTTCCATCGTATATGCATATTGATGTTCTTTCCCATTCTTGATTAAAAATAATGGGGGAAGGGCAATATAAAGACGCCCTGCTTCGATTAATGGTTTCATATAACGATAAAAGAAAGTAAGCAATAAGCACTGAATATGAGCACCGTCATCATCGGCATCGGTCATGATAATGACTTTGGCATATTCTGCTTCATCGATATCGAAATTAGGGGCAACTCCGGCACCAATCGTATAGATCATAGTATTGATTTCTTCATTTTTTAAGATATCTTCCATTCTAGCTTTTTCGGTATTAATGACTTTTCCCCGTAAAGGCAAAATAGCTTGAAAGCGACGATCACGTCCTTGTTTAGCAGAACCTCCAGCTGAATCTCCTTCGACTAAGAAAAGTTCATTTTTGGTTTTGTCTCGTCCTTGAGCAGGAGAAAGTTTACCGGATAGTGCTCGTTCTTTAGGGTTTTTGGTTTTCCCTTTACGAGCTTCTTCTCTTGCTTTACGAGCCGCTTCTCTAGCCACTTTACTACGTAAAGATTTTTCAATAATATCGGTTGCGATTTTCTTGTTTTCCTCTAAGAAAAACTGTAGTTTTTCACTAACCAAATTCTCTACTGCGGTTCTTGCTTGTGGGGTTCCTAGCTTTCCTTTAGTCTGTCCCTCGAATTGTAGTAGAGCTTCTGGTATTTTTAAAGAAATAATTGCCGTTAACCCTTCTCTCACATCGCTTCCTTCTAGGGCTTTATCTTTTCCTTTAATATAGCCATTATTCTTGGCGTAATCATTAAAGGCCCTAGTAAGAGCGGTCTTAAATCCTACTTCGTGAGTACCGCCATCTACTGTTTTAACATTATTGACGAAAGATACAATATTTTCGTTATACGTATCGGTATATTGCATTGCGATATCGATTTCCATCTTGTCTTTCATTCCTTCGAAAGAAATTACGTTATGAAGAACATTTTTTCCTTCATTGAGGTAGCGAACAAACGCAATTAAGCCATCTTCATAATGATATTTTTCCTGGCGTCCATCTTCTTCGTTGATAACTTCGATAGTAAGTCCCTTAATTAAAAAAGCAGACTCTTGCATTCTTTCACAAATAGTTGTAAAAGAAAAGTGATTGTTTCCAAATATTTCTTCATCCGGTAAAAAACGAACCGTTGTTCCGGTTTTGGCGGTCATTCCTAATTGTTTTAAAGGGATTACTTTTTTTCCGCCGTTTTCAAAACGAATTACCCATTCATGCTTATCATTTTTGATTGTTACTTCCATCCATTTAGATAAAGCATTAACTACACTCGCACCAACTCCATGTAAACCACCAGAGACTTTGTAGCCACCTTCTTCAAATTTACCACCAGCATGTAAAACGGTATAGATAACTTCAGGTGCGCTTTTTCCTGATGAGTGCATTCCCGTTGGAACTCCACGTCCATGATCTTCTACACTAATACTTTTATCTTTATGTAAGGTGATTTTGATATAATCGCCGTAACCATTTATTGCTTCATCGATGGCGTTGTCGACGATCTCCCATACTAAATGATGAAGACCCCGTTTATCTGTTGAACCGATATACATACCAGGTCTTTTTCTCACTGCTTCTAGTCCTTCTAATATTTTGATGGAATCTGCATCATATTTTGTTGCCATAGTTTCACTCTCCTTCCCCATTATAGCAAACTTCAAAACAAAAAAAAAGAAGCATGACACTTTTTGACAACGAAACTTTACTTTTCTTTTTACATTATTTTTTTATTTCTCATGATTTTTAATTTAAAAATAATATAAAAAATGACATATTACTTTATTTTTTAATTACTACTTTCTACATAATACCAATTTTCATCTAATTCAACAATTTTAACTATTTCTGAATTATTCTTTATCTCATATATTAAATTCTTACCACCAGAAGAATAAATTAATTCAACATTTCCACTTAATACTCCTCGATATATCCAAAAACTAATCACTTGTTCTCTATCGTTTCTATAAACATAAATTTCTCCATCAGAAGAAACATATTTATATATTGGTAATTTTATATTTTTATCAAAATAATAAGCAAATTCATCATCCTTAACTTTTTCTATTATTCTTTCCCTTTGCTTTCTATATAATGGAAATTCTACGTTAGTTTTAATCCATCTAAAATTACAAAATAAGAATAAAATAGAACTAGCCAATAAAATTACAAGTAAAACATTCCCTTTTTTCGCGATTTTATTAAAGTTTTTAATTACTTTAACTAGAAATATAATCCATATAATTAATAGAAAAAGCTTGATAAAAAATAAAGTAAATTCCGTGAAATAACCTATAATTAAATCACTATACCAATTACAGAACAAAATGAAAATAAATTTTCATCTCCCAGTCGTTACCTCCCGGGCTTTCTGCTTCATTGATAGAGTAACCTCTATTCTCCACAGACTTAACATCCGACAGTCGCTGCAGTAGACTTTGTTCTTTATTTTTTCTTGATAAATTAACTCTTTCATATATCTCTTTATTCCTTCGAATAATATGTTTTGACTAGCATTGATATCTCTATCGTGGCAACTTCCGCATTCTGGGCATATCC
>CASFOW010000064.1 GCA_949296705.1 uncultured bacterium
TCGATCAAGCTAACAATGTAAGTAATATGAATAATCATATTGTAAGAGCAGATTCTAAAGGACCAGATTTTAGTTTAGTTAGTGATGAACATGCTATTCTTGATGGTAATCAGATTGAAGTAGGAATTAGTAATGTAACTGATAGTGGAATTGGAATCGATAAAGCCGATGCGATATATTCTTTTGATGGCGGAGCAACCTGGGTAAAAGATACCAGTAAAATTTATGCAATCAGTACAGATGCCGAAATTCAAGTAAAAGATAAACTAGGAAATATTACTGCCAATCCAATACAAACGATATATGCTTGTAGTAGTGGCGATGGAGACGCGACAGCTTCTCAAATATTAAGTGGCAAGACAGCCTGGGTAAAAGGACAAAAGATAACGGGAACAATGCCAAATCGTGGAGCTGTAAGTAAAACCCTAAATGCCGGAGGAAGTTATACAATACCAGAAGGATATCATAATGGAAGTGGCAAGATAACTGCTAGCTCTCTTGCTAGTCAGACTCCAGGAACAGCAACCGCGAATGATATTGCTAGCGGGAAAACCGCTTGGGTAAACGGCAAAAAAATAACCGGAACTGGAAAAACCTATAATGATGGTTATAATGCTGGTTATCAAGCCGGTTTAAAAGATGGAGAAACTACAATTGTTCAGAATATGCAAGTATCTAGTCCTGTGACTATGGATGATTGGGGAGCAGTGTATACCGCAACAAGTAATTGTATTTTCCTTCTTAGTGGTAGTGCAGTACCTGGTTCAGATGGTTCATCTAATCCTAAGCCAGAAAATGTTGGGGCTAGTACGAATATTACCACAACAGGGCAAATTGTAAATAGTAATTCTATCCAAAATTCTTGGAAATATACGATTAATTTTTCTATGACAGCTAAATTATCACCGGGGCAATCTGTAAGTATCAAGGGTAGAACTTGGGGTCATAAATCAAAAAATAACGGTAGCGTCACTTATACATATTATATTTTAAGCTACTAACTAGTTAGATAGAAGAATTTAGATAAGTATATAAATACGTATTAAAACTTAGATATAATTAAAAAATTGGTATTCATGTAACTATTCAGACATCAAAAACAATAAAAGTAAAAAAACAGTATACAAATAAGGAAAGTATGCTGCAAAAAGAATTAAATGAATTAAAAAAACAATTAGATAAAGCAAATAAATTAAATGAAAAGTTACAAGATGAGATAGATAGATTAAAAAATCAATAAAAATATTATGAGATTTTAATTCAAAAAAATCTTGCTTTTTCTAGACTTTTCTTGTATATTATACATGTACCTTTTCTGGGATATGGAGTTATTCCGACCGTATCTCGGTTTGGGCAAATAAGATAAAGGAGGAATAAAAATGGCTTTAACATCAGAAAAAAAACAAGAACTTGTAAAAAGATATGCCAGAAATGAAAAAGATACAGGTTCTGCTGAAGTTCAGATCGCAATTCTTACCGAAGAAATCAATGTGTTAACTGAACATTTAAAAGAGCATACTCACGATTATCATTCCCGCCGTGGTCTTTTAAAGAAGGTTGGGCAAAGAAGAAATATGTTGAATTACTTAGCTAAGAAAGATGTTCAACGTTATCGTGAAATTGTTAAACAATTAGGATTAAGAAAATAGGCACTTATTTTTAGTGTCTATTTTAATTTTGTGGAGGAAATTTTATGAGATTAAATCGTGGAGAAATGTTAACTTGGTCTGGACATTTGATTCATTTGGATCGACCAAATATTGAAGAAATTTACTTGGAGGATATCTCTCATCCGTTATCACAACTTTGTAGATATTCTGGAGGAACAGTTACTTTTTATAGTGTTGCTCAGCATTCGTTAAATGCTTATCGCTTAAGTCGTGAATTTTATTATGATGAGAAAGCACAACTTTATGTGCTATTACATGATGCATCAGAAGCTTATTTATCTGATGTCCCAACTCCAGTTAAGAAACTTTTGCCGACTTACTTAGAAATAGAAGAACGATTGATGGAAATGATTTATCTTCATTTTGGTTTAGGGTATCCTAGTCCTTATTATCAAAGAATGATTAATATGGTTGATCGAGATTTACTTGCTTATGAGATTCCTGCATTAATTCCTAATTTAGAAAAAATTAAACCAGATATTCCACTATTAGATATTGAACTTGATTTTCAGGTTCGCGATTCTAATAAAGTACGTGTGGAATTTGAAAAAACCGTAAAAGAACTAGTAAAAAAATTATAGTATTTAAGAAGGTGAAGTGTGATGAAGAAAGTATTTGAATTAGATTTTCGCGGAAAAAAATTAGTAGTAGAACATGGAATGGTTGCCAAACAAGCCGATGGTGCGGTATGGGTACGCTATGGGGATACTGTTGTATTGTCTACGGTTGTAGTTAATAAAAATGCCAATGTGTTATCTGATTTTTTTCCTTTAATGGTTTTATATAATGAAAAGTTATATTCAGTAGGAAAAATTCCTGGTGGTTTTATTAAACGTGAAGGAAGGCCTACTGAAAATGCTACATTAGCAGCTAGAATGATCGATCGCCCAATGAGACCGTTATTTCCTGAAGATTTTAAGAATGAGGTTCAAGTCGTCAATACAGTTTTATCGGTTGATCCTGATTATTCTCCAGAACTTACCGCAATGTTTGGCTCTAGTCTAGCAACATCAATTAGTAAGATTCCTTTTGGTGGACCTATTGCTGGAGTTAAGGTGGGACATGTTAATGGCGAATTTATTATTAATCCGACCCCTAGTGAATTAGAAGTATCTGACTTGGATTTAACCGTAGCTGGTACGAAAGATGCGATTAATATGGTGGAAGCTGGGGCTAAACAAGTATCGGAAGATTTAATGTTAGAGGCATTAATGTTTGGTCATGAAGCAATTAAAGAATTAGTTAATTTCCAAGAAGAAATTATCTCTGAAATTGGTGTAGAGAAGATGGACTATGAAACACTTGAAATTGAAGATAGTCTTAAAGAAGAGGTTCGCTCCTTAGCAGAAGCCCGTTTAAATAAAGCCCTTCGTATCCCGGACAAGCAGGAACAACATGAGGCAATCGATTTAGTGAAAGAGGAGATTGTTGAAAAATATACTAAAGAAAATGAAGAGGTATTAAAAGAGAAAGATTTACTTACTTTACTTACTAAAGTAAAACTTGTGTTAGAAGAAATCGAGTATGAAATCTTTAGACAAATTGTTGTTAAAGAGAAAACTCGTGCGGATGGTAGAAGTATGACCGAAATTCGGCCATTATCTACAGCGATTGATTTACTTCCTAGAACTCATGGTTCAGCTTTATTTACCCGTGGCGAAACCCAAGCATTAGCCGTCACTACTTTAGGAGCCTTGGGTGAACACCAAATTTTAGATGGCTTAGATATGGAAACGGAAAAACGTTTTATGCTTCATTATAATTTCCCTGCTTTTTCAGTAGGAGAAACAGGACGTTATGGCGCTCCAGGTAGACGAGAAATTGGTCATGGTGCTTTAGGAGAGAGAGCCTTACTTCAAGTCATGCCAAGTGAAGAAGAATTCCCTTATACAGTTAGGGTTGTTTCTGAAGTATTAGAATGTAATGGTAGTAGTAGTCAAGCAACGATTTGTGCCGGATGTATGAGTTTGATGACGGCTGGAGTTCCTATTAAAGCACCAGTAGCTGGTATTGCGATGGGATTAATCACTGCCGGAGATGATTATACGATTTTAACTGATATTCAAGGAATGGAAGATCATTTAGGCGATATGGATTTCAAAGTAGCTGGAACTAGAGATGGAATTTGCGCTTTACAGATGGATATTAAAATTAAAGGAATTACTAAAGAAATCTTAAAAGAAGCTCTAGCTCAAGCTAAAGTAGCTAGAATGGAAATTTTAGATGTTATGGCTAAAGAGATTAAGGAACCTCGTAAAGAAGTTAGTCAGTATGCACCTAAGATGGAAACTTTCATGATTAAACCAGAAAAGATTAAAGATGTTATCGGTAAAGGAGGAGAGATGATTACAAAAATTATTTGTGATGCGTCTCATGTTACTTCTGTTACGGATATGAATGCGGTTAAAGTTGATCTTGAAGATGATGGTAGGGTAATGATTTATCACTCTAATAAAGAAATTATCGAAAAAACAAAGAATATGATTTTAGATGTAGTTAGAGAAGTAGAAGAAGGTAAGATTTATCCGGCTAAGGTTGTTAAAATCGAAGAGTTTGGTTGTTTTGTCCAAGTTTGGCCAGGATGTGAAGGATTAGTACATATTTCAGAGCTTGATCATAAACGAGTAAAACAAGTAAGTGATGCCGTAAGTATCGGAGACGAAATTCTTGTAAAATGTTTAGGTGAAGATAAAAAAGGACGCCTTAATTTTTCTAGAAAACAGGCACTTCCGAAAGAAGAAAAAGACAAGAAAGAGAAAAAAGAAGAAGATAAATAAACATGTTTTCTTCTTTTTAGATGAGACTTATTTTTAAAAGCTCTTGTAATTTTTCTAGAAGGTAAAAAATAATCGGAACTAAAATGATAAGGTAGATAATTAAGTAAAGAAGGTAAGATAATAACTGATGTTCTTTAAAGAAATTTTTGTTTTGAAAAAGAGATTTAGTACTTAGACAAGCGAATATATCGGAAATAATATAAAGATCGGTTACTATTAGAATAATGATTAGATTTTCTTTTTGTAAAAAGTAGTCCGCAATAGAGATATTTAATAGTTGAAGAGAATCTTTACTTTTCATATAAGTCATCCCTAAGTTAGCGATATAGATACTAACGATGATGAAAAGGGTTGAAGTGAAGTGTCTAATAATCATATCTTTTCTTTTTTGTCCTAGGTTGTGAAATAAGTTTTGAAAATAAAATAAGGAAAAAATGATTCCCAGAAAGACTAGAGGTTGAATATAATAGATGCTGATTCTTATTAAAAATAAAATGGAAAAGATTAGAAAATAAATGATTAGGTGATCAAAATGGATTTCGTTTACAATCATCCAGCTGATACTATGTAGGCAATATTGAGAAATACAAATACCAATGATAGAAATTATAGTTTCAATCTGAAAAATAGATTTTAAAACTAATGAAATAAATTATGAAGGTAGAGAGAAACTACCAAACATTCGATAATTAACATATATCGGTATAAGAAAGGATAGGGCAATTAAATATAGGATACTGAATAGGGCTGTTTTTCCTAAAGAAAATGGATGGTTTTTATAATTTAGAATTATCATGGGAAGTATCATGATAAAAAAGAGGGCGACAATTTCTAAATTAAAAAATAACAATTTATCTACAATTAAATATTTTTGAATTAGTAAGCCACTACTAATTGTAAAAATACTTAGTAAAAGAAGGGCTAAGCTTCTTTTCTTATATAAGTTTTCATAATACACTACAATCACTCCTATTATATTAATAAGTGTAGCAGAAGTTTTCTTTTTTGACAATTTTTTTAAAATAAAATGTTTTGTCTAAAGTAGTTTCTTCTTTTGAAAGGATATTGTATAATTAAATATAAGAAGTAATTGTTTAGAGGGTAAAAATGGTTATAACTTTTGAGAAATTGAGGGATTGAGAAATAAGAAGTAAGAAATGCTGTTGACTACTGAGTAGATATTGAAAACGATTTGCCCGTGGTGTTGTAATTTCTGTCGATTAGGATAGTGAAAATGGAGGAATGTGTTATGAAAAATAAATTTCATTTAACGAGAGAACAAAATGTATTTGTTGCTAAAAGAAATATTGTAGATTATATTTGGAAAAGTGCTAATTTAGAAGGAATTGGTGTAACATATCCTGAAACGCAGGCGATATATGATGGAGGTATTGTTAATGGATTAACTGTTGATAAAATTATAGCGATTAACAATTTAAAATATTCTTGGCAATTTATCCTTGAAAATGGGGAAATGGATTATGATTTTAAAATGTTATGTCATTTACATAAATTAACTTGTGATAAATTAGTGCTGGATCAAAATTTAGGAAGATTAAGAACAACACCCGTAAATATAGGAGGGACTTCTTGGAAACCACAATTTCCTATCGAAAGTCAAATAAAAGAGGAATTAGTTACTTTGCTTAATCAACCAGAAAAAACTAAAACGGAAATCGCAATAGAGATTATGTTATGGATTATGCGAAGACAAATGTTTATAGATGGTAATAAAAGGGTGGGAATGTTATTTGCTAATAAAATTATGATAGATAGTGGTTGTGGGATTATTACGATTTCACAAGAAAATCAACCTATGTTTTTTGAGAAATTAATTAAATTCTATGAATCTGGAGATAATGCGGATTTAAAACAGTGGATTTATGAAACAAGTATCGACGGAATAGAATTTAATGAGTAATTGGAAAAGTAAAACAGGAAAGTTAGGTGAAAAGTAGAAAAGTAGGAAGTAAAATATAGGAATTTCTTATTTTCTATTTGGAAATATGGTTGAGAGAATAAGTATAGATGGGATTATAATATAATTCTTTAAATATTAGAGCTCATTTTTTTCTCGTATAAAATAATTCGTCATTTCTAGGGTAAATTAATTCGTCAAAAAAATTTTTTTGGCGAATTTTTTCTTGCCAAAATGTCTTGGGGGGGGGGATACTTAGTATGGATAAGAAAAATAGAACAGTGAATAATAGAAATGAACTATTGAGGGGATAGTATGAAGAAGTTAGAATTAAATTTTAATAGGAAACATGTAATTATTTTTGGTTTACTTATAATTATTTTATTAGCTACTATTTTTTTAATTAGAAATACATATGGGTATTATCAAGAAAATTTAGAATTAAAAGATTCTTTAGAGATGACAGTTGCGACGCTTTCTTATGGCTTAAATGAAGAATATAAAGTAGTCGTTCCTACCAAAGAAGAAGTAAGAGACCGATTTCCGTAATGGGATTAAATAGTAAAGAGACTAAATATCAAATGTATTATCGAAGTAGTAATGACTTAACAAATGTGATTATTGGTTATGCTAGTTATAGTAGTAATTTACCGATTATTCTAATTTCAAATTAGAAGTATATAGTGGTAACAATGCTGGAGTGCCTGGCGCTGCTGTATATTATGTATGTACTTTTCTACAAAGTATTAATATTAGTGAAGAGTATCATTATCAGTAGTTTTGAACATAATATTAAGAAATTTTAATTGTCTTTATAGTGATATATTATAAAAAGATACCTATAAATAGTTGTTAAACTAGGTATGCATCTTTTTTCTAAAAAGTAGAGCATTTTATTACTAATTATTATGGTAAAGTAAAAATCTTGTTTTCCTTGCAATTAAGAATAGTGTTTCGTAGAAAGAAATCAGAAATAATACTTTTATAACCGTTACTATTACCCATACTTATGGGAGTATTGAAGTAAAATCTTCTTAACTATTATTTTCTCTTTCATAATTTTTACTTCTTTTCATAAGTTTTATTAGGTGGATACTATGTTAAAAAAATATATTTCCTATCTTGGTGTTTTTGTCTTAGTTTGTTTTAGTTTCTTTTATACGGAAAAAGCAGCTGATATTGTAAGGCGGAATGATCCAATTATGCAGATGATTGAAGAAGTAAAAAAAGATTATGAAATTGATCCTGTCGAAGCAATTGTTATCGGTGATGAAATTATACCAGGTTTAAATGGAAGACAAGTAAATGTGAATAAGAGTTTTTCCAATATGAAAAAGATTAATCGCTATCAAGAATCCCTTTTGGTATTCGATGAAGTGATGCCTGACTTATCTTTAGCTTATGATAAATATGTTATTAAAGGAAACGAGCAATTAAATCAAGTTGCGTTGATGTTTACGGTTGATGATGCAAATAATTTAGAAGCGATTAGTCAAGTTCTATTAGAAAAGAATGTAGTTGCGACATTCTTTATCGATGGCGATGTGATTCAAGAAAATATGGATATAGTAGAAAGTTTAGCCGGTGATGGTTATGAAATAGAAAATTTGGGTTATCAGGGAAGTTATACTACTGATCGCTTTGAATGGACGAATAATATGATAGAGTCTTTAACGAATGTAAAAACAAATTATTGCTATACAGAGTATAAAGATAGTAATATTTTAGATTTATGTAGTCATCATAAAATGTATACGATTAAACCTTCTATCTATGCCTCTAATTATCCATTACTTACAGTAAAGAAAAATTTAAGTAATGGTAGTATGATTAGTTTTGATACTAGTGATACCACATTAAAAGAGTTACCTTCCGTAATTAGTTATATTCAACAAAAGGGATATGATTTAGTTACCGTTCAACAATTAATTGAACAACAGTCTATTTCTGAAAAGTAGGTGCCGTTTTGGCGCTTTTTCTTATGAAAATTTTCTTGTTTTCACTTAGGGGTTATAGTATAATTTTAGATAGTGGTAAGGTGAAAATAATATGTATTTAAAGGAAATTCAAGCATCAGGATTTAAATCTTTTGCGGATAAAATAACCATTCACTTAGATGATAATATTACCTGTATCGTTGGTCCAAATGGTAGTGGAAAAAGTAATGTTGTCGATGCAGTTAGGTGGGTACTTGGAGAACAATCTGTTAAGTCTCTACGAGGCGACGGTAGTATGAGTGATGTTATTTTTTCTGGTAGTAAAAGTAGAAATCCTTTAAATGTTGCTTCTGTTTGTTTAATCTTTGATAATACTGATCATTATTTGAATGTTCCTTATACGGAAGTTTCAGTAAAAAGAAGAGTATATCGAAGTGGAGAAAACGAATATTTTTTAAATGGAGAGAAATGCCGGTTAAAAGATATTACTGATCTATTTATGGATAGTGGTATCGGTAAAGAATCATTTAATATTATTTCTCAAGGTGAAGTTGATCGGATTTTAAGCAATTCTAGTTATGATAGACGTGTGATTTTTGAAGAAGCAGCCGGAGTGTTAAAGTATAAAAAAAGAAAAGAAGAAGCCATTCGTAAATTAGATCGTACTCATCAAAATTTGGACCGAGTTAATGATATTATTGGGGAATTAGAAAATCAGATTGAACCGTTAAGACAGCAAAGCAAGAAGGCTAAAGAATATTTAGAAACGAAAGAGAATTTAGAAAAAGTTGAAGTTGCGTTACTTGCCTATGAAATCGAAAATTTAAATGAAGAGTATCAGAAGGCCAAAACTCGTCAAGAAGAGCTTCAACAAGAAATTCTTAGTTTAACTACGTCTTCTTCAGGTAGTGATGCTTTTATTGATAGTAGAAAGATGGAATTGTTACGATTAGAGAAGGAAGTTAGTTCTTTTCAGAATCAATTACTTGAGCTGACAAAAAAAGAAGAACGTTTAAATGGAGATAAGAAAATACTTCAGGAGAGAAGAAAGTATCAAGCAAGTGATGGACGCCTACATGAAAATATCACTCATTTAACGGAACGAAGTTTACAACTGGATAATGAAATCGAGTTATTAGAAAAAGATATTCAATATTTAACTCAAAGTGTAGACGAGATTCAAGCTAAAGATAGGATGGTTGCGGATGAATTAGAGCGCGCGAAAGCTAATCAAGAGAAGTTAGAGCTTGAATATAATACCAAAAGAAGAGATAAAATAGAACTAGAAAATAAAATTAGTGTTCTAGAGAATTTTATTGAAAGTGGTGGCGGACTTCCTAACAGTGTTCGTTCGGTTTTAAATAATCCGAGATTACGTGGAGTACATAATTGTATTGGCCAACTAGTTGATTGTGATGAGAAATTTCAGAAGGCTTTAGATGTTGCTCTTGGAGGGAGTAAACAGTTTATTGTTGTCGATAATGAACAAGTGGCAAAAGAGGCAATTTCCTATTTGAAGGAGAATAAACTTGGTCGCTGTACTTTTTTTCCTCTTAATGTGATTCGGCCTAAAACCGTAGATAATGAAACTTTACAGCTTTTACGAGGAGAAATGGGTTATATTGATGTCTTTTCTTCCTTAGTCAAGTATGAGCCTATTTACCGGAATATTATTCTGAATCAATTAGGAAATGTTTTAGTAGTTTTAGATATTGATAGTGCGAATAGAATTAGTAGACGGATTCAGAATCGTTATAAGCTTGTTACATTGGATGGCGAAATTATTCATGTCGGTGGTTCAATAACTGGTGGAAATTTAACAAATGGAAACCGAAGTATGATCAGTGATAAGTATGATTTAATGCGGTTTAAACGTTCCCTAGAAGAAGTTACACGGGTACTTAGTGAATGCGAGGTAGCTAGTCATGAACTAGCGATTAGACGAAAAGAAATTGAAGATAGAAAAGAAAATGTTCAGTCTGCGCTTTTTCAGGAGAGGGAAACATTAAGGAATAAATTAATGCTTTTAGAAGCTAAACGTCAAGAAAAGCAAGATACTAACCAAGAATTAGTGAGCTTGAATCATGTAGTAGATTCCTCTCTTTCTCAAGAAGAAATGCGATTAATGGAAGCTTTTTATGAGACTCAGCGAGAAAAAGAAATACTCGTTCAAACGCTTAATCAAAAGACGAAAGATGTCGATAAGATTAAGGCAGAAATAGAAGAGTGGGAAGCAAAAAAGAAACTTACCAACAGTAGTTTAACCAAGAAACAAAGCGAGATGAGCGAAATAGAAGTTCAGATTAACCGAATGGATGTTAAACTAGATTATGACTTAAATACGCTTAGTGAGACTTATGAACTTACTTTTGAAAAAGCAAAGGCTAAGTATCCCCTTACTTTAGAAGTAGAAGATGCTAAGAATAAGGTGACTATTTATAAGAATGCGATTAAACGAATCGGTATGGTTAATTTAGAAGCTATTTCTGAATTTGAACGAGTAAACGAACGTTATCAGTTCTTAAATAGCCAAAAGGAAGAATTATTATCCGCAAAAGATACGTTGTTAGAAATTATTGAAGAGATGGATCAAGTGATGAAAGAAGAGTTTAAAGCAACTTTTCAGTTGATTGAAAAAGAATTTGAAGTTGTTTTTCGCCAATTATTTAATGGTGGAAGAGCTTCTTTGAAATTAACCGATCCTGATAATTTACTGGAGACAGGAGTAGAAATTGTTGCTTCTCCTCCAGGAAAGAAATTAACAACGATATCGTTACTTTCTGGTGGTGAAAAAACACTTACGGCGATCAGTTTATTGTTTGCCATATTAAATGTTCGAACGGTTCCTTTTTGCCTGTTTGATGAAGTAGAAGCAGCTTTAGATGAAGCCAATGTCGATCGTTTTGGAAAGTATTTAGATCATTATAAAGAAAAGACCCAATTTCTATTAATTACCCATAAGAAAAAGACAATGGAATATGCGAATACTTTATATGGAATTACGATGCAAGAATCAGGAGTTAGTAAGTTAGTTAGTGTTAAATTGGACGAACATGAAAAGAATCCTTAGATTTTCTAAGGATCTTCTAAATTAATATGGATAGTTGTAGAAGTTATTGTAATATAAATTTGGATAGTAGTATGGTTGTGGTGGATAGTAGTAATTTGGTCGATTATTGCCAATAGCGTATCCGGCTATACCACCGAGAAGTAATGGCGCAACAAACCCACCACCGATAAAACGATCATCATTTGTTGTTGGTGTTTGTGGACGCATTCGATAATTATTTTGATACATATTTCTGTTTATTTGATTCATATTATAATTGTACGGATACATAAAATATTCACCCCTAGAGTATTTTATGAACAAAGAAAGGATTGAGTGTAAAAGATGAGTGAAAAGCTAAAAGAGTTAGCCAGAACAATTGTTTCTTATTCTATTCATGTAGAAAAGGACGAAAAGGTGTTAATTACGACACAGTCATTGGAAACTAGAGAATTTGTTTCTTATTTAATCGAAGAAGTTTATAAGAGTGGAGGAATTCCTTATGTTAAGTTTAATGATCCACTTTGGGGAAGTCAGTTAGCTGAAGGAAATACCGAAAAGAGAATTGAATTGTTAAAGACAATTCAAGAACAAGAAGTTGCTTTATATGACTCCTTTATTCAAATTCGTTATGGAATGAACGATTATGAAGAAAAAAATGTTCCTCCAGAAATGAAGAAAAAGCTTAGTAAAGCCCTATTTAAAAGTTCAGATATTCGTGTTAATAAGCGAAAATGGGTATTATTAAATTATCCTTCTTTATTAGATGCCCATAAAGCTAATATGACAACTCGTGATTTTACAAAGTTTGCTTTAGATGTGATGACAGTAAATTATCAAAATATGCATGAGTTAATTCAACCATTAAAAGCATTAATGGATAAAACCGATAAAGTACGTATTGTGGCACCTGGAACTGATCTTACTTTTAGTATTAAAGGAATGAAGAGTATTCCTTGTACCGGCGAAAAAAATATTCCTGATGGAGAACTTTATAGTGCCCCAGTTAAAACAAGTGTAAATGGGAAGATTACGTATAATACGCCTAGTCCATATTTAGGTAATGTTTATCATCATGTATCCTTAGAATTTAAGGATGGTAAGATTATTAAAGCTACTTGTGATGAGGATAACCTAAAGTTAAATGAAATTTTTGATACGGATGAGGGTGCTCGATATGTGGGAGAATTTTCTTTAGGATTTAATCCCAAAATTCTTCATCCTATGGGAGATATTTTATATGATGAGAAGATATTAGGTAGTCTTCATTTCACACCAGGTCAGGCTTATAAAGATTGTTATAATGGAAATGATTCCGGAATTCATTGGGATATGGTTTTAATTCAGAGAAAAGATTATGGTGGCGGGGAAATCTATTTCGATGATGTATTAATCCGTAAAGATGGCATGTTTGTGCTAGAAGAGTTGAAACCGTTAAACTTTGGTTATCAAGTAGGAGAGTAAATGAATATTGCCTTTATTAGTTAAAGAAGGTGGCAAATAATAGAAATACGTTAGAGAACTAATCTCTAACGTATTTGTTTTTTAGTATGAATTTTATGATTATTTTTATTCGTCTTCTGCAATCCATAAGCAATATAATGTTTCTGATAAGCAAATGTCTTCTGGGGTAAATGTATTTACGATTTTTTGAGATGCCCCGTAATACGCTTTCTCTGCTCGCATCATTTCAGAACCAATTCCAGCTTGTGAAACATAGTCAGTTGTAAAAGGTTTAAAATCTACTTTTTGACAACATTTTAACGTCTTTTTAGAAGCTAAAGCAATAGCCTTTGCTTGATCTTCAGCATCTTGATAAGCCATGGCTAAAAGATCTCTTTGACATTCTTTTTCATTCTTAATTCCAAAGTTTATTTGACACCTTGGAGCATTCTCTAATTTAGAAATTGACACCATCATATTGGCTAACAATTCTTTGTCATAATCAAATTTTAATGAAGCTATTTGGTTAAAAGAATATCCATTAGGTTCATATTGATTAGTTTCTTGATTATATTTTGTTTCTTCTCTTATTACGAAATTTCTAGTTTTCAGATCCTCTTTTTTGAAATCGTTCTTTATTAATATTTCTTTTATAAAGAGTTCGACATCTTTTATGCCTTCTTTTAGTACTTCTTCGTAGGTATTTTTCTTGGTAATAAAATTAATATCTAAGATAACTTCATCAGGGGAAAAATATTTTATTCCTTTTCCTTGGACGATAATTTCCATAAAAAATTCCTTCTTTCTATATGATTTTCTATGTTCAGATTCTTAATTTTTGAATGTATTTTCGTAAAATTCTTTTACTTTACTTGCGCCACTTTTGGCTAATTCTTTAATTAGATCGAAAGTGAATCCAAAACTTTTTTTCATGTTGTTGAAATCTTCTTTAGCTTGATTACAAGTATCTGTTCCTACTGCTTCACATAAGGAAGAAGTAATTTCTAGATAAGCGTAGGCAAGTTTTCCTTTGATATTTTCATATCCTGCTTTAATCGATTCTTTATAATCTGGAAAGTATTCATTAATTTTAGAGTCGATTTTTAAGGCAATTTCAATAATTTTCATTTTTGCTGATGTAGTTAGTTCACTGAAGGTATACCCATTAATTTCTTTGCCATAAAAGATAAAATCTACTACTGTTGTAAATGCATTTTTGGCTTTATCGACGAATGAAGAATTGTTTTGATCATTTTGTTGATCGAGGTTATTACTGGCCGTTTGAAAGTAATTTATTACATCATTTTCACTGTAAGTAGGAGTTGTAGGTGTTTGATTATTTGTAGATGGTGCGGATGGTGTAGATGTAGGCGTTTGCGGACTACTTGGCGTATCTACAGCTTCCTGATTTGAATCAGGACTTGGTTCTGGTGTTGAACTTGGAGTATCTGTTGCCGGAGGTGTTTCACTCTGATTGTCATCCTTTATAGTTTCTTGATTTCCACTAGAAGCAGGTAAATCTTTATTATTGTTTGCCTCACTTTGATTTGTTTCACTATCGTTTTTTAATTTGAAACTGTTTTGTGGCTGAAGTAGGACAACAGTTGCGATAATAGCGATAACTAGTACGACAATTACTCCGCCTAGTAAGTAAATTGTTTGATCTTTGGTTAATTTTTTCACAATTACCGTCTCCCTTCTTTTCTTAGCCCTATTATAGCATATTTTGTTAAAAGTTTAAACTCCTGTTGCTCGTGCTGTTTTCTTAAGATAAATTTTTCTTATCCAGTCGATAGGAATGACGGTGGAGGCAAGAATAATCATGATTATTAATTCTTTAAATGTTAAGCCAAATGTTCTAAAGAGATTACCTCCAAAGTAGATTAAGAGTAGCTGTACGATGATGATAAAACCTATGATGATAACAAAGGCTTGATTTTTATAGAGATTGGCAATTAAATTTAGTCTTTCGGTTCTAGCATTAAAGCAGTTAAAAATACCGATAAAGATAAATAAGCCAAAGAAGGCAGTCATTAGATATTTATTGGTAATATCAATTCGATAGAGGCTACGAATAAGAGGAGACTTTAAGAAGAAAATACAAAGTAGAGAAGAGTATAAGCCAGTAAAGATGATTTCATCTAGCATGTAGCGGTTGATGATGTTTTCTTCTTTTTTCTTAGGTTTTTCCTTCATGTATTCTTTTAAAGGTGGTTCATAGGCAAAGGCAATTCCAGCTAGGGTATCCATGATCATATTGATCCAAAGCATTTGAATAACGGTAACTGGAGTTTCTACGCCGATAAATGGTCCAACGATAGATAAAGAAATGGCACACATATTTACGGTTAATTGAAAGATGATAAATTTACGGATACTTTTAAAAATAGTTCTTCCATAGAGAATTGCTTTAGAGATAGATAGAAAATTATCATCTAAAATAACAATTTCACTTGCTTCTTTCGCGACTTCTGTCCCACTTCCCATCGCAAAACCAACATCAGCTTTTTTTAAAGCAGGGGCATCGTTTACGCCATCTCCGGTCATGCCAACCACTAAATTCATCTCTTCCGCAATTCGTACTAGACGACTTTTATCTTGAGGAAGGCTTCTGGCAATAATTTTTAACCGCGGAAGAATTTTCTTTAGTTCTTCATCAGTATAATTCTGTAATTCTTTACTTGTCATAACAATATCATTACTACTTGTAATTAGACCAACTTCCCTTCCGATTGCTAAAGCAGTATCTTTATTGTCTCCGGTAATCATTACCGTCTGGATATTCGCTTCATTGACTAATTTGATTCCTTCTTTCGCATCCGGTCTTACTTCATCTTTAATGAGAATTAATCCAATTAAAGTTAGATTTTTTAATGCTTGGTAATCATAATTATCGTTAATCGCAACACATAATACACGGATTCCTCTTTCGGTCATCTCTTTAATTTTGACGACAATTTTTTCTTTTTCAAGGGGAAGTTTTTTTCCTGTTTCATGATAGTATTTATTACAGGCATTTAAGATAATTTCAGGAGCCCCTTTGATTAAATTTAGTTTTTTAGGACCGTCTATTATGGTAGAAGAATATTTATTTTTACTATCAAATGGCGTTGTTTTTAGAATAGTTTGTTTAGAAACAGGGGTTTTAATAAAATTTAAAATAGCTCGATCGGTAATATTACCACCGATAATTTTTCCGTCTTCGGTATAATTACTTTCGTTATTGTATACAAGAGATATTTTTAACAGTTCATGAAATTTAGGATATGGACTAAGTTCAATCTCACTAGTATATTTTTTTAAACTACCAGAAATTAAACCAATGACTTCTAATTTTCCCTTCGTTAGCGTACCGGTCTTGTCAGTAAATAGGATGTTGATTGATCCGGCTGTTTCGATACCGACTAATTTTCGGACCAAGACATTATTTTTTAACATTCGTTTCATATTGGAGGATAAAACAAGGGTAATCATCATCGGTAATCCTTCTGGAACAGCGACAACAATGATAGTTACAGATAGGGTAAGTGCGTATAATAGATAACCACTCATCAAGCGAAAATTTGTTACCGTTTTGATGATTTTATCTAGATTAAACCCGTTGTGAAGAATAATTTCAGAAAATAGATAGGATAAAGAGACTAAAATCGCACCGATATAACCAATCTTACTGATAGTTTTAGCCAATTTCGCAAGTTTTATTTTTAGTGGACTATCGGGATTTTTTTCTTGTAGTTCTAAAGCTAGTTTACCATAGTAGGTATCATTTCCTACTTTTTCTACTTTCATATATCCACTTTTACTGTAGACAACAGTACCACGATAAATTCGATTTTTTTCGGTGATTTTTTCTATTACTTTTTCTTTGTAGGCTTCTTTAGTTTCCCCATTTAAACTGGATTCATCGATACTTAGTTCTCCATCGATTAAATAGCCATCTGCTGGAATTTTATCTCCTGTTTCTAGTTTGACAATGTCCCCAACAACGATATCGTCGATAGGAATTTCTTGAATTTTTTTCTCTCGTTTGACTTTACATTTTAATTTACTGGATTCTTCTTGTAATCTTATAAATGCTTTTTCACTACCGTATTCAGAAATTGTTGAGATAAAACTAGCTAGAAAAATGGCAATTACGATACCTAAGGTTTCAAACCAATCAAAATCTTGAAAGAGAAAAACTGTCTTTATCGCTAAGGCAATTAATAGTATTTTGATAATTGGATCTCCTAGTGTTTCAATTAGTTGTCCAAGAAAGCTTTTTTGTTTTTTGTGACTAAGTTCATTAGTTCCATATTTTTTTCTTGCATCAAGCACTTCCTTCTTGGTAAGTCCATCTAATACTCCATGATTACTGTTTATCTTTATCATGCCACTTTCCTCCTAGTAAAACTATACTTGTCTCCTCTTTAGTTTAGAAGAGAAAATATTGTCAGAAATAGAGAGAATAACCCAATTAGTAATCTCTATTTTTTACTTTGTTTTTCTATAAGTGTGGAGAATCCGAAATAAAATCTTTATCTTTTGGAAGGTTAATGATACAATTAAGGTAATAATAGGAGTAGGTGTAGAATGAATGGGAAGAAAGAAAATATAAGAACCTTTGAACAGAAGAAATCAATCGCTTTTTTGATTGTATTATTAGGTATTGTTTTTATCACTTCAGGAGTAAGTTATGCGTATTTTACTGCAATGGCTACTTCCAATGAACAAGTAGTAAAAAGTGGTACTTTGGAATTAACTTATCATACTGGAAAAGACATTCAGGCAATGAATGTTATTCCCACTGAAGAAGAGAGTGCGTCTGTTCATCAATTTACAGTAGAAAATACTGGTACTCTAGATGCCCATTATAATATCAGTTTTATGGATATTACTCTAACAAAAAAAGAAATGGATACTTTTTCGGATAATTTAAAGTGGGCTCTTTATCAGGCAGA
>CASFOW010000065.1 GCA_949296705.1 uncultured bacterium
ATGACTATTCTTGAAGTTAAAGAATTAGTTGATGCAATGAAAGAAGAATTTGGAGTTGATCCTAGTGCTGTAGCTGTAGCTGCTGCTCCAGCTCAAGCAGAAGAAGCTGGATCTAGCAATAAGACAGTAGTACTTAAGAGTGCTGGTGGAAACAAGATTGCTGTTATTAAGATTATTAAAGAAATTACTGGTCTTGGACTAGTTGAAGCTAAGGGTATCGCTGATAATGGTGGTAACTTAAAAGAAAATATCCCTGCTGATGAAGCAGAAGCACTAAAAAAACAACTAGAAGAAGCTGGCGCAGAAGTAGAATTAGTTTAAGAGTTCTTTTATAAGAATTCTTTTTTTATCATAGGAAAAAAATGTACATTTGTAAATGATGTGAAACCAATTTTTATTAGAAATGACTCAATTT
Organism: uncultured bacterium; assembly: GCA_949296705.1. Taxonomy (GTDB): domain Bacteria; phylum Bacillota_I; class Bacilli_A; order RF39; family UBA660; genus Alloscybalousia. The sequence continues at coordinate 416 of CASFOW010000065.1, forward strand.
TATAGTTGAGTTGTTTTTTGTTGTTAAAAGTAAAAATATTTATAAATGATTTTTTGTCAATGCCTACGAAGTAGATTTATTTTGCATTGATAAAAAATCACTTTATGAATTACAATTCTGATTTAACAAAAATACTCTTTGTTCTTTTGGTGTTTTGTAATTTAATACTGCCATAGGAATGTTATTTGATCTTTTTAGATATAATTTAGCTTGATATCTTAAATCTTCTAAAGAATAAAATTTAAGAGTATTATAAAATCTTTCATTATCACTTCTATGACTTCTTTCTACTTTTCCGTTATGTCTAGGTGTTCTAGGTTTGATTTTATGATGATAAATATCTTCTACTATGCATAACTTATCTAAAGGATGTATTTTTTTAATTTTTTCCTGATTCCAAGTAAATTCAACTCCATTATCCGTTTGAATTTCTTTGGGTTTATATTCATAAAACAAGAAACAACGATGAATAAAGTCTACTGTATCCATAGGAGTATGAGAATCATAATGATAAATAAATCTTTCTCTAGAAGCTTCATCTATACAAGTGTATTGATAAAACTTCTTATCTTCTGGTAAATTATCACATTTACATTCATCAGGTACATATTTCACATCAATTTGCCATTTCATACCAAGTTCTTTTGGAGTATCATAATGTTTTGGAGTATATTTTGAAGTGTTTTTAATATTGATTTCGTTATAAAAACCAATTCTTTTTAAAACACGATACAAACTACCTGGATGTCTAGAATATCCTTTGTTAATCTTTAACTTGTACCATAACTCACATAAAGTGATGTGAGGATTTCTTTTAATATAATTTTGAATCCATTTTAGTTCTAAATCGGTATGAGCCTTAGGATGCTTAGACTTAGGTTTATGGGACTTATCTATTAGAGATTCTTTTGTTCCATCAAACTTTTTATTCCAACGAGATAAAGAAGATTTACTAATATGATATTTACGACAGACATAATTAGAAGAACTTCCATTTCTATATGCACAAACGGCATAAAATTTTGTGTTCAAATCATGTGGCAAATATCTAACATTTTGTGATATACTATTCATAAGTGATTCAGTCCTTTCGTTAATTGTTTTTTAAATCAACTCAATTATACGACTTGAATCACTTTTTTTCTATCAAAATGTTTCACATCAATTGTAACACTACA
>CASFOW010000066.1 GCA_949296705.1 uncultured bacterium
GGCAACACTTAACATCAAGAGGATTAAGTGTTCCTTTTATCAAGTTTCCTTGATGACATCATCATAACACAGATAAAGGGAATTAACAAGTGGTTTGAGAAAATAAAATTTTTTCAATTTAAAGATTTGATCAACCATTATTATTATTTCAATCATTTTACCTATATAGAAAAATAAAAAGTAAATCACTCATATTCAAAATATTCAATTTTCTCAATTTGTTTTTCAAATTTTTCTACACTATAATCTTAATCTGGAACATTTAATCTGTTGGGTGGAGCCTAACTTCAATCAAGAAGGGAGGCGGTAATATGGGTTTTTAATCTTCTCTTTGATTCTCATTATCTTCCTTTTATTATTCGTACAAGTCATTGTATTGATATAAAAGAAATCCACCTAAATCATCAAATGAGTTAGGTGGCGACAATAAAACTTGGCAACACTTAACATCAGAAGATTAAGTGTTCCTTTTATCAAGTTTCCTTGATGACATCATCATAACATAAATATCTATTTATCACAAGAGATTTTGTAATAAAAGTGATTTTCTTTTCTCTTTAATAAGTTTCTGTGGTAAGATTATTATAGTATACTAAAAAATTTGAGGTGATGAAAATGGATTATACAAGTTATACAATTTTATTATCGTTTTTAATGACGACTTTTCCTTATTACTACTTCATGAGTCAGAAAAAAGAGTTTATAAACAAATTTACAAAGTACAATAATTTAATCTCCCTTAGTATATGGGGAATAATCGCTTTTGGTATTAGCTTTTTGCTTTTATCCCTTGCTAAAATAGATTCCCATATTCCTACAATATTAGGTAGTTGTCTAGCTGGTACATTAGTCAACTATTGGTTAATGAGAAACTATATTGATAATCATAAAGTCCTAAAAGGAATCGGGATATTTTGCTTATTTTACTTTTCTAGTTTATTGCAATTAATTCCTATTTGGTTATTTAATATTCAATCTTTAGAAGGAAGTATTGGTAGTTATTTATCTTTATTTTCTAATTTAATTCTTTTGGGGGTTCTGCTTTGGATTTATTTTCCTGATATAAAAAAAGACTTCATAGATTTTAAAAAGAATTTTAATCAATACTTGGATACTGGGTTTAAGTATTGGCTAATTGGGGTCATCGTTATGGTAGTTGCCAATAGTCTTATTCTATTTTTACTTCCTGATGCGAGTGCGAATAATGAGGAAAGTGTACAGAATGTTATTCATGCTGCGCCTTGGATTTCTTTAATCAGTGTTGGATTTATTGCCCCTTTTATTGAAGAGACAGTATTTAGAAAGTCTTTTCGTGAAGTATTTACCGATAAATGGCTATTTGTTTTAATGTCAGGATTAATTTTTGGCAGTTTACATGTTGTATTAGCGATTACTTCTCCATGGGACTTTGCCTATATTATTCCTTATAGTGCATTAGGTTTTGCTTTTGGTTTAATGTATGTAAAAACCAATAATATTTTCACTTCCATTTCTCTCCATGCTTTTCATAACTTTACTTTGACATTATTATCTATCATTGGTACTATGATGGTGATATTATGATTAGTCGTGAGGAAAAAAGCAAGCCTATTATTGAAAAAATAGAAAAAGAGAAAAAAAGGCAAAAACAACATCGTTACTTATTTCGAATTTTCTTAATTTTCTTTTTCCTTACTTTTTTCGTAGTTGGTTTTTTCTGTTACATGCGTTTTATTGGCACGAGTGGTCTAGTCGTTAGAGAATATAAGGTTGTAGATAATATGCTTCCTGCTTCTTTTCATGGCTTTAAGATTGTACATTTTTCTGATTTACATTATCAATCAACATTTGATTACAACGACTTAAAGTACTTAGTTAACGAGATTAATCGATTAAAGCCAGATATCGTTGTATTTACTGGCGATCTTACTGATCAAGATACTATTATTCAGGAAGAAGATATCGAAGCCTTAAAAGAACAATTTAATAAAATAGAGGCAACTACAGGATTATATGCAGTTCGTGGAAATCATGATTATGCCAGTAATACTTTTGACTTAGTATTTCAAAATACTTCTTTTAAAATATTAGATAACAATTATGACTTAATTTATTCCCACAGCACTACTCCTATTTTAATTACTGGAATTGGTAGTATGTTACAAAATGATGAAGATATTGCGCAAGCTTTTAACTATATGGATAGTGAAACATTATATACGGTATCCTTATTCCATGAACCCGATATGATTGATACAATTAAAAATTATAATCATGTTAATTTAGCTCTTAGTGGGCACTCTCATAACGGTCAAGTAGTAATTCCTAAAATCGGAGCAATTCTTCGAGTAGATGGTGCAAAAAAATATCCTAACCCTTATTATCAAGTTGGAGACACTAAACTTTATGTTTCTGGTGGCTTAGGAACTAGTATATATAAATTAAGATTATTCAATAAACCTAGTATTAATTTGTATCGATTAGTAGAAGAATAACGTAGTAGAAAAATATACTGCGTTTTTTTCAACGATATTTTAAAAAAGCTATCAAATATGGATAGCCTATCTATTAAATTTATAAGGAGTCACAGCCATATTTTTTAATTATAGCTCGTTTATTACCGTTGGATTTTTACTATTCAAATAATTATTCAATTTCACAAGCTAAATTATAACTCCTATGATTCTAGTTCGATGCCAAAATAATATTAATATTAAAATCAGCATATTCTGGAACTTGATTATATTGAGCTAATTGTTCTTCAAATAATGCTTTAATTTCTTCATCTTTAACAATGATTTGACCATTATTTATCTTGTTCTCAGTGTAAGCAACTAAGAAACTATTCATAGTAGAAAAAATTAAATCCTGAATATTTTTTTCAGATTCATAAATTATATTACTTATATCAATATAACTAACTTTTACAGATACAAAAAAAGATCTAGCTGGGGTTTTAAGTTTCAAAAATGAAAAATTTTTAATATTTAATTTTTCGAGATTTTCACACCAATAAAACATCTTCTCCATATCTATCACTTCTATGGTATTAAATTGACTTAAATCTAGACTGACTAAACTACTACAATTATCAAACATATAACTCATATCCGTTACTTGAGAGGTATCAAAACTATTTAAAACTAAACCTGTTAAACTACTACAGGCATAAAACATACTACTCATATTAGTAACTCTTGATGTATCCACATACTCTAACCCTTCTATTCCTAACAAGTGGATAAAGCCCGCAAATAACGATACCCCACTATCCAAATATACTTTGTCGTTTCCTTGAATATATATGTTGGTTCAGTTTCTTCTTCATTTAATACCAGATAAGCCATGCAATTTTTATCTTGATATTTTGATATATCCCAGCTTAACTCTGCCTCAATTGGTTCCATTTTGTTTTGAAATATAACTTTGGTAATATTTTCGGAATACTGATAGAAATCACTATTTGATGAATTTCTTTCTCTTATCAAACTAATTGCAACTGATTCATTTTTTTCTAAAGTATCTACTTGTATCTTCATTGTTAGATTTAATCCTTGATCTTCATCCTGAGGTCTTCCTGTTTCTTGTAACCATACTTTTAAAACATAATAATCTTTTCCTGTGGAGATAGTTCAATTCCTGTTTTGATTACTAATTCTTTAGTTCCTTCTATATAACCTGATTCTAAATAAAAATTCCCATTCTTTACTAATTCTTCACTGCTATAGTTCTCATTGGTTTTATATAAAGCCCAACTTAAGTTTTTAGACATTATATCTACATTGTCTTTTAATAAGCTGATTTCACTCATACTAATATTATAATGGGCATCAAGTGTTCCAGTATTTTCTACTGTAAACTTGTGAACATAAGCATCTTCTTCTTCAGTTGGAATAATATTAGTAGCTTGAATATCTTTTCCCGTATGATAAGTTAATTCTAAAGTACCACTTTTTACTACTTGTTCATCTGATACTGCGAGTGCTGTAAAATAAGTAAGCATAACTTACTCCTGTTAGAATAAATGTTCCTGCTATGATTAGTAAACTTACGATTAATGTTTTTCGATTCATCCTAGTTCCTCCTTTACCATATTTCTATTTTAGGATGCAATAACAACAGTACCTGTATTTCCTACTTCAGACAAACGTTCTTGAATCCATGTTTGAGCAGTACTATCTTTAACGATAACTTGGATAGTGGATGGAACGGAATCAAACATATTACCATAATAATTTACTGAAGTAAATGTAGCATTTTTAATATCTAATTCTGTCAAACTACTACAGCCACTAAACATATAACTCATACTTGTTACTTGAGAAGTATCAAAGTTACTCAAATCTAAGCTTGTTAAACTGCTACAGCTATTAAACATATTACTCATACTCGTTACTTGAGAGGTATCAAAGTTGCTCAGATCTAAACTTGTTAAACTACTGCAATCATAAAACATCCAACTCATATCCGTTACTTGAGAGGTATCAAAACTACTTATATCTAAACTTGTTAACCTACTACAGTATTCAAACATCTGAGTCATATCCGTTACTTGAGAGGTATCAAAACTACTTAAATCTAGACTTGTTAAACTACTGCAGCCACTAAACATCATACTCATATCCGTTACTTGAGAAGTATCAAAACTACTTA
>CASFOW010000067.1 GCA_949296705.1 uncultured bacterium
CTGACCTATTCCCACTTATTATCTACTTAAAATTATACCCCCCCCCCCAAGCATTTTTACAAGAAAAAAATCCGCCAGAAAATGTAGATTGACGAATTATTTTACCCTGATGAAAAAATAAAATCTCACCTTAATATAAAAAGAGGAACGATCCTTCCTTAATATTATTCAAGTTTCTGTGATTCATTCAATCGTTAACGTTCTACCTAATGGTTGAATTTCTACATAAGTATTTCCATCGTTAAGTTCTATTTCCGTACCATCTAGATAACGATAAACCGTTTTTTCTCCTCTACTCTTCTTTTCCCAAGTAATTTCTACTGCTTGTCCATTAGTAATATAGTAACCTTTACCACTACCAATATTATCTAAGGCTTGACGTCCATAACTATCTAAACTATAATTTCTCACTTGATAAGTAATAATATTTTTGGCTGTATACTGATTACCAGTTATATAATCTTTATGAGCAATCCCATTTTGACTACGATAATATACTTTATTGATTGGATCATAATCAAAACTAGTATTACGACTTCCAGAATAGTCAATATAAACACGATTGGCTGACATCACTGTACCATGAGAAGCTAAATCTACATCAACTGCACTGTAATGAAAAACCGGAGATGCATCTGTTGTTGTACGATACCCCTTCTTAGAAACTTGTTGATTAATATTTTCCATCGAAGTAAAAGCAGTATGTTCTGTCGCAAGCCCTAGTGAACGATCCCGCCAAAAACCACTATCATATAAAAAATTAACATTCTGAATACCTAAAGTTCTAACATCACTAAGTGCCTGATCACTACCACCAAAATGAATATATAAAGCATCATTTTCTAGAACATAATCTAAGTAATAAGGACGAGCACTTCGAACCGAACCGATTCTCTCTGGCATCTTATCTTTATAAATTGCCATTAAACGAGTGTATCCTCCTTCAACAATCATCTCATAAATTAAATAAGCATCTTGTAATCCAGATTGATAGCCCCATACAGTACGAATATTATTAATCATTACCGCAATATTACGACTCTTAGAATCTAAATCAATAATTTGTACCTTGGGTACTTCTGGTTCTGGCGTAGCTTCAGATTCTTCGGTTTGTACCTCTTCTTCCTGCTTATCCACTAAATCCTTTTTCCCTGTTCCAAATACAAAAAACAACACGACAAGTGCGATCAATAAAACAACCAAAATACTCCACAAAATAATCTTTGTCTTCTTATTTAAATGAACTTTTATTTTCTTCACCACTAACCACTCCTACTACTATTTTATATTCATTATAGCACACTTTAAAAGTATCTTGTAAAAATTTTCGCTGACAAAGATAAAAAACAGTTAACAAATTATAAAGTAACTAAGTTAACTGTTTTACTATCTGTTTAGTTTTTTCTGATGTAGTATTGTTTTCCATCAACATAGAAATAGGTTCCGAATTTTGAACTTCTTTTAACTGTTCCAAAAAGTGTTGTTACTCGATTAGATCAAGTTGCCTAAAATCTTCATAAGATATACCTGCTAATTGATGAAAAGTATCCATCAATAATTGTTTAGACATATGTTCATCCAGAGATAATGTTTCCTCTCTGTCATAACTTAAAACATTAATCCTTATGGTCTTCTAACTCAAGATTTAGCTCTTTAAAAACATCTTCACTAACTTTTGTTTTTTCTTGCGTGAACTCTACCAGCTATCGCTAGTGGAATACTAGGAATCAAAAAAAAGAAAGTAAAAGCTCTAACAGACTAATCGATATTCTACCTGAGGAAACAGTAATTAATAAAGAAATGGAAAAAATAAAGAAAGGTATGTTGATAAAAATATGGCAAAAAAAGAAAAAACCAATAAATTAGGAATTACAATCACAATTGAAGGTAAAAAATGGCAAGATGCCTTAGATAAGGCCTTTAAACAAAAAGAAAAAACTGTAGCAGTAGATGGGTTTCGTATAGGAAAATGCCCAAAAGATATCTATGAGAAGAAGTTTGGTAAAGTATCTTTATACTTAGATGGAGCAGAAAGCCTATTACAAAATGCTTACAAGAAGTTATTAGATGAACATAAAGATTTAATTCCTGTTGTTCAACTATGGGTTGATATCAAGAGTATCAACGATGAGAAAGTAGAGTTTTTATTTACTATTATTAGCATACCTAAGGTGAAAATAAAAAAATATAAAGGATTAAAAGTAAAGAAAGGTAAAGTAGAAATAAGTAATGAAGAAATTGAACATGAATTGGATCATTTATTAGAAAAATATACCGAAGTAGTAACCAAAGAAGATGATAAGGGAGAAAATTATTCCCTAGAAATTGATAGTGATACCTTTATTCCAGGCTTTGAAGAACAGTTAGTTGGGATGAAAGCAGGCGATGAAAAAGATATCCAAGTAACTTTCAAAGTAAAAGTAAATGAAATCAAACAAAAACGTGAATTAGACAAAGATTTCTTTGACGACTTAAGTATGGAAGGTGTTGATACCAAAGAAAAACTAGAAAAAGAAATTATAGAAAAGATTGCTGTTCAAAAAGAAGTAGAAGCAGAAAATAATCATATCGATCGTCTATTAGAAGAAATCAGCAAGAATGTTGATATAGATATTCCTGAAGGAATGGTAGAAGAAGAATTGAATCAACTTTCAATCAATTAATAGAACATTTTGGCATACAAAGAGTAAAGGCTAACTCTATTGTTGGACTTTCCACTATGTTAGAAATTAAATTTATATGCTTTAACATTTTAACTCTATAAATGGTGGAACTTCTATATCTCATATTTTAAATTTTAACTAGCACAACGCGTTATAATAATAAGGATAATTTAGATAATTGGTTAAAAAGTAATATGAAAAAAATCATGTAGAAATTTTCTAGTGTCAAAATCTTATTTTTAAGACTTTTTTTCATTAATTTTCTACATAAATAGAAAAAAGATAACTATTTAATTAATAATTATCTTTTTTTGATGTATATCATTTCTAATTTCTTTCCGTATCCATCTTTAAGCTTTACATATTCTTTAGCTACTTCCATTCTAGTTTTCCAAGGAAATACAGAATCACTTATATGCGCCTTTTTTGCAACGTCTGCCAACAATCCTTCTGGAGAATAATCAGTATTTAAACAACAATAGCCTTCAGTTTCTAACTTGCGTTCAATAGAACTACTTAACTCTTCTTTAAAATTTACAATTTGCTGTTCAGATAATTTAGAACTAGCATTTCTTGCTAATTTAAAGGCTATTCCAATTCCATCACTCGTTCCATTTGAAAATAAAGTTGGATTAGATATTTTGTTTACCCACCACTCAGTAGCAATTTCTACACTTTTTATTTTTGAAGCCATATTAGTCCTCCCTTTCTGAATTGCTTTATATTATAGTATAAAATTGTGATTATGTCAAAAAAATATTGTAGATAGATAGCGTTTCCAAAGTGTGGAGATTTATGAGAGAAACCTTTACAAAATAAAAAAACGGTTAAAAACCTAAAAATGCTTTATAATTGAGTTAACGAAAAACAATAGAAAGCGAGGTTTTAACCGTATGAATATTATACCACTTATTAATGAAATTACTAATAGTTTTAACGAAACTTTTAAAGTTAGTTTAACTCCTTTTAACTTAGAAAGTAGAATAAAAGATGTTGGAGATTTATTTACACTTAAACTAGAAGATGAACGAATTCTAACGATTATCGAAAATAAAGAGGAATATCCCGATATTTTATTAGAAATGCTAGGAAGAAATATCGATATGCTTGATTATATGCTTGAATACCCCAAAAAGAAAGGAAACGTTTATGTAACAAAACTAGAAAACATAAAAAAAGATAGCTACCCTCTTCTTCTTCAATATGATACTAGATAGGGATATGGCTATTATGGAAATAGCGTTATCGCAATTAATGGTTGTGGCCCTACCGCAATTTCTACAATAGTAGCTGGCTTAACCGGAAGAAGTGATGTAACGCCTTCAAGTGTTGCGTCTTTTGCCGAAGAAGAAGGATATTACGTCGAAGGAGTCGGTACCAGTTGGGCATTAATGACCGAAGGTGTAAAAAAATATGGTATTATAGGACAACAAATTACTCTATCAGAAAATAGTATAATTAAAGAACTAAAACAAAATCACCCTATAATCGCTAGTATGAAGCCAGGTGATTTTACAACGACGGGACATTTTATCTCTATCGTAGGAATTAAAGACAAAAAATTTATTATACGTGATTCCAACAGTAAAGAAAGAAGCAATCAACTTTGGAGCTATAATAGCCTTGCCCCACAAATTAAAAATCTTTGGGCATTTTCAAAAATGAATTAAAGATTCAAAATCACAATAGAAAAATTTAATAGTGCCGCAAAGATTAGCCATAATAAATAGGGTAATTGTAAATAAGCTGCTTTAGAAGAAATACGGTAAAATTCTACGATCATCTTAACTACCAAATAAATTAAAAGTAAAATCCAAAAGAAAGCAACTAATCGTAAATTTAAAGTAAAGAAAATTGGGGTCCAAAGAAGATTAACCAATAATTGAATAGCATAAGTAATCAAAGCCATATAACGTTTTGGATGATTACTTTTATAAATTAAGTAACTAGAAATTCCCATCAAAAGATAAAGAATAGTCCAAGCAATAGGAAATAAATAACCTGGTGGAGTAAAGAATGGTTTTTCTAATAACTCATAAGTAGCAGAAGGCCTTGCCAAAAAACCAATAATCAGTCCTAAACCAAGGGGAATAGCTAAAGAAATAAGTAAAGCTTTTTTATTTTTTCTATGCATAAAAACACCTCATACTTATTTTTATGTAAAATTTGAAAAAATATGATATTAATATAAATTGACAATAACTAGTTCACTCTTTCCTGCTGTTCGAATGGGAATTCCCCAAGTTCCATAACCGTTTGAAATAACTAGATGATAACTGCCCTTGGTTTTAGTTCCATGTTTAACAAAGAAATTACCAGGTAGTAGTTGACCACCATGAGTATGACCGGATAATTGTAAATCAACACCTAGTTGATAAGCCTGATTCTCATCTTGAGGTTGATGATCCAATAAAATAAGCGGATAATCTAAATTAAGCCCGGTTAACAGTTCTTTTAAGGAAAGACGGTTTCCCCTAGAGTGATCTTTACGGCCAACAAGATAAAATTTATCCCCTATTAACCGACTCTCATCCATTAATACTTGTACTCCTTGTTTTTCCCAAGATGATCTATTAACATCATCTAATAAATCGTGATTACCTTCTACATAATAAACTCCATATGTAGTAACAACATGACCAAAACTAGCATACGCATATTCTTTTAAATATTCAGGAGTCATTTCATCAAAAATATCACCCACTAAAACCAAGACATCAACTTGTTCTTCTTCTACTCTTTCAATAATTTCGTCAATCGTATATTCATTAGTTCCAGTACCTAAATGTAAATCCGATAACATAGCAATAGAAAGATTATCATCTAGCTTAGAAATATCATATTGGTAATGATGAATAATGGGATGATTTGCCATATATAAACCATATAAAGTAATAACTAAAGCTAAAATAAACACCGTAACTCCTCTAGCATATACTTTTGAAATAAACGAATAAATCTTACTACTTTTGTTACGATGAAAAAGCAAAAAAATAAGATCAAATAAAAGATAAAAGAAGATAACATAAAAAAAATAAACCGCAAAATAGGACAGTGTAACAATCGATAAAATAAAAATAGTAAAAATAAGAAAATAATAACAAAGATTACTCCACTTACTCTTGGGATCGGGAACTAATTGCCGTAATTTTCGTCGTAAATAATAGCCAAATAGAAAGGCTGGAGGAATAAATAAAAGATAATGAATCAATAACACGCTTCTCACATCCTAACAAAGTTCATTATAAATCAAATCATAGAAAAAGAAAACTCCCTTGTTATTATTCGCAAGAAAGTTTTCTTTTATAAATAGGTACTTATTCAGTTCTTAGAGCTTCAACTGGATCCTTTTTACTAGCCATCCGAGATGGGACTAAACCGGCTATCACGGTTAAAATCATACTGATGATGACTAAAATAATCGCACCAACAACTGGAAGAGAAGCAATACCAGAAATACCAACTACATGTTTAATAATCATATTAATTGGAATATTTAATAGTACGGTAATTAAGATACCCATAGTACCAGCTACTAGTCCTTCGATAAAGGTTTCAGCATTAAATACCCGAGAGACATCTTTCTTAGAAGCACCAATGGCACGTAAAATACCAATCTCTTTAGTTCTTTCCAAAACAGAAATATAAGTAATGATTCCAATCATGATACTAGAAACAATTAAACTAATCGCAACAAAAGCAATTAAAATATAGCTAATCGTATCGATAATTGTAGAAACACTAGACATCATTACGCCAACGATATCCGTATAACGAATAACATCTGCTTCGTTACCAGATGATTCTTTATCTTGATTATAATCTTCAATAATCTGAATAATTTCTTCTTTAGAATCAAAATCTTTTGGATAAATGCGAATAGAAGATGGCTTATCGATATCAACCACACCTAAAGTAAGTAAATTATCTTCATAACTAGCATTGGCATTTTCAGAATACTGTGTAAGTAAAAGTGATAATTCTTCTTGAGATAATGTCGCAAGATAAGCTTTTTGTTCATCAGTTAACTGATCGATAGAAAATTTATCATTAGAATCTGAAAAAGGTAAGCCAGTAAAGATATTAACATCAGGAGAAGCTAATTGTTCTTGAGCAATTTCTGTCTTATTTACTTCTTCAATTACATACTCTGTCAACTCGTGAGTATAGCCAATTGTACTTGATACACTTGTTACAGCTGCTTCTTCATTAGGACGAAGAATTCCAACTACTTTAATTTCCGGTGATGAATCAACAAGTTCCTTCATATAAGTAGTATCGCCACTCTTATCTAGCCAGATACCATCACTTTTTTGATAATAATCTGTAGGAAGCACTAACTTAAAAGTCAAATTTAAAATTTCATCATAAGTATAACTCGTATTTTCGGTTTGAATTTCTTCTCCATTTTTTATTTTATCCATTAAGTTCGCAAGTTCTGCTTGATCTTTTAACCCTAAAGCATATAGGGCATAATCACTAATTTCGTTATCTTCATTGACGATCATGACTACTTCATTATACTTATCAGGAAACCGTCCAGCTAAGATATCATACTGACTAGAAAGTAGTTCTTGGTTATTTAATAGCTCTTGAAAAACATTCATGGTAGAAGTGCCGCTTCCCATCGCGTTTTGCATCTCCATCATACCACTCATTCCATCGATATTAAAAGCATCAAAAACTGTAGATGGATTAACTTGTAAAACTTCGTTACTTGTATCGCTTTTATAAAGCTCAATCGGAAGACGATAAGTATATTGAATATCGGTTGTATACTCATGCATATTATCGTTATTATCTAAGAACTTCTTAAACTCTTCCAAATTATTGGTATCTAGTTGTGCACTCATCGAATTAATTAGATCAGTCATAATATTACTAGAATACACTTTATCTAATTCATGTTCCTCATTATTTTGTTTTCCCATCAAGGTAGTAATCATACTGGCTGTATCGATGGATTGTTCCTCAACAGTAAGAGGATAAGAAGAAAGGGTATCCTCTTCTACTCTTGAAATATAATTTTGAACTCCGCTTGATAAAGATAAAATTAAGGCAATTCCAATTATACCAATAGAGCCTGCAAATGCCGTTAAAATTGTACGTCCTTTTTTGGTCATTAAATTATTTAAACTAAGCGATAAAGCCGTCATAAACGACATGGAAGTCTTTTTAGAAGAACGTTTTTTGGTTTTTTCTTTTTTGGCTTTATCCACTTTTATATTTTCTTTTACCGGATTAGAATCATTAGTAATTTTTCCATCTAATAATTTTACAATTCTAGTCGAGTAACTGTCAGCAAGATCAGGATTATGGGTAACCATTACGACTAACTTTTCTTTAGCGATTTCTTTCAACAGTTCCATAATTTGAATACTTGTTTCTGAATCCAAAGCTCCAGTTGGTTCATCAGCAAGTAAAATATCCGGATCATTGACTAATGCTCTAGCGATAGCTACTCTTTGCATCTGACCCCCTGACATTTGATTCGGCCTTTTATGCATTTGGGATTCTAGTCCTACCTTTTTTAATACTTCTATAGATCGTTTTCTTCTTTCCTCTTTAGAAACCCCAGATAAAGTAAGAGCTAATTCAACATTCGATAATGCACTCTGATGAGGAATTAAATTATAACTTTGAAAGACAAAGCCTACTGAATGATTTCGATAGGTATCCCAGTCTCGATCACGATACTTTTTCGTCGAAACACCATTGATAGTTAAATCTCCTTCTGTATAATTATCTAAACCACCAATAATATTTAATAACGTAGTCTTCCCACTACCTGAGGGACCTAAAATAGAAACAAATTCATTCTCACGAAATTGAATACTAACATTATCTAAAGCTTTCTGTTCTAATCCCGCTGTCACATAGACTTTAGTAATATTTTTTATTTCTAACATAACTTCTACTCCTTTCTAACCAACACTCTATACTATTATACCAAAAAACTCTTTAGAAATAACTTTTTTTATTAATACCTGTATAAAAAATAGCTACTCGCATCATATTATATATGGTGATAAAAATGAAAGAAAATAATGAATTATTAGAACACATCTATCAAGATGCGGAAATGGCTTATTACACTCTAGAAAAACTAGAAGAATTCTTAAAAGAAAAAGATAACAAAATTAAAGGATTAGTAGAAGAAATAAAAGAAAAATATCAAGAATTTATAGAGCAGGCAGAAAGCCAATTAAAAAAAGACAAACAAGAAGTAGTTCCAGAAGCAATGATGACAAAATGGATGGCTAAAATGGGAATCAAAAAAGAAGTAAATATAGATAACAGTGATTCTAGTATTGCTGATCTTTTAATTAAAGGAATATCGATGGGTTCAATTAATATGGAAAAGAAAATTAAAGATTATCAAGAAAGTTGTAATAAAGAAGATTTAAAATTAGCCAAGAAATTTCTTGAATTTCAAGAAGATACTATTGAAGAGTTAAAAGAGTATTTATAATGTTTAGATAAAACCCCGTTTCTATTTTAGCCAAGAAGCGGGGTTGATATTATTTAGAGATATCTTTTATTTTTTCTTTTTTTGATGATTCTGATATTTAAGTTCTTTGTATACTTCCATGACAAATAAAATAATCAAAGCAAGTAATAACAAGTAAACTAAATGTAAAATTGGGATGGTTGAAGTCTGTAAAAAGTGGCTGAAGAAATCAACTTCCATGACAATGATCTGTAAAAGAATGGAACAGACGATAACGATGGGAATAAACTTATTGCTTTTTAACGATATTTTAAAAGTAGATTGTCTTTCACTACGGCAGTTAAAGACATGAACATTCTGCATAAATACCATGAGGGCCATAATGTATCCACGAGCAAGGGTAACTTCCATTCCTACTACTTGGATTAAATAATACCATACCCCAAAGACAATAAGACCGATGGAAATACCTGCTAGACCGACTTCGGTTAATAGTTCGCGATTAAAAATTGTCTCTTTCGTACTTCTAGGTTTTTCTTTCATAATTCCAGCTTCTGCCTTTTCAAAAGATAGTGCGAAGTCTTGTAGTCCATCTGTTACGATATTTAACCATAGTAGTTGAATCGCAACAAGTGGCATTGGTAAATCGAGTAATATCGATAAAATAAAGAATAACACTTCTGCTAATCCACAAGAAAGTAACATATAACTAACTTTTCGAATATTACTGTAAGCACAACGCCCTTCTTTGATGCCCGCAACAATCGACTTAAAATTATCATCGATAATAATCATCGAAGCCGTCTCTTTGGCAACATCAGTTCCACTACCCATTGCGATTCCGATATTTGCCCCACGAATCGCCGGAGCATCATTCACACCATCACCAGTCACGGCAACAAATTCTCCTTGTCGTTTTAACGAATGGATAATTTCATTTTTATCGATTGGCGTTACACGTGAAAAGACACGTTTTCCTTGAACAAAACGATCGAATTCTTTCTGACCTTTAGAAAACATTTCAGCAACTTCTTGCCCAGTTGCGACCTCATCATAGGAAGTAACCAAATGTAATTCTTTCGCAATCGCAAACGCCGTTAACGGATGATCCCCAGTAATCATCAACACCTTGATTCCTGCACTTTCACACTCTAAGATGGAATCTTTAACTTCTTCTCTGATTGGATCAATAAAGGCAACCATTCCCATAAAAGTAAGACTTGGAATATCCGTATAATTATATATTTCTTTTTCATTAAATGATGAACAAACACCATCTGCTAATGCAATAACACGGTAACCCTCACTTGCCAAATTTTCATTTTGTTTAGCTAATAAAGTACGATCTAATTTTTTATTTATTTGGCCATCAATCATCGCAGTAGAGAAATCTAAAACCTTTTCAAAAGAACCTTTAACAGTACAACGTACTTCCCCATTTAAACGATAAAATACCGCTGAATATTTATTTTCTGATTCATAAGGAATTTCTGCCAAAATCTCAAATTGATCACTATTTATCTTAAGCTTTTCGGCTAAAGCCAAAAAAGCAATATCAATCGAATCACCAAAACTCTCCCATTTTTCTTTAGCGTTTTTTTCTAATTTAGCCTCATTGTTAATTTTTCCTAATTGCGTTAAAAAGATAACATCTTCTATCTTAGCATCATCGATAGGAACAACTTCTCCTTTACCATTATAGCCAGTTCCGGTAATCGTATAACTATTTCCATTAGGTAACAAAATCTTCTTCGCAGTTTGTTCATTGACCGTAAGCGTACCGGTCTTATCAGAAGCGATTACGGTACAACTTCCTAAGCTCTCTACGGCATTTAATTTCTTTACAATAACATTTTTCTTAGACATTCTGTTTGATGCAATCGTTAAGGCCATTGTAAGGGCAAGAGGTAACCCTTCAGGCATAGCAGATACTGATAAAGCAATGACGGAAAGAAAAATCTCCGTGCCCGGTACCCCTTTATAGAATAATAAAATTGTTATGATAATCGCAATAATAATAATCAATAAACTAATCTGTTTAGAAAACTTGTTCATCCGAATTGTTAGTGGCGATTTAGTTTCTTTGGTATTATTTACTCGAGACGCAATTGCCCCAATTTCTGTTGTCAATCCTGTTGCAACAACAACACTTTTTCCTCTTCCTGTTGTGACACTTGTCCCTGCAAAAGCCATATTTCGCCGATCAGCCAAACCAACTTCTCCTTCCAAAGGAAGAAAACTTTTCACAATTGGCAAACTCTCTCCTGTTAAAACCGCTTCATCAATCTGTAGATTATGGCAATCTATTAGCCGTAAATCCGCACTGATCTTATCCCCGGATTCTAACAAAACAATATCACCTACTACTAATTCACTAGAATCAATTTCCACTTCTTTTCCATCGCGTAAAGTCTTACAGCGTACTCGAATTAAATTTGCTAGACTCTCAGCATTTTTCTCGGCTTTCCATTCTTGAAAAGCACCTAATAATAGATCGATTAAAATAATAAAGCCAATGGCGATCGCATCGACATATTCTTGAATAATTAGTGAAAAAATTACGGTAACTAACAGTAATAATACAATCGGATCTAAAATACCTTTAAAAAACAGTTTCCAAAAGCCATCTGTCTTCTTCTTAGGTAATTCATTACATCCATATTGCGCTAATCTCTTTTTTGCCTCTTGACTAGTAAGTCCCTCTTCACTAGTAGAAAGTTCTTGATAGATTTTTTTAACTTCTTTTTGATACCATTTATTCTCCATCTTATCCCACCTTTATTCTTTAGTTCTGTAAAAAGAAAAGAACTAGTTATTATTTTAACTAGTCCCTATTTTTATTTTGTGAAAGATCTTGATTAGTAAACTTCTTCAACAATATATATTTACGAGACTGTTTATGTTCTTCCTCATCTTCATCATCTTTACTCTTCTTAGATGAAGAAATACGTCCATTATTATGATTGTCGTTATAGTCACTTACAAGCTTTTCTGCTTTAACATTTTCTTTTTTCTTTTTTCTCTTCTTTAAAGCGACTCCTGCACCAACTAGTGCCGCTACTCCAGTTACCGTAAGACCGGTAATCACAGCTGTTTTCTTTTTCATTTATCTTCTCTCCTTATTTTTATATCTTATTGTTTAAATCATATTTAAACTTAATATCATTATACACGAAATCGAAAAAATAGAAAGACTTTTTTCTCTAATTACATACTTTCCCAGAACTATCCTTATTATTGTTGTTTTTCAACCTTTCATTTTCAAGCAATAATTCTTGGATTTTTTTATTTGATTTTTCTAGTTCTTTGACTAATTTCTTATTATTTTTGCTTAATTCTGATATTGTTAATGACATACTAAAAATTGTATTATTTGCTTTATCTAATTTTTTGTTTACTTCTTCAAATTGTCTATAAAAATCATTTATATAACCTGTTGATGTCATAACATTACCTTACCTTTTGTAATATTATATC
>CASFOW010000068.1 GCA_949296705.1 uncultured bacterium
AATATATCAACTTTTCAACACCAAATTTTAAAAAAATATGCACTTTTGGTGTTTTAAGTCGTGGGTTAAACAATAATTTTAAATTAATTTTTAATTTTTCAAGAAATTTACAAAAAACACTTGTAAAAACTTAGAAAGTCATATTTCTGTCTAAGGAAAGCACAAAAAGATAAAGAATAAGAAAAAATATCCGAAAAAAAAGAAACTACCCATTATTGTAGTTACCCTAATTTTTCTAAGGCATCTTCAAAAGTATCGACACCAATAATTTCGATATCATAATTTTTTTCTTGTTGTAGCTTTTTTGCTTCCTCGTAATTTTCACCATTTGGAACGATAAAAATATCGGCTCCATCACTAACTGCTCCTGCTAATTTATATTTTACGCCACCAATTGGACCGGCTTTACCTTCATAGTCGATAGTACCAGTTCCAGCAATTTTTCTACCCTTTGTGATATCTTCAGGGACAAGTTGATCATAAATCGCTAGAGTTAACATTAAACCACCGGATGGCCCTGCCTCATTTTCTGAAAAATGAAGTTCTATCTCTGGATTTGTTTCATAAATATAACTAGTCTGTAACGCTACTCCCAATAATTGATTATTTTCCTGCTTGATAATTTCTCCTGTACAAGTTACATCCTTCCCGTCACGAATCACTTCAAAAGTAAGAATATCGCCCACATTTTTTTCTTGAACAACTTTTTGTAAATCATTCAATCCAGTAACTGCTTTCCCATCTACTTTTCGAATATCATCTCCGATTTTTAAATCCGTTTTACTATAAGTGTCTAAATAAATAACGTAGTTTTTTACATCAGTAACTTTAAATTCTTTCCCGGCTTTTTGATAAGCAAGATAAATTGCGTTCATATTCGCATCGTTTAAATAAATCTGATCACGAATCATTAAATCTTCTTCTGTTTCTTCTTTGTTTAAAGCTAAGTCTTCCATTGGCACGATATCCCAGCTTGGTAGAATTTTGGCAAGAAGATAACCAGGAAGAGTCGCTTGTAATTCTGATACATAGCACAGATTATAACTACCACGACTAGCATAACCGTTCTCTATTTCCACACGGTCAGTAACATCTATTGTTCCTCCACCATTATAAATATAAAAAGGAAGCGGGTAAAGACAAACCGCAACTAAAACAAAATAGAAGGGAATAAATAAATAGTTTTCTTTGATTATTTCTTTTATTTTTTCATATAGTTTAGTAAACATGACATCAATCCTTACTAATAAAGTATAACATGAAAGAAGCGATTTTATGAGCAAAAAAATTAGTCAAGACCTATTTATCTGTCTACTTTTGACAATTGCTGTATCTTTAGTTATCTTTTCTAATCAAGTCATTCAAGCTGTATCTTTTTCTCTTTCTATTTGGATAGAGAATCTCTTCCCTACCCTTTTTCCTTTCTTTGTAGTATCTAATTTATTACTACATTATGGTTTTGTCGAAGCTCTCGCTTCTTCTATTGGTAAAATCATGCCACGATTTTTTCATCAACCTAAAGAAAGTAGCTTTGTCCTATGTCTTAGCCTAATATCTGGATTTCCGAGTGGAGCCAAATATACTAAGGAATTAGTTGAAAATAACCAAATTACCCCAGAAGAGGGTTCTTATCTTTTAACATTTACCCATTATTCTAATCCCTTATTTGTCTTAGGGCTAATCGGAAATTTATTACTGGGAAACAAAGAACTAGGGCTTATCATTTTAATTTCTCATGTTTTAACTGGCTTGATAACAGGAATCATCTTTACTAGAAAAATGCCTGTAATATCAAAAAAAGTTTCAAAAATTATTAAACCTACTACTAAACAACCTCTAGGAACCTCCCTATCGAATAGTATTCAGGATGCTTTAGCCACTTTATTTTTACTTCTTGGTATCGTTACTATTTTTTTGGTTTTATCCACAGTCATTGAGCAATTTCTTCCCCTTAACCCTTACTTAAAAGCGATTATTTTTGGAATTTTAGAAATGACGCAAGGAGTAAAAGCGATGAGTAGTCTTCCTATTATGGAATTAGTAAAAATGATTTGGATGACTATTTTTATTTCTTTTGGGGGTTTAAGTGTTCATATGCAAGTATTAAGTATTATTAGCGGAACTAAAATAAAATACAAGTATTTTTTTGAAAGTCGCTTTTTACATGCTTTTCTTTCTTCAATACTTGTATCTTGTTTATATATATGGTTAATTTAAATTCCTAAATACGTTACTCTTGCATAACCATTACCATCATTACCGATTTCTACGTTAGTGACACCATTATTAGGCATAGTTACTTTTTCATCTGTTTTATCTGTTGTCCATTTATTTCCATCACCATCGATCATTAGAGTATTGTAGAAGATGAAATCTGCGTATTCTGAACCACTCTGATGGGTAATTGAAGTAGCGGTAGAACCTTGGGAAATTGCTCGGCAACCATTATGACCAGATATGTAAGAGGAGCCACCACTTGCTCCTGAGTGTCTTGCAGCTGCGCCACTATACCAACCACCACCAAAACCGCTTTGGTAAGGAAAAGAAGTAATGCTACCAAATGTACCCGTGGAAATATCTTCTAACACTGTATTAGCGCTATTAGTTCTTCTTTGAATTCCCCCACTCGTCTGAGTAGCACCAGTAGTTAAATCATGGGAATCATAACTTGTATAGCCAGCTGATGCCTGATATTGTTCACTACTACCAGCACAATTAGTATCATCACCATTTAGGCAACCACCAGCTCCACCATTACCTGAACCATATAGTACTAAATCAGTTGCGGAAGTTACGTTACGATAATTAGCGCCACCTCCGCCACCAGCTACCATAATTCGTGATTTTAGACTGTCAAAGTTATCCCAGGCACCAGAAACTAATCGTACATCGGTCGCTCCGCCACCTGATGAACCTGAAGCTTCTTCTCCAGCTATTAAATTACCACCGCCATTCCAACCACCGATTGTTGATTGACTTCCTTCGCCGCCAACGTAGAAGTAAAGAACTTGTCCTTCTTGTAGATGGATATATCCACTAGTATAACCACCTAACCCTCCTTTATATGGACCAATATCCCCGCCAGATGCGCCCCATAATTCAAGGCGATAAGTACCTGTTACAGGAATCGTATAAGCTTGTACATCTCCCGTATAAGCAAAATCCTTGGTATAAGAATTGGCAGTCAATACATCATTATTCGTTGCTACGATGTGAATACCAAAATCATCATCGAAATCGATATGTTCAATATAAATATCAATCGAATATATTTTAATTTCTGTACCATCAGATAAAATTGTACTATCTACTGATAAAAAGTCAGAGTCACTAACAAAGATTGTCTGGAATTCACCAGGTTGTCTACCATTAGGAATGGTTTTTGGTAAAGTGTCTTTGATTGGATACTTAGTATCACCATAACGAATATATTTATTTAATACAGAATTACGATCACTAATATCAATCTTAGAAACCGCTAAAATCTTTTCTACTCCTGTTTTAAACACAATATTACTACACGAACTAAATTCCCCACTATATTGACTCGAAGTACACTCTCCACCATGATTAATGTCCGCAACACCTAGTCGCATAATATCATCTTGAATTTCTTTAGTAAGAGTATTCTTATAACTAGACCAATCCAAATAGGTTAAATTCGTTTGTAACTTATTTCGATAATTCATAATCAAAGCCAAAATACTAGCAATAATCGTCATTATCAAAGCAAACGTTAATACCACTTCGATAACAGACATTCCCTTTTCATTCAACTTTTTCATACTAACCTCCGTATTTACTCTTATAGATACCAATATTTGCGTATTTTGTTTCAGTTGTACCATCTATTAAAGGAACAGTTCTAGAAATAAATAACCGATAAACACCTGTTGCCTTGTTCGTACTATCTCCTGGATTATAGAAAACTTCATTATCCGCTACTGTTTTCAAATAATCGCGAAAATTACTCAACTTACCGGAGTCGAAGTATTCATTTTCATTCACAAAAGTACGAAAACTAGTATTCGTTCCATGCAATGTATTCGAAAGATTATATTTAGTAAGTAATACAATATCATCTTCTTCGATATGAAGACTATTTTTTAACTTAGTACAATAACTTGCATCCCGATAATATGTAGTATCATTACAATTACTAATATCTATATAAGTTACATCCTGTAATTTTTCATCGACAATCGTAAAATCAACATAGTTAGTAATCATCTTTTTCATCATATCAGCTGCGTAGATGCTATCGACATCATCAAAGTTTTGCATCTTTTCATATTGTCCCATCATTGGGACACTGTTTCTGTAGACAAAAACAAAAATTGACATGACAAATACTGTCACAATCAGTGTCTCCAAGAGGACAAAACCCTTTTGTTTTATTCTTTTCATAAATTCACTTTCCTTTATTGATTATCTCTAAGATTTATTATATAATAATTTAATGTAAAATACCATATAGAAAATATAAAAAGGGAAATAAGGCTTAGGTGATAAAAGAATGGTAAAATATGATGTAGAAAATATACCTATAGTAGATTTGGTAAATAAAATTATTTTAGTAGCTGTTAAAGCAAGGGCTTCAGATATTCACTTTGATCCGTTGGAAGATGGTTTAAAAATCCGTATGCGTATTGACGGAAATTTACAGGATCATACTATAATACCTAAGGACAGTGAACGAAATGTAGTTACCAGAGTAAAGCTAATTTCCGGAATGAACATTACGGAGAATCGTCTTCCACAAGATGGTGCGATTAAAGGTAGAATTGATAACATTGATCTTGACATGCGTGTTTCTGTTCTTCCGACGAATGAAGGAGAAAAAGTTGTTATCCGTATTCTTGATTATAGTAAAAGTTTGGAAGGATTACATAGTCTAAATTTTTCTCCAGTTAATTTTGACAAAGTCTTACAAATGCTCGCCGTACCAAATGGAATTATCCTAGTAACTGGAGCGACTGGTAGTGGTAAATCAACAACGACTTATTCTATGTTACAATCATTAAATCACGAAGAAACCAATATTATTACCGTTGAAGATCCGATTGAAATGAATATTGAGGGAATCAATCAAGTTCAAGTAAATAGCGAAATCGGCATGACTTTTGCGGCGGCTCTTCGTTCAATTTTACGTCAGGATCCAAACGTTATTCTAATTGGAGAAATTCGTGACTCAGAAACAGCACAGATTGCTGTACGTGCATCTATAACCGGACACCTTGTACTTTCTACTATCCACACTAACAACTCCCTTGCCACTATTGAAAGACTATTAGATATGGATGTAGAGCGTTACTTGCTTTCTACCGCATTAGAGGGTATTATCTCTCAAAAACTAGCTAGACGGATATGTCCAGTTTGTAGAACTATTAGGCCGACTACTTTATATGAAAGAAAAGTATTTAAAGATGCGTTAGGATTAAATATCAATGAAATGTGGGTTCCTAATAAGTGTGAGCATTGTATTAATGGTTTCTTAGGTCGTATCGCTATTCAGGAAGTACTATTGATTAACGAAGATATTCGCGATATTATTAGTAAAGAGGATACCGACAAAGAGATTCTTAGAGAATTTGTATATGGCAAAAATCATACCATCACCCTTCTTCAAGATGGCTTAGATAAAGTAGTAAAAGGATATACAACCTTTGAAGAAATTTATAAATTAGTAGAAATCGAAGATGATGCCGATTCTAAAGTAGCTGAAATGAATATCGAAGAAGAAAGTGAAGAAAAAGAAGAAAAAACGATTGATTAAATTCAATCGTTTTTCTTTATGCTAAAACTTTTTCTAAAACTTCTTGGCTTATTTCCTCTATAGTCTTAATTGTCCCATTTTCTACACAATCAACGGTTTGCCAATTATATAACTCTGATAATTCAATATAAGTTTTCTCTGTTTGAATTAAATGAACTTCATCTTTTTCAGCTTCATCTGTAAATTCACGAGTTTTCATTAATTCTTTCGTATATTGAAACGGAACGTGTAAAAAAATAGTCAAGTCAGCTTTCGGTAATTCCAATAACCAATATTCTAATTTATCAATCCAGCGAAAGAAATTAAATCTCTCATCGTCATCGGTAATCTTTGACCCTTGATGAGCCATATTAGAACTGACATAACGATCTAATACAACATAATATCCTTCTTGTAGATACTTCTCAATCTTAGAGAAATTATACTTTCTATCTGCCGCATAATATAAACCAGAAATTTTGGGATCTACATGAGTATATCCTTCGGGAAACCAAGAAACCCCTATTTCTTTACGTCCTAATAATGGTCCACCAACTATTTTTCCCGTCGGACTATCGTACATCGGAAAAGATAAATTTACTGCTTTTAAACCCATCGCCATTAACTTTTTTACTAGTAAAACACTCTGCGTGTTTTTACCAGAACAATCTGTACCTTCGATGACGATTAATTTCCCAGTCATATATCCACCTTCCTCACTAATAATACCAGTATACAATAAAGAAGGAAAAAAAGTCAATCACCAGCGAACATTTATTCGTAAAAAATGCCTTGCCTTGGAGCGAAAAAAGAACTATCCGATAAGATTATTATTAGAGTCAAATTCTACTTGAACAAATTTACGGCTTGCTAAATAGTCACACATATGAACAAAATTTTGATACTTATCCTTTGGAATCGGTAAAATTTCTTCTTTTGTATAATAATCCGTATTCCAAGGCCCCATATGACTAGAAATAACATGACAGATAAAATCCACTTCTTCTTCTGTCATCTTTAACTTCTCTTTTTGCGCTTTAATATGTTCGCAAACTAATAATGGATGATCTGCTCTTGTATAACGTTCTTTGGGATTACCACATTTTAAACCATCATGTAAAGTGAGAGCTATCAACATTAAATCTTTTTCCTTAGAAGTATATTTGCCCCCAATACTTGGGTTGTTTAATAATTCATAGCCAAAGCGAACGGCTACTTTTGTATGACGAACTAATCCACCTTGCCCAAGCGCAAACTTAGGATGATATTTTCCAGTAGTAGATGCTTCCACTTCAAAAAAATAATCTGGTAAACTATTAATTAATGTCTCAAAATCTGCGACTAAACTTAAATTATGTATTAAATTAATTTCTTGTCTAAATACTTCTGTTTTTTCCATTACTTTTCTCCTATAAAGTAGAGTAAAATTTCATTGGATACATACCACTTATCTTCTGGTATATAATACTTATCTACTTCTTCTATTATCCATTTTTTTTCTAATAATTTGTCTATTGAATAAAATTCTTTTAAATCTTTTCCGTATCGTTCAATAAATTTCTTTTTATTTATTCCTAAATTCGTTCTAAGCCCTAAAATAAGTTCATTTTCTCGCATAGTCTTATCCGATAACTTTTCCGAATAACTAAGAAACTTGCCTTCACCATACTTACCTATACTCTTGGTATTCGTATAGCGAACATCTCCTAAAAAACCACTTGCCCCTAAACCAAAACCATAATAGGCCTCATTCAGCCAGTAGGTAAGATTATGCCTAGATTCTTTGCCCTTTTTCGCGAAATTACTAATTTCATAGTGAATAAACCCCTGTTCAGCTAGCACTTGATTAATCAATCGATACATGGCTTCATCTAACTCTTCCGCAATTGGTTTTACTTTCTGAAGATAAAGGAAAGTGTGATCTTCAATCATTAAAGAATAAGTAGAGATATGATCGACATCTAGTCGTAATATTTCTGTCAAATCCCCTTTTAAATCTTCTAAACTTTCTCCAGGTAAAGCATACATCAAATCAACATTAAGATTAGAAAAACCAACCGAGCGAATCAAAGAAACTGCTTCAATAATATCCTGTTTTGTATACGGACGAAACAATCTTTTTAATAAATTATCTTGAAAAGACTCTACTCCTAAACTAATTCGATTCACACCATGTTGATAAAATAAAGTTAACTTATCTAGATTGATATTTTCAACATTACATTCAATCGTAAATTCATAATTAGGACTCCTATTTAATTTATCTATGAGAGAAAATAAAAACTCTAATTGCTTCAAAGTCAAAGAAGAAGGTGTTCCACCACCAATATAAATGGTTTCTAACTCTTCGCCATGATAATTTTCCTCAATTTCTTTTTCCAAAGCAAAAAGATAATTATCTACAACTTTCTCTTCATAAAGCAGTTTACAAAAATCACAATAGGAACAAATATGACTACAAAAAGGAATATGTATATAACAACTCTTTACCTTCTTTTCCATACTGCCTCTAATTAGAATCATCCATCTTTAAAATAGCTAAAAAGGCTTCCTGAGGAACTTCGACACTACCAATTTGTTTCATTCGTTTTTTTCCTTCTTTTTGTTTTTCTAATAGTTTTCGTTTACGAGTAACATCGCCACCATAACACTTAGCTAATACATTTTTACGAAGGGCTTTAATATCTGTTCGAGCAATTACTTTACTTCCAATAGATGCCTGAATAGGTACTTCAAACATTTGTCTTGGAATAAGTTCTTTTAAGCTATTTACAATTGCCTTTCCTCTTGTATAAGCAAAATCTTTATGAACAATCACACTAAAGGCATCGACCACGTCCCCATTAAGTAGAATATCCATTTTTACTAATTTACTTTCTTTATAACCGATAAATTCATAATCAAATGAAGCATATCCTTTCGTATAAGACTTCAATTTATCAAAGAAATCATAAATAATTTCTGAAAGAGGAATTTCATAATGAATATTTACTCGTTTGGGATCGATATAATCCATATTTAAGTAATTCCCTCGTTTGTTTTGACAAAGTTCCATGATTGGGCCAATAAATTCACTAGGGGTAAAAATACTTGTTTTCACATAGGGTTCCCGGATAGAAGAAATTTTTTGTTGATCAGGTAGTTTTGACGGAGAATCAATATGAATAATAGTCTTATCAGTAAGTTCTACTTCATAAACTACACTAGGAGAAGTCGCAATAATCGGGATATTAAACTCTCGTTCAATTCTCTCTTCGATGATTTCCATGTGAAGTAGGCCTAAAAATCCAGTACGAAAGCCAAAACCTAAAGCTTCTGAAGTCTCTGGTTCAAATACAAGAGAGGCATCATTTAGTTTGAGTTTTTCTAAGGCATCACGTAATTCTTCAAATTGACTAGCTTCAATTGGATATAATCCACAAAATACCATCGATTTCATAGGTTTATATCCAGGTAGAGGACAAGAAGCCGGATTTTTAGCTAATGTCACCGTATCACCTACCCGAACATCTTGGATATTTTTAATCGAAGCAGAAATAAAACCAACATCACCGGCTTTTAGAAATTCCCGTTTTTCTTCTTTGGGATGCATAACGCCTAATTCAATCACTTCATATTCTGCTTTTGTTTCCATTAAGCGAATGGTATCTCCTTGCTTAATCGTACCATTCACAATACGGCAAGAGATAATTACTCCTCGATAAGAATCAAAGAAACTATCAAAAATCAAGGCTTGTAGAGGAGCATCTTCATCTCCTTTAGGAGCGGGAATTCTATCGATGATTGCATCTAACAATTCATTAATTCCCTCTCCAGTTTTGGCACTAGTTAAAATAAACTCATCAGGATTAAACCCAATCGCATCAATAAGTTCTTGTTTTACCTTTTCAATATCGGCATTAGGTAAATCAATTTTATTAATTACCGGGATAATTGCTAAATCATTTTCTAAAGCTAGATATAAATTAGCTAATGTCTGGGCTTCAATTCCTTGAGCAGCATCGACTACTAGTAAAGCTCCTTCACAAGCTGCAAGACTTCTACTTACTTCATAAGAAAAATCGACATGACCCGGTGTGTCAATTAAATGAAGAATATACTCGCCATGATCAGTATGATAATTTAATTCTACAGCATTTAATTTAATCGTAATTCCACGCTCACGCTCAATATCCATTGAATCTAAAGTTTGTTCTTTTAACTCTCGCTTAGATAAAGCTCCAGTTGCTTCTAATAAGCGATCCGCAAGGGTACTTTTCCCATGATCAATATGTGCGATGATTGAAAAATTACGAATGTTTTCTTTTCTCATGTTTTACCACCAGATTCATTATATCAGAAAACAGGAAAAGATTTAAGAATATTTTCCATTATATTTCTATTTAGAAAAAAACAGAAGATATTGATATTCTTTCTGCTTTCATATTACTATTCAATTATTTTTGAAGATATTTACCTGTTCTAGAAAATCAATTTACCCTACCACTACATATGGATTCTCCATAGTCCCGTCTCCTTCACTTGTTACCTTTACTCCAGGCCGTAGTGAAACCGCAGGCCGAACGCCGCTCGTGTTGACGAAGTTGTAGCTGAGACTGCCAGTCGAGTGCACGATGAACACGAGCGCAGTACTACCACTGAAGTAGTCAGGCGACAAGGACCAAAAAGCATTATTTGTATATAAATAATAACTACTATTACTTTTACCATTAACTCCTCCAGCATACGCTATTTCATCGGCGGTTAATAACGCTACTGGATAGGTTAAAGTTCCATTTCCATTCTCTTCGCTTACCGTAAATCGATCATTTTCATTTACGCATTCTAAT
>CASFOW010000069.1 GCA_949296705.1 uncultured bacterium
GGAGCCTTGTTTATTGTATTTTTTAATTATGATAAATTTTTAGATTTATTTAACTTTTTGATATAAATCCATAAAATAAAAAAAGATAAAAATAAATGACAAAGCCATTTATTTTTATCGCCAAACCCTTTGGGTTTGGTTATTTTTGTATTATAATTTATTTATGAGTATAATTAACACTTTTAAAACTTCCGATGATTTATATAAAGCATATCCTAAAACTAAATATTTTACTTTAAAGGATATTTTTTCTGACTTCTGGTATGACTTTCTTGAATATGCTGACAATCATAATTTAACTATCCGCAACGTTGTTAAAGTTGATGTCGAAAGAATGATGTTATGTAAAACCATTCATCTTGGTTGTTCCACTTATCGTTGCCCTGAATGCAACAATACTCTTAGAGTATTTAATACTTGCAAAAGTAGATTTTGCAACTCTTGTGGTGTTAAATATGCTAAACAACGGGCTCTTAATATTGAATCTAAACTTATCTCTGGCACCCATCGTCATCTTGTTTTTACTATTTCTGACATCCTGTGGCCTTTATTTTTAGAAGATCGTAAAAGACTTAACTTTATGTTTGAAGCAGTTAGCAAAACTCTTCTTTCTTGGTATAAAGAAAAATACAAAGATAAAAACTTAACTCCTGGTTTTATCCTTACTTTACACACTTTTGGTCGGGATGATAAATGGAATGTTCATATTCATTGTTTATTATCTGAATTTGCGCTTGGTAATACCGGAGAAAAGAAAATGGACTTCATTCCTTTTGATATGCTTCGTAAACGTTTTCAAAAAATTCTTCTTGATTTACTTGAAAATGATATTGGCAAATCTAAATTTAGACCTATTAAAAATAAAATTTATTCTAAATACAATAATGGCTTTTATGTTAGAGCAAAAAAGAATGAATTTCCTAATTCTAAAAAAGCTATTTCTTATATTTTACGTTATTGTGGTAGACCTTGCTTTGCTCAATATCGTATAATAGATATTGATGAGGATAATTTCATTTCTTTTTGGCATCAACGCCATGAAGATGATTTATTTGTCGTCGAACGTATTCATATATTTGAGTTTATTGCTAGACTTATCAGACATATTCCTGATAGAAACTTTAAAACAATTAGATATTATGGCTTTTATGCTTCTAAAAAACACAAATTATATGATGCTTGTAAAAAACTAATTGATAAAGCTAAACTTCCTTTTTATCGTTCTCTTACTAAATGGCGTAATTTACTTATTACTTCATTTAATATTGACCCTTTAAAATGTCCTAATTGTGGAACCATTATGGATTTTGTTTATGCTTTTACTTAAAGAAAGGTTGTGTTATTATGTCTAAAAATCCTAAAGAAATTGAATTTATTTGCTTAAAATGTAAAACTAAAGAAAGGATTCCACGTGATGTAGTAGAATTTTTAGATTCAGCTGATCAAATTGGAGTTGATACCTCTGTTCCACCCAGATTTGATTGTGAAAAATGTGATGGTTTAATGGTTCCTATCTATTACATTAGCGTAAATGGTAAAGTTTTTGAATATAAAGAAGATTAACTAATTTTATAATTTTCTGCTTTTAAAACTAAGCATGTTTTTAGTATGCTTAGTTTTATTTTCACGAACTTTTTTTTGCCCATCTTATAAGAAATGAACTTTCCTATAAGAGAACAAAAGTCAAACAAGTTTGACTGACCTTGCATCACTACAAGGCATTTCTACTTCACTGAGTCCTTTAGACTCTCCATAGACCAATTTCGGATGGTCGCCACCCTACTATTTTTGTTCACTTATTTTAATACTAAACTTTGCATATACATCTTTAAACCCTCAAAC
>CASFOW010000070.1 GCA_949296705.1 uncultured bacterium
ATCTAGATAAATTAGATGAAGATGTTCGTAGGTATTGGGAATCAAAAGGAGTACTAGAACGGAAAAGAAATAGTGTTACTGAAGAAGAATACCGTGAAGCACTAGAGATATGGAAAAGAGAAAATCCCGATAAAGAATATAGAGATATTACTCGAAAAGCGGTAGTAGAAGTGGATGGAAAAAAAATTAGAATTGGTGTAAGAATAAACACTATGAAACTTCATTTAGATAAATTAGATGAAGATGTTCGTGAGTACTGGGAATCAAAAGGAGTGTTAGATAGTAAAAGAATTAGTGAGAAAAAGTATCGCGAGGCTTTAGAAATATGGAAGAAGGAAAATCCTGACAAAGATTATTGGAAAATACCCACTAGAACTGTGATAGAAATTAATGATCAAAAAATCAATATAGGTACAAGAATTAAAGATTTAAAAAGTGGAAAAATTAAGTTAGATTCTGAGGCAAGACAATATTATGAAGAAAGAGGAATTTTTGATTCTAAAGAGAAATTGGCAGAAAGAAAGAATACTTTCTCTACGATTGAAAAGTATACGAATTTGTTTCATGGTGATTCTATTAAGGCAAGTCGTGTAGTTAGTTGTTTATCCAATTTAAGGGAAAAAAGAAGAAAAAGTAGGCGAGAAGAAGTTTCTGTTGAAGAAATTTTGAAGTACTTTGATATTGATTTTGAAACTTTGAAATCATATTTAGAAAGAACTAAAGATAAAGAATCTACAAACAATAGTAGGCAAAAACAATCACCACTTGTTTATCAGGGAAAAACCTTAAAAGCTTTCTGTTTAGAGAATGGTTATAATTATGAAGTAGTTAGTCGAGCTGTTAGGTTACAAGAATTTTGTGAACATGATTCTTTAGAACAGTTAATTAATCGTAGTTTAATTGATTATCTTCATCATGGACAAAAGAAAACTGCTACTTGGGTATATGAAAAATATGGACATTTAGTGAAGCATATGTTATTGGAGTTAGGATTAGATAGTAATCGTATTTTACAAGATATGAGTAAACGGGTAATTACTTTAGAAGAAGCAATTCGTCATCAAGTTTTCTTACAAACTAGACAACAACGCGAAGATGCTTGGTTAGAAGAGTTATACAATTATTTAATTGAAGAAATTAATGTGGATAAAGATAGTAAACAAACAGTAGATGATATTGTAGAGATGTATAAATTATTAGTTACGGAGTATCACCTAACTTCAGAAGAACAACAATTAATCTATACGGCTTTTGTTCGTTATTTGAAAACAATGAAAGAATATCAAATCTTAGATGTAGGGTTAGAAACAGATGAGAATAAAAAACTAACTAAAATTAAGGATTACGGTTTAGAAGCAGAAGATATAGAAGAAAGTTATTTTGTCCCTTTAAAATTTGATCAAGGGGTACTTTTAGGAAAGAAAAGTGAATTATACCAAAGAAGACAATTACTTCGTCAATATATCATTGACTGGGACTATTATTCAGAACAGGAAAAACAAGAGACAGTTATGGAGAACAATTTCACAGTAGATGAGATAAATTATATAAATACTACTAGAGAACAGATAAATAAAATGATCAAAAAAATTAGATAAAATAAAAAATAGAAGTATAATAGAAGAAAGTAGAAAGGGGTAGTTAAATGAAAAAGATAGTTTTAAGAATAGATGGGATGACTTGTAGTGCTTGTTCGTCTGGATTAGAAAAGTATCTATTAAAACAAAATGGTGTTTTATCGGCTTCTGTTAACTTAGTACTTTCTTTGGCGACTATCGAATATGAAAATTTGGAAGTAAAAGATTTGGAGCGTTTTGTTAAGGAAGCCGGTTTTCAAAGTTTAGGAGAGTTTAAGGGAGTAGGCGATTTTGAAGTTAAGAAGGAAGATAAAAAAGTTTATATTCTGTTAGCGTTTCTTCTTTTGATGATGATGTATCTTGGTATGGGTGAGATGTTAGGCTTTCCCGTCATTTCTTTTCTTTCTTCTCCTACGGTTTTATCGACTATTTTACTTTTGATTAGTTTGATTTTTCTTTTCTTTGGAAGAGATATTTTAAAAAGTGGTTTTTTGAATTTAATTCATAAAATGCCTAATATGGATACGCTTGTGTTGTTTAGTGTTTTCTTTAGTATGATTTATAGTTTATATGGATATGTGATGATTCTTTCAGGAGACACTATGTATTTACATCATTTATATTTTGAATCTTCTTCGATGGTGATTTATTTTGTAAAACTAGGGCGCTATATTGAATCATTTAGTAAAGATAAAACAAGAGGAGCGATTCAAAAATTAGTACAGATTACTCCTTCTAAAGCTACTTTAAAAGTAGAAAACGAGGAAAAAGAAGTGACGATTGATGAAGTTTCTTCCGGAGATATTTTGATTGCGAAAGCTGGAGATAAAATCGCTGTTGATGGCGTTGTTGTTAGTGGGAAAACGTATGTTGATGAGAGTTTTATTACAGGAGAAAGTATTCCAGTATTGAAGGTAGAAAATAAAAAAGTAATAGCCGGTTCTATTTGTTATGATGGCTATATTGAGTATCAAGCCGAGAGGATTGGTCGTGATTCCACAATTTCAGAGATTGTAAAAATGGTAGTTGAAGCTACTAATACGAAAAGTAAAGTTCAAAAATTAGCTGATAAAATTAGTGGTTATTTTGTTCCTTTCATCGTGATTTTGGCTATTTTTACTTTTGTGATTAACTTTCTACTTGGTTTATCTTTTGAGATAAGTTTTACTCGTTTTGTTACGGTACTAGTTGTTGCTTGTCCTTGTGCATTAGGTTTAGCTGTACCGTTAGTAGTAGTTGTTAGTAATGGTTTGTGTGCGAAAAGAGGTTTATTTTTAAAAAATGGTGCGGTATTAGAAAAAGCCAAGGCAATCGATACTATTGTCTTTGATAAAACAGGTACTTTGACTTTAGGAAAGCTTAAGGTTTTTGACTTTAAACATGATCCTAGTTTAACAAATAAAAAGTTTTTAAATATCGTTAGTAATTTAGAAAACTATTCTACACATCCAATTAAGACGGCATTTACGGTAACAGAAAAATTAACGGTTCATGATTTTGAAAGTTTAGCTGGACTTGGCTTGACTGGTAGGATAGGAAAAGATGTTTATCATTTAGGTAATCATAAATTGCTTACTTATTTGAAGGTGGATAATCATTATCTTTCAGAAGAAAAAGTTTTCACTAAAGCAGGATGTAGTATTATTTATGTTGTTCGCAATAAAAAATTAATTGGTATTATTGGAGTTAAAGATGTCGTGAGAGAAGACACGAAGCGGGCGATTTATGAAGCTGGGCACCGAGGAATTGAAGTGGTAATGTTAACGGGAGATCACTTAGAAGTAGCTTGGCAAGTGGCTTCTGAACTTGGTATTAAGAAAAATAATGTTAAAGCGGATATTATGCCGAAAGATAAGGCAAACTATATTCAAGAGTTAGTGGCTCAAAATAAGAAAGTGATTATGGTAGGAGATGGCATTAATGATGCGCCGGCTTTGATTAATGCCACGATTGGAATTAGTATTAATCAGGCAACGGATGTAGCGATGGACTCAGCAGATGTAATTTTAATGAATAATAATCTGTTAAATATTTTAGACTTTATCGATATTAGTAAGCGTTCTTATCAATTAATTAGGCAAAATTTATTTTGGGCATTTTTCTATAATCTTTGTATGATTCCAATTGCGATGGGAGTACTTTCTGGTGTTGGTATTACGATGAATCCAATAATAGGTAGTTTAGCAATGACCCTTAGTAGTTTAACAGTAGTTTTGAATTCTTTGCGCTTAGGAGGTGTAAAACGAAAATGGAAGTAAAATTTAAGATTGATGGTATGAAATGTGATGGGTGTAAGAGACGAGTGGAAAATTGTTTAAGTACCATTAAAGGAGTGGAATCTTATCAAGTTTTTTTAGAAACGGGAATGTTGCTAGCCAAAGTAAAAAAAGAAAAACAAGTCGTTGAGATTATGTCTAAAATTAATGCTTTAGATTTTTTGATTCAGAAAGTGGAGTAAATTCCCTTTCTTTTTCATTTGCTTTATCAAGAGATAAAGTGTAATAAGAGTGGTGCGGAAGTAGGAAATAAAAAATAGAAGAAATTTGAATATGCATCAGTTGGTCCCGTAGGCCCTGTTAAACCCGTAGCTCCTGTAGGTCCTGTCGGTCCCGTAGGTCCCGTTGGTCCAGGTAGACCGGCAAGTCCTATTGGCCCTGTTGGTCCCGTCGGTCCAGTCGGTCCCGTTTCACCAGTAGATGGCCCTGTTGGTCCCGTCGGCCCTGTTGGCCCTATCAGAAAACAGCCAAATGGTAGTCTTGGAAAGCGATTTTCACAGTCGTCTTTTTTCATTTTTTATCCTCCTTTCTAGTTTAATATATGAAGAGTTTTTTCGCTGAATTAGAACTCTCGCCTAGTTTTCAAAATAATTTATCATTTTTATAATGAAATTTTAAATAGTAAATAAAAAATGTCAATATGGGGTGAAATAGATATTAGAATTTCCTCTTTTGTGGTATACTAATTACTGTAAAAGGGAGGTATAAAATGAAAGAAGAATGGAGAGGTTTTAAAGAAGGAAAATGGACGAGTGAAATTAATGTTCGTGATTTTATCCAACTTAACTATAAACCATACCAAGAAGATGAACATTTTTTAGTAGGTACTACTCCTAAGACAAAAGCTGTTTGGGATAAATGTAGTGACTTATTAAAAGAAGAATTAAAGAAACATGTATTAGATATTGATACTGATCATATGTCAGGAATTAATGCTTATGAAGCAGGATATATCGATAAAGATAATGAGGTGATTGTTGGACTTCAAACAGATGCCCCATTAAAGAGAATCGTTAATCCTTATGGTGGAATTAGAATGGTATATCAAGAGCTTGAAGCATATGGATACCAACTTAATCCAACCGTGGATAAATATTTCAATGAATTTAGAAAGACTCATAATCAAGGGGTGTTTGATGCTTATACTGATGAAATTAAAAAAGCAAGACATGTTGGTTTATTGACGGGATTACCTGATGCTTATGGACGTGGCCGTATTATTGGTGATTATCGTCGTGTTGCCTTATACGGAATTGATTTCCTAATGGCGGAAAAGAAAAAGGATTTTGAACAATTGCTTGGGCCAATGACGAATGATTTGATTCAATTAAGAGAAGATGTTTCGATGCAGTATCGGGCTTTAGACGAGATTAAGAAAATGGCTGCTAAGTACGGTTATGATATTTCTAAACCGGCTAAAAATAGTAAGGAAGCAGTCCAATGGACATATTTTGGTTATTTAGCTGCTGTTAAAGAAAATAATGGTGCAGCTATGAGTTTAGGAAGAGTAGATGCTTTTCTAGATATTTATATTAATCGTGATATGGAAGAAGGAACTTTAGATGAAGTTGGCGCTCAAGAGTTGATTGACCAATTCATTATTAAGCTTCGTTTGGTTCGCCATTTAAGAACACCTGAATATGACGAATTATTCTCAGGTGATCCAACTTGGGTTACTTGTTCCATTGGTGGTATTACCGAAGATACCCATACTAGTATGGTAACGAAAACAAGTTATCGTATTTTACACACTTTGACAAATTTAGACCCAGCACCAGAGCCTAATATGACAGTATTATGGAGTGAAAAGTTACCAGAATCATTCAAGAAGTATTGCGCAAAGATGAGTATCAATACCGATGCGATTCAATATGAAAATGATGATGTTATGCGTCCAATTTATGGAGATGATTATGCGATTGCTTGTTGTGTTTCTGCGATGCGTGAAGGAAAGGATATGCAATTCTTTGGGGCACGTTGTAACTTAGCTAAAGCATTACTTTATTCGATAAATGGTGGCGTTGATGAAGTTAAAGGTGGTTTAATTGTATCTGGTTTCGACAAAATGACAGACGAGGTATTAGATTATAATAAGGTAAAAGAAACTTATTTCAAGATGCTTGAAAAAGTAGCGGAAATTTATGCAAATGCGATGAATATTATTCATTACATGCATGATAAATATGCTTATGAAGCTGGACAGATGGCTTTACATGATACGAATGTTAATCGTTTGATGGCCTATGGGGTAGCTGGATTATCTGTTGTTGCCGATAGTTTATCCGCAATTAAATATGCCAAAGTAAAACCAGTTCGTAATGAAGAAGGAATTGCTGTTGACTTTGAAATCGAAGGAGATTTCCCTAAATATGGAAATGATGATGATCGAGTAGATTCTATTGCGGTTGAAGTGCTAGAAAAATTCTATGCGGAATTAAAGAAACATCCTTGTTATCGCGATGCCCATCCAACACTATCTGTTTTGACAATCACTTCAAATGTTGTTTATGGTTCTAAGACTGGCTCTACTCCAGATGGTAGAAAAGCCGGAGTTCCATTCGCACCCGGTGCTAATCCTATGCATGGTAGAGATACTAGTGGCGCAATTGCTAGCTTGAATTCAGTTGCTAAAATTAATTATGGTGATTGTTGTCGTGATGGTATCAGTAATACTTTCTCTATCGTACCGACTACTTTAGGGCATACGAAAGAAGAACAAGTAGAAAACTTAGTTAGCTTATTGGATGGATACTTTATTCAAGGAGCGCATCACTTAAATGTTAACGTGTTAAATCGTGAGACTTTAATTGAAGCGATGGAAGATCCTGAAAAATATCCATTACTAACGATCCGTGTATCTGGATATGCTGTTCGCTTTAACCGTTTAACGAGAAAACAACAAGAAGAAGTAATCGCTAGAACCTTCCACGAGAAAATATAATGATTAAAGGTAGTGTTGATTCCTTAGAGACTTTCGGCTTATTAGATGGTCCGGGAATTAGAACGGTTGTTTTCTTAAGTGGATGTAGGCTACGTTGTAAGTATTGTCATAATCCCGAAATGTGGATAAAAGGAAAAGAGAATTATACTAAAGAAGAGTTAGCCCGTAAGATTTTACGGAATAAACCTTATTTTAAAAGAAATAGTGGCGGGGTAACTTTTTCTGGAGGGGAACCTCTTTTACAAAGTGAATTTGTGATTGAAGTATGTAAACTCTTAAAAAAAGAAGGTATCCATATAGCTCTTGATACAGCTGGTGTTGGAAATGGTGATTACGATGAGATTTTGTCGTATGTTGACTTGGTTTTATTTGATATTAAGCATGTAACAAGACAAGGATATAAAGATTTGACGGGTCATGAAATCGATGATTCCTTTACATTTATTGAAGCGATGAATAGAAGTGGTGTTTCCGTTTGGATTAGACAAGTGATTGTACCAGGTGTTATGGATAATGATGAGTATTTGAAAGGATTAAAAGAAGTTATTAAAAAGATAAAGAATGTTCAAAAAATTGAATTTTTGCCTTATCATAAATTAGGAGATGAAAAATATCAAAAGTTAGGGATTTTTAATCCTTATCAGGATAAAGAAGCAATGGACGCTGAAAAATGCCGACAGTTATATGAAAAATTTATGAGGATGGTTCATGAAGAAGAGTAAATTTGATAACGTTTATGTGGAATATAAAAGGGATCCTATAAGCAAAGAAGAATTTTTATCTGCTATTTTAGTAGAGAAAGGGGATAGTACTTTATATTATTCGGTTCCTAATTATTATTTAAAATTAAGTTCCAAGCAAAAATTGAAATTTCAAGATAAATTGTCCGAAAAATTAAAAGAGTTAAAAACTCACGTAGGAAAAGACAAAATTGTTATCAATACTGAGGATGGTCTTCGTAAAATAGAACAATTTGAACAAGAACAACTTCGGTTTACTAATACTTATGATCTTGTTGTTTTTGTCCAAATGGCACTTCCCTTTATTTATCCTCCTCATGCCGGAGTACTTTCTTATCTTTTATCGGTTAATAGTTTGCTTCAAGGAGCGACTCTTATTCAACGTAATAGGAATTTACCCAAATGTAAAACATTCAATAGATTAAAAGTCGCTCTTAGTGCTTTTCTTATTAGTTTAAATGTATCATTTGGGATAAAGAATTTTTCAGTTAATATGGATGTTGCCTTGAAGCAAGTTCATTCTCTTCGGCGTGATTTATTACTTGGTAGAGTAGAAAACCCTTTCTCTGATGGGAATGAAATGGTAACCGATAAGGATGCAGCTGTTAACTTGTTAATGGGTGCATTTGAGCTTAATCCTTTTATTGAAGAAGAGGATGCCAAAATAGCTACTTCTTTAAAGCAATATTTCTTAGATAATCCTTATTTAGATTATGAAAGAATCTATGATTGTTATCTTTCTTTTGATATTATTGATTCTAGTAGAAAAGATGATGAATCTGTAATGAAGCGTGTCGCTCGATACGATTCTTTTAATAATATTATTTATCAATATAATAATGATGGAAAAGAAAAAAGCTTTGAAGATTATCGCAGTGATTTGGGACACGAATTAGTTCATGCGACCGGAAAGTTAGAATCTACTTTTTTAAATGAAGGGATGACTACGATAATTTCTTCTGAATATATCGATGATTTTTCATTAGATCGGTCTGGCTATTATGATCATGTATTAATTACAAGGTGCCTTTGTGAAATAATTGGTGCTGATAAGATGTTAGAAGCATATTCGCAAGATAATACGGATATAATTAGGGATGAATTGTTAAAACTTAATTCCGATATTCGCTATTATGAACAATTTATCGAAGTGATGGATAATTATCAACAGGCGTTAACTAGCGAAGATTTTGATTATATGTTTTCTTCTAAACCTAAGTTTATTCAGGCACTTGCTCCTTATTTAGAGAATATTCCTGAGGAGAATCTTGCCCGTATTGGTGAATATTTTCAGCTTTTAAATACATTTGATTATGATGCAGTCCCTAAAGTTGCTTATTATAATCATGAGGCTTTGACTAAGAAAGAGTCAAAAACGAAATAAAGATATCATTTGGCGATATCTTTTTCTTTGGTATCTTTTTAAAAGTGTGGTAAACTACTGAATGAGGTGTAATAATATGAAGTTAGCTGATTCATGGAAAGACTATGAAATTATTGATAGCTCTTTGGGTATGAAATTGGAACGATGGGATGATATTTATCTTTTAAGACCTGATCCACAAGTAATTTGGGATAGGGGGGATTTACTCAAACGTTATCCTAATATTCATGCTTGTTATTATCGAAGCAATAAGGGTGGTGGACATTGGGAAAATTTAAGGAAGACTAAAGAATCATGGAATATTCATTATAAGCATTTGACTTTTCATATTAAGCAGATGGGATTTAAACATACCGGTTTATTTCCTGAACAAGCTGTTAACTGGGATTTTATGATGGAGAAGATTAAAAATGCCAATCGTCCAATTAAAGTGCTTAATCTTTTTGCTTATACGGGAGGAGCAAGTGTTGCTTGTCTTTCGGCTGGGGCTAGTGTA
Organism: uncultured bacterium; assembly: GCA_949296705.1. Lineage (GTDB taxonomy): Bacteria > Bacillota_I > Bacilli_A > RF39 > UBA660 > Alloscybalousia. The sequence continues at coordinate 9,415 of CASFOW010000070.1, forward strand.
GTTCATGTTGATTCTTCTAGGGGGATGATCGAATGGGCAAAGGAAAATGTAAAATTGTCCGGTTTAGAGGAATGTCCAATTCGTTTTATTGTTGATGATGTTGTCAAATTTGTAAAGCGGGAAATTAGACGAGGTAATCATTATGATGTAATTATTATGGATCCTCCTAGTTATGGTAGAGGAGCAAACGGAGAAGTTTGGGATATTGAAAAGGATTTGGATCCATTAATTTCTCTATGTACAGAGTTACTTAGTGAACAACCTTTATTCTTTTTAATTAATTCTTATACAGCGGGTTTTTCTAAGGAAGTATTAGCTAATCTTTATAAGGTACATTTTACTAAGTTTTCTGGCACAATTGAAACAGAAGAAATCGGTCTACCTATTAAGGAAGGCGATTTGGTATTACCATGTGGTATTTACGGGAGATATATTTTTGATGAATAAGTTAGAAGTTTTATATGAAGATAATCATGTAATTGTTGTAGTTAAGCCATGTAATATTCTCAGTCAAGCTGATGTGACGGGGGATATGGATATGCTTACTTTAATTAAAGCGTATTTAAAAGAAAAATATCATAAACCTGGTAACGTTTATTTAGGATTAGTTCATCGCTTAGATCGTCCAGTTGGAGGAATCATGGTTTTTGCTAAAACATCAAAGGCAGCGGCTAGACTATCTAAACAAGTGCAAAAACATGAATTAGAAAAACAATATTACGCAATTATTTGTGGAAGAATGAAGGAGAAAAAAGGCGAATTTTGTGATTATTTAAAGAAGGTATCTAATGGGAATACGGTTGTGGTTTCTGCTTATGATCCTGAAGGAAAAGAAGCAAAATTATCTTATCAAGTAGTCAAGGAAAAGGATAGTTATTCATTGGTTCGTATTCAATTGTTGACTGGTAGACATCATCAAATTCGTGTTCAATTTGCTTCTCGTGGCTACCCTTTATTAGGAGATCGGCGCTATGGAGGAATTCCTGCCGAGCAACTTTCTCTTTATAGTTATCATTTAGCTTTTTTTCATCCTGTTAGTAAAGAGAAACTTATTTTTGAAAAAAAGCCATGTGGAAAAGTGTGGTTGCCTTTTTTTTTCAGAGAGTGATTAAAAATATTTTTGTTTGACATTAGTTTACGTTTTTTGTGAACTTTTTCTTTTGTTTGGGGTTTCTATTTTAAAAGTGTTAAAAATAATTGCATTTATTGTTTTTTTTTGCTATCATGTAAATAGAATAAAATAAGGGAGATGGATTTTTATGAATATTTTAGCGATTGACCTAGGTGCATGGTTTACAAGTGTATCTGGGATACTTATAACTTGTGGAGTTGTTTTATTAATTCTAGCATTAATATTATTTATAGTAGGAAGTAAAAAAGGAAAAAAGAATAGTAATCAGCCAACTGATGTAAATACTGCCCCAGCTTCTACTAATGTTGAAGCTACGGCTACTGAACAACCAGTCGTTGGTGGTGTTGATGCTACTGTTAGTACAGATGTGAATACGGTTACTCCAACAGGAGTAGAGGCAAATCAAACAACTACTGTATCACCTGAATTAGTGATCAATAGTAACGAAGTTTCGGCAGTACCTAGTGCAGATAGTAATTCTGTTGTTCCTGAAACTGTAACAGCTGATCCTAGTGTTACCGCAGAAGTACCAGTTATGCCTGTACCAGAACCTGTTGTATCAACAACAGAGATTAATTCTGTACCTACTATTTCTAATGAAGAGTCTTTAGAAATGCCTAATGCAACTAATTTAGATAAAACAATGGTTTCTGTTTATGGTGGAGCTAATCCAGCCGATGCAATTGCTAATGTTAATGTTGATGAACATAAACCTATTTATGGTGGTAACGATCCATTAGAAGCTACTCAAAATTTGCCAAAGATGGATGAACATCATGAACCTTATGGTGGTGCTATGGATGAGGCTAAAATTGCTGAAGTAGCTAGTCAAACAGTTTCTCCAGTTCCTGAAGTACAGTCTATTCCAATGCCAGAAGTTCAACCTATACCAGCTGTTAATACGGTTAGCGAAGAGGTAAAACCAATTGCCGTTGAGACACCAAGTATACAACCTGTTCAACCAACACCTGTTGAAATTCCGACACCAGTAGCTACTCAACCAACAGCAGCTCCAGAACAAGTAGAAGAATTATAAGATGCATAAGTTGCATCTTTTTTCTTGGCTGTATTTTGTTCTCTCACTTATTTTATCCTTTTATATACAAAAAAACATCAGTTTTTCAATTAGTGAATGCTGATGCTTTTTTCTTTTTTTAGAGATTATTTAACGATTGACTGGTTCAATTATTTGTTTTCCTCCCATATAAGGTTGAAGTGCTTTTGGTATTTTTATACTACCATCTTTTTGGACATTGTTTTCTAAGAAAGCAATAAGACCTCTTGGGGTAGCTAAAACAGTATTATTTAAAGTGTGGACAAGATAAGTTCCTTTTTCTCCTTTAGTTCTGATTCCTAGCCGTCTAGCTTGTGCATCTCCTAAGGTTGAACAACTTCCTACTTCAAAATATTTTTGTTGACGAGGACTCCATGCTTCAACATCGCATGATTTTACTTTTAAATCGGCAAGATCGCCACTACAACATTCTAGTGTTCGAACGGGAATATCTAAGCTTCTAAAGAATTCAACGGTGTATGACCACATTTTATTATACCAGTCCATACTTTCTTCAGGCTTACATAAAACGACCATTTCTTGTTTTTCAAATTGGTGAACACGATAGATTCCTCGTTCTTCGATACCATGAGCGCCGACTTCTTTTCTAAAACATGGTGAGTAGCTAGTTAAGGTGATTGGTAGTGTGTTTTCCTCGACGATTTGTCCTTTAAATTTTCCAATCATCGAATGTTCACTAGTGCCAATTAAGAAGAGATCTTCATTTTCAATTTTATACATCATTGCTTCCATTTCTTCAAAGCTCATGACACCATTAACGACATCTCCTCTAATCATGAATGGCGGAATACAATAAGTAAATCCTTTGTTGATCATAAAGTCTCTAGCATAACTAATCATTGCAGAATGTATTCTTGCGGCATCTCCCATTAGATAGTAGAATCCATTACCACTAGTTCTTCCTGCACTTTCTTTATCTAGCCCGTTAATTTTAGCAAGAATATCGGCATGATAGGGAACTTCAAAATCAGGAACAATAGGTTCGCCAAATTTTTCAATTTCGACATTTTCACTATCATCTTTTCCAATGGGAACACTCTCATCAATCATTTGAGGAATTACCATGAGTTTTTCTTTTAATTTAGTATTGTATTCTGCTTCTTCTTTTTCAAGAGTAGTTAAGCGTTCATTAATTTCTACTACTCTTTTCTTTAGATTTTCCGCTTCTTCTTTCTTTTTCTCCCGCATATAAGCACCAATTTGACTAGAAGCATTGTTTTTTTCACTACGTAAATTATCTCCTTCTAACTTTAAGGCACAGACTTTATCATAGAGATCTACTACTTCATCTACCAAGGGTAATTTTTTATCTTGATATTTCTTTTTTATATTTTCTTTTACTAATTCTTTATTTTCTTTAATAAATTTGATATCTAACATGTTATATCATCCTTTCTTTTACTAGTGTTAATTTTTTTAGTGGTTCGCTATATTTTTCTTTGAACCATTCTCTTTTTTCTTTTGGTAGTTCACTAAGTCTTTCCGGATTATAGTTGTCTGACATATCCGCAGTTTTTAGTTCAATTGCCAAAAGATTTTTACTTTCGATAATGGTATCGATTTCTTGGTAGTAGTAGTTTAGCCTCTCTTGTTTGGATAAAAAACGGCTGGATGGTGGTGTTTTAGTCACCAATTGCAGGGCTTCGATAATTTCTTCTGGTATTTTAATATCTCGTAAATCGTCGAAAGTGACATCTAATTCTGGAAAATCTGGTGTTTTAATATCTTCTACGACATCATGTAGTAAGCCGGCTACTTTTCCCTCTAAAGTAGTCATTTTTTCTGATACTCGGTAAAGATGTCCTAGATAAGGTTTTCCGGCTTTATCTTTCTTTTCGGCAAACAATAAATCGACGAGTGTTTTTGCTTTTAGATATAAATTGTCGATATTTTTAATTTCTTCTAGATTTTCTATTCCGATATAAAATGCTAAACGATTCATGTTCTCCTCCAACAAAAAAAGAATGGTTACAAGGAGTGCATAAATACACGGTACCATCCTTTTTTTTACTTACTTGCGATAACGGCTGTTAACCGGGATTGATTAGATCCACGAAGAAAGTAGATTAAATAGGTTTTTTTCTTAGTTTTCACCAACCACTAAGTCTCTATAAAAAATTCCTATTATTGTCTTTCTTTTTGTATTTACATGTTTATTATATCCAAATCTTTTTCTTTTATCAAGCAATTTACGAATATTTTACTAGATATTATTTGGATATTAGATTTTAATTGTTTGATTAGAAAATGATTAAATTGCTTCGATGATCAATTTAATAGCGGTTCTTTCTTCGCCGTCGATCGTAATATCAGTGAAGGCAGGGATACATACTAAGTTTTTACCACTAGGAGCAACAAAGCCTCTAGCAATAGCGATCGCTTTAATCGCTTGATTTAGAGCTCCAGCTCCTACAGCTTGTATTTCTACAGTACCTTTTTCTCGGAATACGTTGGCTAAGGCTCCAGCTACACTGTTGGGATTGGATTTAGATGAAACTTTAAGTGTTTCCATATTCATTTTATCATTCCTTTCTACAATTCATCATATGAAATAAGTTTTATCGTTATCCCATTTTTCTTTATTTTCTTGTTTAGTTTTATTTATCCTTTTACATTTTTTCTTATTTTCCCCATATTTTTCCCATATTTTGGTAGTAGAATGAATAGTGAAAGGAGAGATGGATATCGAAGTAAAAGTTATTGGTTCCAATTGTAGTAATGGAATGAAATTAAAAAAAGAATTACGAAGAGCAATTGATCATTCTGACTTAGAGATTAATTTAACAGAATTAAATGATCCTAAAGACAAGAAAAAATATCAGATTGAAAATATTCCTGCTTTAGTGATTAATGATGTGTTAGTTAGTCAAGGAAAAGTACTTTCTGAACGAGAGATTTCTAGAATTTTCATCAGAAGTTGTTTAGAAGTGTAATGTAGTACCACTAGATGTTTTATATAGATTAGTAAGGGATAACTTGAGAAAATAGTTATCCTTTCTTGTTTTTTAAGTAGGCATTTGTTAAACTATAGAGGATAGGGAGGTTATTAGTATGATTACGATTAATGAACAGAGTAGTATTCGCTTAGAGTTAGAAAAAATTATTTATTTTGATCCTTTTCATCTTTCTTATTCTAAACATGATGCGGATGTGATTTTTATTACCCATAGTCATTATGACCATTTTAGTATTGAGGATATTCTTAAAGTGAAAAGGGAAGAATCTATTATTGTTTGTCCTAAAGATTGTATAGAAGAAGTAAGTAGATTTTTTCCTTCTAATCAGATTGTTGGAGTCGCTCCTCAGGAGGAAATTACTGTAGCGGGATATTCGGTATCTGTGGTTGCTGCTTATAATTTGGATAAACCTTTTCATCCTGCCCTCAATAATTGGGTAGGTTACTTATTTCGTGATGGAAATATTACTTATTATATAATGGGGGATACAGATAGATTACCTTTTATGGAAAATCTTAAAGTAGATTATTTATTTATCCCAATTGGGGGAAAATTTACTATGGATGTAAGTGAAGCGGTAGCTTTGGTCAATCAAATGAAGCCTAAAGTAGTCATTCCCATTCATTATGGGACAATTGTTGGTAAGGTTGATTTTGGTAAAGAATTTCAGGAAAATATTGCGCCTGATATAGAATGTCAACTGCTTCTTTTTCGACAATAGTTAAAAATGTCGAATTTTGTCAATCGAGTCGTAAAGTTTTTCTGTCTTTTGTTTTTTGTGTTATAGTAAGATAGGTGATAATAAATGGCAGATGATTTTAAGGAATTGATTGATGTCTTAGATGAAAATGGGCAATTTGTTGGAAAACAAGAAACTAAAGAAGAATTGTATCAGGATGGGCATTGGCATCGTTCTGTCCATATTTGGATTATAAATGATAAACAAGAATTGCTTGTTCAAAAACGAAATCCTTATAAAAAAACGTTTCCTAATTTGTGGGCTATTTCTACAGCGGGTCATGTTTTAGCCGGCGAAAGTAGTCTTCAAGCTGGTATTAGAGAGTTAAAAGAAGAACTTGATTTAGATGTTTTAGAACAAGACTTAGAATACTTATTTACAATAAAAAGAAGTCAACAAGAACGTGAGTATCTGATTAATGTGTTTGATGATGTTTATCTTCTTCATCGTAATTTAGATATTGATCATACTAAATTACAGGTAGAAGAACTTACGGACATTAAGTTTGTATATTATGAATATTTAGAATCTATTTTTAAAAATGGCGATCATGATTATGTTCCGTATACAGAAGAACATCAGAAGTTATTTCATCTTTTGAATAATCGCTATCAATTAGAAATTATATAAAAGGCAGTTTTTCCAAATTGTCTTTTTTTGTATTTATGTAGAATTCCACATTATACTAGGAATTTGCTTTGTAAAAAGTTAAAACATATAAGGGTGGAAAGGTATAAAAAAATAGAAAATTTTGTAATTTGCTTGACCGGCATACATTCGTTTGTTATAGTCTTGTTAATCAAGCGCATCAAAGGGGGGATGACAACATGAATATGTATAAAAGCTATCAGTTCCGGCTTTACCCAACTGATCAACAGATTATCATGATTCAAAAAACGTTTGGTTGTACAAGATTAGTTTATAACCATTATCTTGAAAAAAGAAAAAAAGATCATTTAACTTGTTTTGATATGATTAAAGATTTACCTAATTTATATCAGGAATAC
>CASFOW010000071.1 GCA_949296705.1 uncultured bacterium
ACTAATTTATAATGGCGAGCCTAATGAAAGTGGTCAATGTATGAATACAACCGGAAGTTCTACAACGATAGGGAGTAGTAGATTTAATGCTAGTTCCAAGGATAATGCTTATGTAGGATACATGTATGGAATGACGGGAGCATCTAGTTATGAAGAAACTCATGCCAATACCAATGATTCCACAATAAAAGGAGTTATTGATAGTTGGTATGAAGAAAATATGAAGGAATATACCAATCAGCTAGAAGATACTGTCTGGTGTAATGATCGAAGTGTAGTGCAAGATAGTAGTTTCACCGGAACAGGAGCAGGAACAGAAGCAACAGGGTATGGAGCAATGGATAGGCTGAATGTAAATGAAACACCAACATTAGAATGCGTAAATGAAAATGATAGATTTACGGTAAGCGAAGAGAATGGAAATGGAGCTTTAACCTATCCAGTAGCATTATTAACTACCGATGAGATAGCGTATGCGGGAGGAGTATATAACAAACGTAATAGTAGCTATTATTTATATACAAATAATGTTTTTTGGTCCTTGTCGCCTCGCTCCTTCTATGGTAGTCGTGCGATCGTGTTCCTCATGGACTCGGCTGGCAACCTCAACGACTACGACGTCTACGGCACGAACGGCGTTCGGCCTGCGGTTTCACTACGACCTGGAGTAAAGGTAACAAGTGAAGGAGACGGAACAATGGAGAATCCATATGTAGTGGTAGAATAGAGAAATAATGTACTCCATACTCTTTCGACTTTGCCGACTCTCTTAATATAATGTATGGAGGCGGTCTAAGGGCTTGTCGAGAATAGTGTATAAATTAAAAACATACTAGATATTGTTCTAGGAAATGATAACTGCTATCTACTAGTCTGATTTTCTTTTTGTTCAATGATTTACATCTTTAAATAAACTATGTTAGAATAAAGAAGAAAGGGATGAAAAAAATGCTAGAAAAATTAGATAAAGATATGATTTCTGCTATGAAGAACCATCAAAAGGAAGAATTAGCGGTTATTCGTGAAATTAAAGCTGGGATGAAGCAAGCTCATATCGATCAAAAAAGAGAACTTGATGAGGAATTATTAATTGAAGTAGTTAGTCGGGGTGTAAAAACTAGAAAAGAATCGATTAAAGAGTTTGAAAAGGGAAATCGTCAAGATTTAGTTGATAAGACCTTGGGAGAAATTGAAATTTTAAATCGTTATTTACCTGAACAGTTAACGAAAGAAGAACTTGAACAACTTATAGATCAAGTATTTAACGAAGTAAATCCTACCTCGAATAAAGATATGGGTAAGATTATGGGTAAACTTACTCCTCTTATTAAAGGAAAGGCAGACATGAAAGAGGTATCAGGAATAATTCAAGAAAAACTTAAACAACTATAACTTTTTTAAGAATAAGTTCTAAGTATAACTTATTCTTTTTTTTCATAATTTTAAATAGGTGATTCTATGTCTCGTTTATTAGAGTATATCCAAGATAATGCCTTTCGTATTACATATTTAAATTCTCGTTTAGATATAGTGAATTATACGAAGATTAATTATTTGGAAGATCATAAAATATCTGTTTCTTATAAGGAGGGTATTTTAGTGATTAAAGGCCAAGATCTTCGTATTCAGAAATTATTAGATAATGAAATTTTAGTAGTAGGAAAACTGGAAAATATCGAATTTAAGGGAACGACTCATGAACATGAATAAATATGATATTAGGATAACGGGTAAAGATGTTAAGCGGTTTATTAGAAATCTCTACAGTCAAGGAATAGAATTTTTTTATCTAGAATACGGGACAAAAACGGTATTAATTCGAGTAAGCGAAGAGGACTTTCAAAAAATTAAAGCGATTAAGACGATATATGAAGTAGAAGTAGTAAGGATATATGGGCCTATTCGGATAAAGAAATTTTTACTTAGATATCGTCTTTTTTTTGGGTGTTTGTGTTTAGGTTTAGGATTGATTTATTTTTTATCTCAGGTTATTTTTCAAATTGATGTGGTTCATAATAAGGAAGAGATTAGAAATTTGATTTTAGAGGAGTTAAAATTACAAGGGATTGAAAAATATCATTTTGTTAAGCCGTTTTCCGAACAAGAAAAGATTGTCCAAAATATAATAAAGAAATATCGTGATAAAATTGAATGGATGGAAATAGAAAGAATAGGTATTCGTTATATTGTTAAAGTTGAAGAGCGAAAAGTAAAAGAATATCAAGTAGATGATGTTCCTCGTGATTTAGTGGCCAAAAAAGAAGGACGAATTATTTCTGTTGAAGCTAAAAGTGGTAATGTCCTAGTAACACCTGGAACATATGTAAAAAAAGGCGATGTCTTAGTTAGTGGGGAAATAAAAAATAAGGATACGGTAATGGCTAAAGTACATGCCGATGGTAAAGTGTTTGCCGAAGTATGGTATGAAGTTACTGTAGAATTACCATATCATTATAGCGAAGAAGTAAAGACTGGGAATAAAAAGAAGACTTTATCTCTTCAATTATTTCAGCATGACTATAATTTGTTTGACTTTTCGCCATATGAGGAGAAAAAAGAAAAAGATATTTTTACCATAAAAAATAATATTTTACCTTTTTCTTTATCTTGGCAAGAGGAAGAAGAAATCATAAAAAAAGATACGGTTTATAGTAAAGAACAAGCTCTTTTAGAAACTAGTCGGATTGCGAATGAAAAATTACGACAAAAAATTGGTGAAGAAGATAAGATATTATATGAAAAAAGTTTGAAAATTACAGAAGAAGATAGTAAAATAGTAGTAGTGATCTTCTTTAAAGTAAAAGAAGATATCACCGATTATCAACCGATAAAAGAAGAAGTACAACCAGAACTTGATGAAGAAAGTTAGGTGATTTTTATGATTACTCCTTTAGATCATACCATCAAAGGGGTGATGGAATTTACTTGGCCTATAGTCTTGATTAGTATTTTAATCGTCTCTTCACTTCGGATTGCTTATATTGTCAATAATAAACAACCTTTTGTTTTTTACCGCGAAGTTTTTCAATTGATTTTTTTGATCTATATTTTGTGTTTGTTTCAAATTGTTACCTTTGAAGATCCTTCTTTATCTTTGACGGATGAACACTTTAATTTAATTCCTTTTCAGGAAATTAGTAGATATTCTATTGGGAGCCGGCTTTTCTTTAAAAATGTAATTGGAAATTTGGTTTTATTTGTGCCTTATGGCTTCTTTGTCTGTTATTATACAAAGATCAATAAATGGATTCCAGCTTTTTTGATGGTTTTGTTTGCCTCAGTTAGTATTGAATCCACGCAATTAATCATTGGTAGAATTTTCGATATTGATGATATTATTTTGAATATTATTGGTGGTATGTTGGGGTATGGGATATACTTTATTTTACAAAAAATTAAGGAACACTTGCCCAAAGTTTTACGGAAAGATTGGTTTCTTAATGTTTTGTCTCTTCTTTTTGTTGGTGGGTTAATCGGATATATCTGGATGGTGGTTAGATAATGGAAAATACATTTGAAATTTTTAATGAGACAGATTGTGATTTGGAACAAGAAATTGATCAGTTACATGAGTTCATTACTTTTATCTTAAAAGAGGAAAAACTAGAGAATGTAGAATTTAATATTATTTTTATTGACAATCCTAGAATTCACGAGATGAACTTAACGTACCGAGGAGTTGATCGTCCAACCGATGTAATCAGTTTTGCCTTAGAAGATAATAAAACAATTGATTTAGGAGTTCGTTTATTGGGAGATATTTATATTTCAATCGATAAAGCGAAAGAACAAGCAACGTCTTACGGTCATTCTCTAAGACGAGAGATTTCCTTTTTAGCGGTACATGGTTTATTACACTTACTTGGTTATGATCATATGACTAAAGAAGAAGAAAAAGTAATGTTTCAAAAACAAGAAGAATTATTACAAAAATTTCAAATTACGAGGTAGGAGTGGTAGTGATGTTAGAAAAGTTACAAACTTTATTAAAAAATAGTCAAAGTAAGTATTATCATTTTCCCGTTGCCTGTTTTTTAGAATGTCAAGACGGAAGCCTTTTTGAAGGAGTTAATGTTGAGACTTCTTCTCCTAATGCAGGTATTTGTGCGGAGAGAAATGCCCTTTTTCATGCCCTTTCTTGCGGGAAAAATAAAAATGATTTTACGAAGCTTCATCTTTATGCGGAAAGTAAGGAGCGTATTTTTCCGTGTTTTATCTGTAGACAAGCTTTAATGGATTACTGTAGTAGAGAGTTAGAGATTCTTATTTATCACAAGGATGGGAAAATAGAAAAGTATTCATTGGATGAGTTGTGCCCTCATTCCTTTAGTGAGGAGAATTTACGATGAAAAGTGGTTTTGTTAGTATTGTAGGACGTCCTAATGTGGGAAAAAGTACCTTATTAAATAGTATTTTAGAAAGAAAGCTTGCGATTACTTCGGATAAATCCGGAACTACTAGAAATATTATTCAAGGTGTTTATGAGGATACAGATAGTCAGATTGTTTTTGTCGATACCCCAGGTATTCATAAACCAATCAATAAATTAGGGAATATTTTAAATAAGAAAGCTTATCAGTCGGTAGATAATGTTGATTTGATTTTGTTTTTAGTGGATGTTGAAGCAGGAATTGGTAGAGGAGACAAATTTGTATTAGAAAAAATAAAGAACGAAAATATTCCGATTATTTTAGTACTAAACAAAGTTGATCGGATAAAAAAAGATAAACTACTACCAATAATAGATGAGTATAAAGATTTAGCTTCTTTTTGTGAGATATTCCCAATATCAGCTTTAAAGAACGATAATATTGAACCATTAATTCAAACTGTCAAAAAATATTTACCTAATGAAGGAAAAATTTTTACCGATGATACATTGACGAATATTTCCACTAGTTTCTATGTCAGTGAAATTGTTCGTGAAAAAATATTACGTTTAACTAAAGAAGAAGTTCCCCATTCTGTTACTTGTTATTTAGAAAAGATGGATCAAGATAAAGACAAAGTTCATCTTCAAGTTTTAGTAGTTGTTGATAGGGATAGCTTAAAGAAAATATTGATTGGTAAAAATGGTAGTATGATGAAAAAAATAGGAATGGAAGCCAGATACGATTTAGAAGAATATTTTCAAAAACGTGTTTACTTAGAAACTTATGTAAAAACAATTGAAAATTGGCGAGATAGGCAAAAATATTTAAAAGAATTAGGACTAGATGAATTAGATTCTTAAAAAATTATCATTCTATTAATGGGTGATAAAGATGAATCAATTATTATGGAATTTATTTCGTAAAACAGGAAATGTAAATTATTATGTTTTATCAAAAAAGATCAAAGAAAAGAAGTGATTTTTCTTGGCGTTAATCAAAGTAGAAGGAATCGTTTTAAAAGAGACTAATTATAGTGAAGCTAGTAAGATTTTAACGATTCTTACTAAAGATTACGGATTAATTAGTGTGATGGCACAGGGCTGTCGTAATTTAAAAAGTAAACTGCGGGGCGTTAGTCAAAAGTTTAGTTATGGAATATTTACGATTTTTTACCGTGAGAATGGAGTTTCTAATCTTCGAGCAGTAGATATTTTAGATCCGTTTTTGACTATGCTTTCTGATATCGAAAAGATTAGTTATGCGACTTTTCTTTTAGAACTTAGTGAACAGGTAGTAAAAGAAAGTGATAGCTTAGAAGTATTTGATTTGTTAATTGCTAGTTTAAAAAAGATTAATGAGGGTTATTCACCAAATATTATGACTAATATTTTAGAGTTAAAACTACTCGATTATTTAGGCATTAGGCCTGTCATAGACGGCTGTAGTATCTGTGGGAGCACAAAAGATATAGTTACAGTTTCTGCTAATGATGGTGGCTATCTTTGTAAAAATTGTCTAACTAATCAGAAACTTTACAGTAGCCGTACGGTGAAATTAATCCGCATGCTTTTTTATGTCGATATTAGTAAAATTACCAAACTAGAAATTAGTGAAGAAACACAAAAAGAAATTAGTGAATTTATCGATGAATATTATGATAAGTACGCTGGAATATATTTAAAAAGCAAAAATTTTCTTAAAAACTTAAATAAAATTAGCAAAGTAGGATAGAGGTATATTATGAAGAAATTTTTACAGAAACCGTATTGGATCACCATACTCTTAGTCAGTATTATTTTTCTAATTGTTTGGCTAGGAAAAGGATTGTATCCTTTTGGGGGTAATTCTTTAATTTGGGGAGACATGCATGATCAAATTACGGCTTTTTATTATCATTTTTATGATTCCTTTTGGAATGATGCCTCTTTGCTTGTCGATTTTACAACAAGTGGCTCGGTTAATTTTTTAGGAATACTTGCTTATTATATTTTAAGTCCTTTAAGTTTTTTGGTTTTGCTTTTTCCAAGGGATGATATCTATTTAGCCGTTTCGTTTATCGTTGCTTTTAAGATTTTGCTCTCTAGTTTGACCTGTCTTTATTTTATTCGTTATACATTTCGGCGTCTTCCTAATTGGGTTGGAGTTTTACTTGCCATTTGTTATGCTTTTTCAGGATATAGTTTAGCGATGTATCAGATTACACCTTGGATGGATGTCATGTATATTTTTCCACTGTTGATGATTGGGTTAAAGAAATTACTTGATTTAGAAAAACCTACGTGGTATATCGTTACGTTAACTGCTGCATTAGTGTTTAGTTTTTATGTATCTATCATGACTTTATTCTTTATCTTTTTGGCATCCTTTATTTATCTACTTGTCTATAAGGAAAAAGAAGAACGTAAAAAAGCAATTTTATCTTTAGGAATTGCGACAGTTCTTAGCGTATTATTAGCCACTGTTATCATTTTACCTTCGTATTTACAAATTTCTATCTCATCTAGAATGGGATTTAATATTAATGAGATTTTAAATTCAAAAACAGGACCAATTACCGATAAATTATCCTTCTTTATGTTCGGTGGTATTATGTATTTAGGCCTCTTTTTCCTTGCTAAAAAATGGCGGAATCATCAAGAATTTTTAACCTGGTATATCCCGACTACTTTGATTATGCTGATACCTTGTATTGTTGAACCTTTGAATAAAGTGTTACATTTTGGTTCCTATGCTTTTTTTCCTTATCGTTTTGGTTTTATCATGATATTTTTACTCATCGTCGGTGCCTGTTATGGATTCCAGTATTGTACGGATAGAAAAAGGGTAGCTAAAGAAAATAAGGGCATATCTATTTCTTTATTGATTATTGCGATTCTGTTCTTAATCGGAATTACTGTTTATATGTACGAAGATTTCCAAGTGAATTTACGTACGCTTACGATTTCTAAGGATCATATGCTATTACTTTATCTTTTCCTCATGACGTTAGCTAGTTTTGGTTTATGTTTCTTTCTTTGGAAAAGAGACAAACAACTCAGTAAGCTTTCTATAAGTGGTATGGTTATGATTACTTTAACCCATATCACGTGTTGTAGTTTCTTATATTTAGGCATTGACTTTGATCAAGAACGCTTGACGGGACAGTATGAAGATTTACAAAAATTAGAAAAAACTTATCAGGATGGCGACTATTATCGAGTTAAGAATATGACTTCTAGTTATGTGATGAATAGTGGTATGGTGATGCGTTATCATACACTTGATCATTTTACGTCTTTAACCGATCGGACGAATCTACGTAGTTTAAAGAAGCTTGGTTATTCTTCTATGTGGGTGAAGACATTCTCTAAAGGTGGCACTTTATTTACGGATAGCTTGCTTGCCAATCGTTATATTATTTCTAAAGCCAAAATCGATAATGAGTATTATCAATATGTCGATACTTTTGGACAGCTAGAATTCTATCAAGCAAAACTTACGCCATCTTATGGATACTTTTTAACGACGAATGATGAGATTATGGATCAAGACAACTCTTTTCAAGTACAAAATCAAATTTATCGTGATATTACCGGAACAGATCAAGATATTTTTCAAGTAATCAATGAATTTGAGTTAGAAAACATCAAAAAGAAAGTAACTAAGGATGGATATATTGCTTATACAATTAAAGATGAAGATGCATATAATTATTTAATTAAAGATATTGATATTAAAGGAAAGAAAACCTTGTATTTAGAAATTTTAAAAGATTTAGATAATACGACGAATGCGGATATTTATCAAAAATTCAATATTTATATTAATGATAATCTTTATATGAAAAATGCTCTTACCGATTATAATAATGGTGTGATTGATTTAGGAACTTTTGAAGATGAACATGTCAATATTAAAATTGAATTATTAGCAGATGTTGAGGTAGATACTTTAACGATTGGGATAATGGATAATCATTTATATGAAGAATTTGTACAAGATGAAAAAATTGATACTAAAGTAGATTATTATAAAAATAAAATTCTAGTTCAAGTAGAAAGTGAAAGTAAGCAAATTTTATTTTTACCAGTTGCTTATAATGAAGGGTATCAGGCTACACTAAATGGAAAAGAAGTGAAAGTATTAAAAGTATTCGATAATTTTATTGGCATTGAAGTAGAACAGGGAGAAAATGAAATCACGTTAACTTTTATTCCACCAGGACTTAAAATAGCCACACTAATAAGTGTAGTTACATTAGTGTTAACGATTATTTTGATTAAAACAGGGCTTTATCAGAAGCTATTAACGATTAAAGGGCTACAGAATATGACTTATTTTGCGTATATTTTATTGTATCTTCTTATCGTTGGTGTTCTTTATGTTGGTTGTACATGTATTTATATTTTATCGTATTTTATCTATTTTCACGTTTAAGCTTGACTTCTTTTTTAGAAAAGCTTTATAATAAGTTTGTTCAATTAATGAAATGTGATGATGACCTTGGAAAAGTCGGAGCAATAAAAATGAAAGTGATTCTTCTAGAATAAATAGGGTGGAACCGCGGAAAATTTTTTTCGTCCCTAGCTTATTCTAGAAGTTTTTTTCTATTATGGGAGGAAGAACATGACAGGATATCAAACCTATAACATTAGAGATATGACTATGCAAAAACATAATCAAACGTATATTATCAAGAAGGATCGTTCGTCTAGACAGTGTCCAGTTTTAGATGTTTGTGCTAGTTTGTACCATGACAAGCAGGATTTGGCACCGGAAAAAATAGATGAACTAGTAAGTTTAGCGAAGAATGAGCCACGTCGATATGTAGAAGAATTAGTTAGGTTAAACACCAAGAATCATCTTCTATTAACAGAACAGGAAGCCTCGTCTTATTTGTTACCTTCTTCTATGCGAGGACACTATCAAAAGTGTAAGTTTTATGAGGGAGAAAATTATCGTGTTTGTTTTGTAGATAAAGCGATAGATGATTTTTCTTGTTTTCTTGAAGAGTTAACGGAAAAAAGACGAAGAGATTCCTATACGTTTATGCAGGAACAGTTGGAAAAACAAACAGTAAAGAATTTACATATTTATATTCATCCGTTTACAGAAGTTTATTCAACTTCTAGTGGAATTACTTTGGATGAAGAACCGCTACTACCAACTCCACCTGCTTTGTATTATAGTGTCATAGAGAATTTAGATCGGACAATTCCTGAAGAAGAAATGGCCGTGGTGGATAACATGATCGAATTCTTTGTTCAAGTTAATGGCACCTTTAATTGGGGAAAATTTAATGAAGAAGAACTTGTTCTCTATAATAGGGGGAGTTTAAAAATAGAAGGGATTCAGTTAGCCCCTTTAGTAGTAGAAAAAGCAAAATCATATATGAAAAAGAGAGGGATATAAAATGAGTGAAAAAAAGCAAATTCAAATGGAAAAGATGGTAAATCTTTGTAAGCAATATGGATTTATTTTTCAAGGAAGTGAAATTTATGGTGGTCTTGCTAATACTTGGGATTATGGTCCATTAGGCGCAAGATTAAAAAACAATATTAAAGATGCTTGGCGTAAACGTTTTATTCAAGAAAGAGAAAATGCATATGAAGTAGATGCGGATATTTTGATGCATCCAAGGGTATGGGAAGCAAGTGGGCATGTCGCTAGTTTTTCTGATCCGTTAATCGATTGTAAGCATTGTAAGATGAGACATCGGGCGGATAATTTGATTGATGATTTTGATCCTAATGCCCATGCGGATGGAATGACTAAAGAAGAGATGATTGCCTATATCGAAGAACATAAGGTACCTTGTCCCCATTGTGGTAAGAGTGAATTTACGGGGATTAGGGAATTTAATTTGATGTTTCAAACCTATAGAGGAACTACCGAGGATTCTAAATCTATTGTCTATTTACGTCCAGAAAATGCTCAAGGAGAATACGTTAACTTTTTAAATGTATTACGTAGTACGAGAACTAAGCTTCCTTTTAGTATTGGACAGATTGGTAAGGCATTTCGTAATGAGATCACTCCAGGTAATTTTACGTTTAGAACTATCGAGTTTGAACAGATGGAGTATCAGACGTTCTGTAAAGAAGGAACAGACAGTAAGTTATATCAGTTTTTCAAAGAGTATGGGAAGAAATTTTATCTGGATTTAGGTATACCAGAAGCAGACTTACGGTTTCATGATCACGAAAAATTAGCCCATTATGCCAAAGAAGCTTGTGATATCGAGTATCATTTCCCATTTGGTTGGGGGGAAATTAATGGTACTCATAATCGGACGAACTATGATTTAACTCGTCATCAAGAGTATTCTAAAACATCAATGGAATATTTAGATCCCGAAACAAATGAGAAATTTATTCCTTATATTATCGAATCTACTTATGGATTAGATAGAACCGTACTTGCGATTTTATTTAATGCCTATGAAGAAGAACAATTACCAGATGGCTCTACTAGAGAAGTGATGCATTTTCATCCTTTCCTTGCGCCTTATAAAGTAGCTGTTTTACCACTCATGAAAAAATACCATAGTGAAAAAGCTAAGGAAGTTTATCATCGCTTAGCGAAGAATTTTATGACGACTTATGATGAGACTGGAAATATTGGTAAACGATATCGTCGTCAAGATGTTGCAGGAACTCCTTTCTGTATTACGATTGATGAAGAAACACTAAATAATAATACGGTAACGGTTCGAGATAGAGATACGATGGAACAGGTTACTTTACCACTTGATGAAGTCGTTTCTTATATCGAAGCAAGAATTAAGTTTTAAAATGATGAGAAAGAGCTACCGTTTTTGGTGTAGTTCTTTTTTCCTGAACGGTTAAAAATCGGCTCTGAACGGTTAAAAATAGTAAAAAAAGCCTAAAAGATTACCGTTCAGGTGCTTTTTTCGACATTTCACAATAAAAATATAAAATATCCGATAAAAGTATGCTTAAATGGTTTCAAAGAGAGGAATAAGGAATATGGGAGTATTGGTTAAAGAAAAGTATACTATTTATGTAGATTTAAAATCAATAATGGAAGAAAGATTACTAAAGGATATTTAGCAAGAAAAAAAGGGCTTAAATATGATACGATTAATCGTTATTATAAAAGCAAGGTATTTGTGGTTGATTTTGATGTTCTAGCTAGGCTTTGTATGGTATTAAATTGTATGCCAGGTGACATTATCAAACTAGATAGAATAGAGTATAAAGATCCCCTTATGTAAGGTACCTTACATAAGGTACTTGTTGTTTAGTAAAAATTAGTGTATAGTGTAGTTAGAAAGACGAAAAGAATAATTAGTTGTAGAGGTTGAATTAAAAAGTAAACACTCGTCATGAATAGGATAATATAGTCGGCTTCTATGCCGTAGAAGAAAGACTTATTGTTTGCCTTTTTTCTTAAGTAATTCAGGAGACAAGGATACTTCATCAGGAAGAATAAGAAAGACACCTAACTTGTTTAGTGATTCTTCATCAATAAAATGTTGGACTTCTAAATAAGGAGTGTTGTTACGAAGTGATTCTCTAGGAACAGAATTAATATGACTCATGAGAAGATTACAATCATCTTGAATTAGATTATCAAAAGAACTTTACCTCCTTTAGTACCTTCAACAGTATCCATTTGAACGATGGAAACATCTTCATCTTTATGAGCTTCTAGATAAGTTAGGTAATCCTTGTAAGTCCGATTTATACGAATCAGAGATTCTTCTCTAGTTCTTCTTTTTTTGCCGTCTTTTCTAGGTTTATAGCCGACTTTTCTGGGAAGATCAATATTACGAAAAGAAAAAACACCTGCATCAATTAAATGATAGAACTCAGTTTTAGAAAAATAAAGTAAATCAGGATGATTGATATACACTTAATTAATCGATTGCTTTTGCTCTTTAATTAAAGGGGCAATAACTTCCTCAATTTTTTGAATTTCTTCTTTAGTTAAACGAATACCCTGTCTTGATTCTGTGAGAAAAGAAAGGTACTCATTATGAGCATGGTTTGCTCGGTAGTAATACTTCTTATAAGAACAACTAGATTTCTTAGAACATCCATTACAAACATAGGGTGGATGAGTTAGTTTTGAACATTCTCTTGATTGAAATTCAGAACATTTTTTAGTACAACCAACTCCATGGTATTTATTACAAGTATCTTCAAATTTGCAATTTACAAAAGTTCTACCATAAGTATTCGGTTTCTGTTGATGGTTTAGAATTTCTTGAGCAACAGTAGTTCTGTGCTTTCCAATTTGTTCACCAATAAAAGTGAAAGTGTTGTTTTCTTTAAGCGAAGATTCTATGGTTTCTCTTTCTTCTAAAGTTAAATGTTTCATAATAATAAAATCCTTTCTTAGACGACATAGAAACCATGGATATTTATTATAAACGAGTTTTTACATTTGTAAATTCTCTTTTTATTTAAAATCGAGTGTTTACTATTTTAATTAACAAACGATTCTTTTGTACCTATATATGGGAGAAAATATTGCTTTTTATAGGACTTTATGCTATAATATGCGACATATAAAGAAGGGGAGTTGAAGTTTTATGGCAGAACAAAATAAAGAAAAAAAATTATCAGAGTCAGCTAATGAACAGACTACGAGTAAGAAAAAAAATAAGAAAAAGAAAAAAAGAGAGTTAAAAGTAATTTATTTTACCTTAGGCGGTTTATTGTTGGGGACCATTGGTTCCGTGCTTGGTGCCGGTACACCTTTATTAGTTGCCTTATTCACGGCTGGATTAATTGGTGCTTTAGGTGGTGCTATGACAGGTTATGTTGTTAAAAGCATTTTAAAAGTGAGTAGTGTAACTAAGAAAGTGTTAACCAAGCTATTTGGAAAAGAAAAAAACGAGGATGCTGCTGAAGAAAAAGAACAAGAAGACGAAAAAAATAAAGAAAACCTATTGGATAAGGCTAAGAATCTATGGCAGAGTGCTAAAGATAAAGTGAATGAGATTAATATTGCTCGTCAAGAAAAGAAAGAGGCTAAGTTAGAAGAACGAAAGAGAAAAGAAGAACTAGAATCTGACTATGAAGAAGATCAAGAAGAGAATTATGAAGAAGAACAAGATTTAGACAACAAACCTAGTTTAAAAGAGAGATTTTTATCTAAGTTTCATCGTAAAAAGAAAAAAGAATTATCGGATGAAGTTAAAAATCTCTTGAAATTAGAAGATGATGAGGTAGCGAAGGCTGATGAGAATCAGTCAGCTGATACTATTGAAACAGATGAAAGTAAAACCTCATTACCAACACCAACTGTTCCACAAGATGTGAATCCGTTATTTACTTATCGCTTAAAAAGAAGTGAATTAAGAAGACCAAAATATGTAATTTTTGATGACATTTATTCACAAATTCCAACAACTACTATGGGTAATGGACAACTTTCTGTCAATAAAGATCAATTTATCGAAACATCAAAAAAACGACTTGAGTTTTTGAATGAACAACTTATTCGTACCCAACAGGAAATTGCGGAGTTAGAAAACCAAAAAGAGGGTACTTATACTGAACCAGTACGAAAATTAGTTAAATAAAAGGACTATCCAATGAGGTGACAGTCCTTTTTCTTTATTTAGCGATAAATTCTTTAAATTGTTCATATAAAATATTGCAAATTAGATTTGGTCGCTCTAAATATGGGAAATGTCCTACTTTATCTAAAATAATTAATTCTGAATCTGGTATTTTTTGATGCATTAAAGTTGCGTCTTGGATTGGGGTAGAAGTATCCTTATTTCCCCAGATAATTAGGGTATTCGCCTTGATCTTTTCCAAGTAGTGGCGAAGATCTTCAGCAATGACATTTCTGAATGTTGGTCTCATTTTATCCTCTAAGTTGCGATAATCATAGGAGGCAAAGATAGAAAATATTTTGGCTAGATATTTTTTACGGTATTTTTTAGGAAGTAAGTAGCGCCCCTTTTTTAGAATTTTATAAAGACTATTTCTTAAGATAGAACGAAGAGTTTTTTTTGGTTTAATTCCAGCACTATCCATTAATATGATGTGTTTGAATGAATAATGGTAATAGCCAGTCAGGGTAATGATAATTCTTCCCCCAAAGGAGTGCCCAATTAGAATCGGATCTTTAATTTTCAAACTTTGAATCCAGTTATAAATAATGTCTGTATAATCATAGATAGTTAAATCTTTATCTGGAAAGTTACTATTTCCAAAACCAGGATAGTCTATGATATAAACGGTAAAGTAGTCTTTTAAAAAGTCAATAATATAATTCCAAGAGGTACGAATATCTCCCCAGCCGGGGAGGATAATAATACTTTTTTGGCCACTACCATATTTCTCATAATAGAGATTACCAAGTTCATAGTGATAGTTCATTTTTTTTCACCTGTTATATTGTATGCAAGTAGAGTGGACGAGTTTATCTTCTTTAAAAAAACAATTTTGTCAAGTTATGTAAAAATGGTATAAATTATAGAAAACTGTGGTATAATAGAATTATCTAGAAGAAACGATAATTGTCAACATATAAAACCGACTAAAGTGACGATACGGGAGTTCGGATCTATAGTTTGTGTTGAATACCCAATTTGATTGGGGATCCTAAGAACTATGTATGGACACCCACCTGTAATTATGCAGGTTTTATCGCCTGACAACCGTTCTTCTGGATTTTTTTTGGAGTGATTGCCGTGTTAGAAAGATTAGAACAGTTAATTAGTAAAGAAAATGTAGATAAGATTCAAACTAAAAAAATAGCGATCGTTGGATTAGGTGGTGTCGGTGGCTATGTTGTTGAGGCCTTAGTTCGCAGTGGAATTGAACATATTGTATTAATTGATCATGATACTATCGATATCAGCAATAAAAACCGTCAACTGATTGCTTTAGATTCTACTTTGGGAATGAAGAAAGTAAAAGCTTGGCAAAAGCGAATCGAGGATATTCATTCTACTTGTCATGTTACAATTTTAGATTGCTTTTTAACCGCGGATAATATAGATATTTTGGATCAATATGATTTGGATTATATTGTGGATACCTGTGATACGATTGCGACAAAGAAGGCTCTTATCATGAAGAGTTTAGCGCTAAATATCGGTTTCATTTCTTGTATGGGGACGGGTAAGCGACTTGATCCTAGTAAGCTATCGATTATGGATATTAGGAAAACTAGTTATGATCCAATTGCGAAGCATCTTCGTAAATTCGTCCGGGACGAGAAGATTACCAAAAAAATTATGGTGGTTTCTAGTCAAGAAGTTCCACTTTCTACACCAGATGTAGGTGGTACAGTGGCATCAGCTAGTTTTGTACCAGCTGGGGCAGGAATATTAATTGCTAGTTACATTATTCGACAAATTATTGAAAATGATTAGGGTAAACTGATGTTATTCTAATCTTTTATTTTGGTTGAATAGCGAGGAATAAGAAATGGAAAATAAAAATATCACCCTTAAAGTTTTAATGATTGCAATTATCGTTGCTTTAGGTGTAAAAACGTATTTATTATGTATAGATGATGAAAAAGTCATCAATCAAGTAGATAGTTATGTCCAAGGTACAGTTTATCGCAAGACTCCTGGAAAAACGATTCAGGATTATCGGCTTAGGTATCAGAATCCGGAAATTATCGGAAATTTATTTATTCCAGAAACGACCTTTCAAGTATTGGTTACGCAAACTGAAGATAATTTGTTTTATTTACACCACGATGTAAAAAGAGAAACTTCGGAATTAGGAAATCCCTTTTTAGACTATCGAAACAATTTAGAGGATAAGAAATTATTGATTTATGGCCATAATTCACAAGTTGTCCCTACTGATTTTCAATTTTTAGAGAATTATCTTGATTCTTCTTTTTTTCATGAACATCCTTTTTTTATTTGGCAAACAGATGAGTCTTTGGATGTTTACTTAATCGCAGGAACTTTAATTGTCACTTCTGATTTTTTACATATGCAACTAGAGTTTACTAGTGATGAGTGGCAGGATCATTTAGAATGGCTACAAGAACAATTCTTATATTCAACAGACATTTCGCTTGATGAAGCGGATCATCTTTTGATTCTACAAACGTGTTATTATGAACCGGATGATTCTTATTTATTAGTTGTTGCCAAAAAGAAGTGTTAGAAAAGCAAAATAAAACTTCGCAATATAAGCGAAGTTTTTACAACTTTCGATATAATCCAATTACTTTTCCTAAGATGGTTACGTTCGGTAAAATAATGGGAGTCATAAAATCATTTTCTGGCTGTAGTCTGAAGTAGCCATTTTCTTTATAAAATGTTTTTACAGTGACTTCATTTTCATCTGTCATAGCTACTACTGTGTCACCATTATTTGCCGTTTCACATCTTTCTACGATAATGATGTCACCATCATAAATGCCAACATTAATCATAGATTCTCCACTTACTTTTAAAGTGAATACTTTTTTCTTCTTAGGAATCAAGCTAGTTGGAATAGAAAAAAACTCATCAGGAATTTCAATTGCTTCAATTGGATTCCCAGCTGTTACTTTTCCTAGTAATGGAACTTCCGCTACTTTATCGTTTTTTTCTAAGTATTCATTAGGTACTAAGATTTCGATTGTTCTGTTTTTCGCAGTATCTTTTTTGATATATCCCTTTTCTTCTAACTTAGTTAAATGAAACTGGATAGTAGCTGGAGAGGAAAGATGTAACATTTTTCCGATTTCCCTAACGGTTGGCGGGTACCCTTTCTCTGCTATAGCCTTTTTTAGCGTATCTAAAATTACGGCCTGTCTTTCAGTAAGCTTTTCCATATTTATAACCTCCTTGTATATGACTATATTAACATAGTTTACGCCGAATGTCAAACAAACGTTCAAAAAAATAAAAAAATATTGACACGAGCGATCGTTTGCGACAAAATGGAGTCGTTTAGAAGGAGTGATTACTATAAAAAAAGAATACAAATGGTTAATATTTATTTATATGGGAGCGGTTTTATTTTTTGTCTCTTCGAGTAGAAAAATCAAAAAATCAAGGAGATATCTGTAATCGTAATGAGGCAATTGTTTTACGCATAAAATAAACGCAAGTGTTAAGATTTTTTAGAAATGTTACATTTTTAAATTATTAAATTGATAACAAACAAAGACGAACTTTGTTTGAAGAATAATTATAATTTATGAAAGATTAAAAGCAAGGGTCAAGATGAACTCAACTATGTTTCGCCCTTGCTTTTAATCTTTCATCTCTTTCTCTCAATAATATTTCTAATTGTTTTTGGTCTTCAATTATTTTTTGTTCTTTCTTCTTCATATCAACCCTGTGTCCTTCAATTTTTCTTGTATTATATATTTTATTGTTTTTAAAAATCCTAATATCATTAGTAAATACATCTTGCCAAGCTTCAATAGTTGTTCCCTTATAAAATACAAAGTCACTGCCATCACTATTTATAGGGATATAATAATTATTATTAATGGATATCATGTTGCCATTTAATATTTTTCTATCTACTTTAATGCACATTATTGTAGATAAGTCTGTATTATCTAAAGGAATAAAATCTGTCTCTTCTTCTAGTGGTGGATAGGAGAACTTTTTATTTAGATAATCAATGTAATAATCGTTAAACCATTTATTTAATTCATCATATGTTTTAATATTAAATCGTTTAATATCGTTTAACAATCTGTTTTGTACAACTTTGTTTTTGTTTTCAATTTTACCTTTAGCTTGTGGTGTATTTGCGTATATTAATTCAATACCGAGTTCATCTAACATTCTTCCAACTTGAGTTAATTCACCATCTTTTTGATTCCATAAAATTGTTGTTCTATCTGAATATATTGATTGTGGTAGTCCATATTTTTCGAACATTATTTTAAAAGTATAACAATAACCTAATTGACATTCTGTAGGCATAAACCATCCTGAAAGTATTTCATCAGTAGCATCATCTAAGGTCATATGCAATGAAAATAGTTTTCCGTTACCAAACCAGTCATGTGGAGTACCATCAGTCATAATAAGTATTCCTCTTCTTGGAGATGGATCTCTTAACGGATGTTGATTAGAATCATTTTTAAAACTTTTGTGTTTAACCGGACTTTTCCATCCCTCTCTTTTGTATAATTGTTGAAAGAAAGATTCACTTCTAACTTTAAGATTATATTTTTTTACATCATTTTGTTTTGCCTTATTCCAAATAACATCTTCATGATAAATATCCATAAATTGTGATATACTAATAACTGGATATTGATTTTTAAAGTTCTTAATATATTCAATCTCTTGGCTGGGAGCGGAATTATTAGAATTTTTACCTGTGAGTCCATGAACTAACAGGTTATCAATATCCTTTTTTTCAACTTCTTTAATCAAACGATTTAAATGCATTCTAGAATAACCAGTTTGATTAGAAATTTCACTAAAGGTGATTTTAATTTCACCATTATTTTTTTGCTTTAATAGTTCCAAAGCTTTTTTCTTGTTTTTTATCAAAATAAAACACCTCTTTCTCTAGAGGTATATTATATAATAAATGTAACATTTTAAAAAAATCTCTATGTAACATTTTAAAAAAGCTTTAACATAAAATAAACGCAAGTAGCCAATCCTAAGAAAAGATGATATACTAACTATGATAAAAGAATAGTCGAGGTAGAAATATGGTTTTAGAAATAGTATTATTGTTGATTGGGTTTATTTTAATTATTAAAGCAAGTGATATCTTAATTGATTGCGCTTCGTCAATTGCTTTACTATGCAAAGTACCTAAGATGTTGATTGCCCTAACTATCGTTTCCTTTGGTACTTGTGCGCCAGAAGTTGCGATTTCTTTTAACAGTGTAGCAACAAATAACGGCAGTATGGCTTTAGCTAATGTAATCGGGAGTTGTATTGTTAATATTTTATTGATTATCGGTATCGCAGCTATTGTTAATCCAATTAAAGTAAAGAATACAACAGTAAAAAAAGAATTACCTATTTTATTTTTAATTACTATAATTTTCTTTATTTTATTAATGGATCGGTTGTTTAATCCTAATACACCATCTTCATTTTCTCGTTCAGATGGCTCAATTTTAATTTTATCTTTCGGTATTTTTGTCTACTATTTAGTAAAATTATTAAAAAATAAAAAACAAGACCAAGAAGAAGTTGAGAGAAAATACAATTTACCCATTTCCTTAATTTTATTTATTGTTTCTACGATTGTTATTATTTATAGTAGTGATTTGATTGTCGATAATGCACTATCTTTGGCAGAAAGAATTCATGTTAGTCCTAAAATTATTACTATGATTGCGGTTGTTGTTGGGACTTCACTTCCTGAATTGGTTATGACAGTAACATCAGCTAAACGAGGGGAATTTGATATGGCAATTGGGAATATTATCGGAACGAATATTTTTAATATCTGTATTGTCTTGGGATTACCAATTTTAATTTATGGGGATTTAGAGTTAGTTGATTTTCATTTTATTGATATTTTTGTGGTTTTACTTTCGTCTTTCTTATTGTATTTATTCGCAAGAAGTGAAAAGGAGATTTCTAAAAAAGAAGGGATTATCATGTTAATTGTTTTTTGTTGTTATTATGCCTATTTGTTTATCTAATTTCTTCTTTGTTTGATTTTGAAATCGTTATAATACTAAGCCATCTTGAGTAAACAAAAAGCAGGTTATAAAAATATTGTATCTAGATTTTTTGATGGAAAGTCGTATAAGGGAAAGTAAGTTTTTGCTTTTCGAGAGAAAAAAATAAACTTTTAATTACTTTGAATGAAATATATAATAATCTAACACTTTTTATTTCACAATATTTTTCTGTTGGGCTAAAGACATTTCGAAAGAAACATGGTACAATAAAACAGGAAAAACATGTCATACAGGAGAAGAGAAATGAAAAAAGTAATTTTAGTTGATGGGAATAATCTTTTATTTCGTAGTTATTACGCTACTAGCTATACAGGGTCAATTATGCGTAATTCCAAGAATTTTCCTACGAATGCGATCTATGGGTTTATCAATATGATGAATAAAATTATTGTCGAAGAAAAACCAGAATATATTATGATTGCCTTTGATAAAGGGAAAACGTTTCGTCATGATGAATATCCTGAATATAAAGGGGGAAGGAATGAAACACCTGAAGAGTTAAAACAACAATTTCCTGTTGCGAAACAAATTTGTACGGCGATGGGGATGAAGTACTTTGAGATTGATAATTTTGAAGCTGATGATATCATCGGTACTTTTGCGAAAAAGGTTGAAGAAGATCCTCTCTTTGATGCGACGATTATCAGTAGTGATAAAGACTTGTTACAGTTAATCAGTGATGAAATTGATGTTAAGCTCTTAAAACAAACGGGTTTTATTCGGATGGATAAAAAACTATTTAAAGAGACTTATCAAGTAGAACCAATTCATATGATTGATATTAAGGGGTTAATGGGGGATAGTAGTGATAATATTCCTGGAGTAAAAGGAATTGGAGAAAAAACAGCTATAGCGCTTCTTTCTAAGTACCAAACCATTGAGAACTTATACGATCATATTGATGAAGTAACAGGAAAAACCAAAGAAAAGCTACTAAATGATAAGAAAAATGCTTTTATGAGCAAAGAAATTGCGACAATTTATCGGGATGTACCTATTGATACAGATTTAGAGAAGATTAAATATACAGGAGTAGATGTCTTAAAATATGTTGAATTATTAGAAGAATTAGAGTTTTACTCATTAATTAAGAAGTTGAATATTCCAGAAGAAGTAGTTAAAGAAAACAAAAGGCGAGAAGTCGATGTGAATATAGTTTGCGATCTTAAAAAGGTTAAGATTGAAGGCGATTTTGCTTTATATTTAGAGATATTAGGTAGTAATTATCATAAAGATAGGCCTCTTGGTGTTGCGGTTTATAACGAAAATACGAGTCTTTATATTCCATTTGATGTATTGAAACAAACCCCAGATTTCTTATGCAGTGAACAAGAAAAATATACTTATGATTTGAAAAAAGTATGGTATATTTTGAGAAAGAATGGTTTAGATATTAAAAATTGTCATTTTGATACGATGATAGCTGCCTATTTATTAAACGAGAATATTAAAGAGGATATTGCATATCTAGCGAACAATAAAGATTATAAGCTTTCTTTTTATGAAGAAGTGTATGGTAAGCAAGGAAAAGAAGTTGAACCAGACGTTGAAATTGTCGCTAAAAAAACAATCGAAAAAGCTCGCTTCATCTATGAGACCAAAAAAGAATTAGAAGAAAGATTAGAACAAGAAAATGATGTTCAACTCTTTAAAAATATTGAAATGCCATTAGTAGAAGTGCTAATGGATATGGAACTAACTGGTATTCGAGTAAATCGTGACTTTTTAAATCAAATGGGGAAAGAATTAGATACTAAAATTGAAGTGCTAGAACAAGAAATTTACGATTTAGCGGGAGAAGTATTCAATATTTCTTCACCAAAACAGTTGGGGACTATTCTTTTTGAAAAATTAGCTTTACCTTATCCAAAGAAGGTTAAAGATCATAGTTATTCGACTAGTAAGGAGATTTTGGATAAATTAGTTAGCGATTATTCTATCGTTGAAAAAATTTTGGATTACCGGATGTTGACGAAATTAAAGAGTAATTATGTAACTGGATTACTAGCAGAAATAGCGGAGGATGGTAAGATTCATACTATTTTTACGCAAACATTAACCAGAACAGGTAGACTTTCCTCAATATGTCCTAATCTACAGAATATTCCGATTCGAACTGAAGAGGGAAGATTGATTCGAAAGGCTTTCATTCCAGAAAAAAACGCTTGTATTTTATCTAGTGATTATTCGCAAATTGAACTTAGAATTTTCGCATCACTTGCCAATGTAGATAACTTGATTCGGGCTTTTGAAGAAGGAAAAGATATCCATGCAAAAACTGCTTCTGATATTTTTGGCGTTCCATTAGAAGAAGTAACCAAAGATATGAGACGCACAGCTAAAGCGGTTAATTTTGGAATTCTTTATGGAATTAGTAGTTTTGGTTTATCCGAGGACTTAGGTATTGATATTGCTAGTGCGAAAAGTTTTATCGATGGGTACTTAAATACTTATCCAGAGATTAAACAATATATGAATGAAGTGATTCAAAAAGCTTATCAAGATGGTTATGTTAAGACGATTATGAATCGAAAAAGAACAATTGATGAGTTAAAAAATAAGAGTTATCTTGTCCGTAGTCAAGGAGAAAGAATTGCCTTAAATACGCCAATTCAAGGAAGTAGTGCCGATATCTTAAAAAAAGCCATGATCGAAATTTATCGCGAATTTAATGATAAGAAGATCAAAAGTAAAATGTTAATTCAAGTACACGATGAACTTGTCTTTAATGTTTATGATGAAGAAAAAGAAGAAGTAGAAGAGATTGTTAGACGAATTATGGAAAATACTTACCAGTTAAACGCTCCATTAAAAGTAGATATAGAAAGTGGTAGTGATTGGTATGAAGCTAAATAAGAAATTTGATATTGATTAGGGGGGAAACTATGCCAGAAAAACCAGAAGTGATTACAGTGACTAAGAAGTTAGAGCGTCATTTAAAGGGAAGAAAAATTACTGATTGTCAAGTGATCTATGAACCGATTATTGATTATCCAAGTGCTAAAGAGTTTAGTACACGAATAAAAGGACAAACTATGCATGAGTTTACTACGCGTGGAAAATGGATTGTAATTACTTTAGATCAAGATTATTTACTTATCCATCTTCGAATGGAAGGAAAGTTTTTCTTTCGACAAAAAGGGACATCTTTAGAAAAACATCACCATGTTATTTTTCTTATTGATGATGAAGAAGAACTACATTTTCAAGATGTTAGAAAGTTTGGCCGGATGAAATTAATTCCAAAAGACAAAATTTTAATGATGCCACCCTTTACTGAGTTAGGATTAGAACCTTGGGATAAAAATTTAACCGTAGAATACTTAAAAGAACATCTTAAAAAGAAAAAGATACCGATTAAGACTGCTTTGCTAGATCAATCAATTATTACCGGAATTGGGAATATTTACGATGATGAAATTCTTTTCTTGTCTCATATTTCGCCTCTTAAACCGGCTTGCCTTTTAACGGATGAGGAGTTAGAAGCAATTATTAAAAATACCGTAATTACTTTAGATAAGGCAATTCAAGAAGGGGGAACGACAATTCATAGTTTTACTTCTGAAGAGGGTGTGACCGGTCTTTTTCAAAATCATTTGTACGTTCATACGAAAGCAGGGAATCCTTGCCCTCGCTGTGGAACTGAGATTGTCAAGATAAAAGTGAATGGTCGCGGTACCTATTATTGTCCAAAGTGTCAGATACAAGAAAAAGAGGAGATAAAAATATGAATACAATTCAATTTCCAGAAGAGTATCAAGCTTACTTTTTAGATAAGAGTGGTTATATCGAAAATGCCGAAATTCAAATTTTACCGGGCCACTTTATCAATATTGATGTTTACCGGGAGAATTCAAGTGTTACTACTGGATATACTTGTTTACATTTTCATCCTAATCAACGAATATTTCTAGATGTGATTTATTGTTATGATTGGTTTAGAGGTAATGGAATTGCTACTATGCTTTCTCATTTGACGGATTATTTGTTGAAACCCTATGTGGGTTATATCATTAGAGGTATTTATGAACCATCACAGTTGTCAACGGATCGGCTTCAAGGGTTAGTATGCTCCAAAGAAGAATTGGATCAGCGAGCACGAAAATTTTATCAAAAGAGTGGCTATACAATTATCCCATATGAGGATTATTTAAAAAGTTCTAGTTTATATCCCGATCTTACTATCGATGATGATTTTCAAATGGGGGAAGAAATAGCTAATTGTATTGTTACAAAAAAGATAGTTCCGTTAAGTCGCGATTTCTTTTTTGAAGAAGATGGTATTCTCTTAGATAAAAGACTGGAATTAGATTCAGAAATCAAAAAAAAGCTCCTACATAGAAAAAATAGTATTTAAACGTTAGATGCGATTAAATACTTAAGAATAGTAGTAACAGTTCAGACCTTAAACAAAAAATTATGCACAATTGAATAAACTAGGTATTGAAAAATAAGGGTTTGATGGACTCTTGTTTTTACTTTATCCACAGATTTAAGAAATTGCTTCAAAACTATTGATTTATAAATGATTTATTGTAATACTATAATCTATAGAGGATAGTGATTTAAATGGGTAAAGGATATATGACAGATATGTTTAGG
>CASFOW010000072.1 GCA_949296705.1 uncultured bacterium
CCTAAACATATCTGTCATATATCCTTTACCCATTTAAATCACTATCCTCTATAGATTATAGTATTACAATAAATCATTTATAAATCAATAGTTTTGAAGCAATTTCTTAAATCTGTGGATAAAGTAAAAACAAGAGTCCATAAAACCCTTATTTTTCAATACCTAGTTTATTCAATTGTGCATAATTTTTTGTTTAAGGTCTGAACTGTTACTATAAAGATAATCCTAATCAAAAACAAACTTGTTTTATTTATCTAAACATAGTAAAATAAAGTTATGGAGAATTATTTAAAATATTTTGCACTTGGACTCATAAAGATTTACCAATTGATTCCCGGTCCTTGGCATAATACCTGTCGTCATATTCCGACATGTTCCAACTATGGAATGGAAGCTATTAAACGATATGGTTTCTTTAAAGGGGGATATTTAACTTTACGTAGAATCTTACGTTGTAATCCATTTGGGACAAGTGGTTATGATCCAGTCCCCATATTGGAAAGGAGAAAAAAATGAAAAAATTAATCAAATTAAGTATACTGGGATTATTTGTCTTAGTACTTAGTTCTGGCTGTTTTAAAAGAGATAATTTAGAAGGAATCGAGATTGTAACGACTGCTTATCCTTATGAGTACGTAACAAATCTACTCTATGGAGAACATTCTTTAGTCAATTCTATTTATCCGGACGGTACAGATATTTCAACTTATACCTTAAATGATAAACAAATTAAAGACTACAGTAATAAAGAACTATTTATCTATAACGGATTAAGTGATGATAAAGATATCGCTTTAGAATTATTAGATTACAATCATGATATGATGATTATTGATGCGACAAGTGGAATGGAAACGACTTACGGTGAAGAAGAATTATGGTTAAATCCATCTAATTTACTAATGATTACACAAAATATTAAAATTGGTTTAAATGAATATATCACGAACAATTATCTAAAAAAAGAAATCGATGAAGCTTATGAAGAAATCAAAATTACTCTTTCCGAATTAGATGCCGAAATTAAATTAACTGCGGAAAATGCAACCAGAAAAACAATTGTTGTCAACAATGACGCATTAAAATTCTTAGAAAAATACGGGTTCACCGTTATTTCTTTAGATGATACAACTACTCCAGTTACAGAAAAAACAATTTCTGATGTGAAAACTATGATTCAAAATCAAACTGTTCGCCATATCATCTTGTTAGATAAAACAGAAAACAGTGATAGTCTAAATCAACTTATTGCTGATACCGGAATTACTACTTTAACATTTAAACGGCTAGATAACATCAGCGATACTGAACGAGATAACAAAGAAGATTATATTTCGTTAATGAATGATAATATCGATCTTTTAAAAAGTGAATTATATTAAAAGAAGTCAACGTAATGACTTCTTTTTACATGGTTGTAAATAATAAGTACCATCATAAGTAGAAAGATTTTCGGCAGCTTGATGACATTTTTCTCCAGTCATCAATAATTCACGAATCTCACTAAATTCTTGTTCTAATTCTTCATATCGCTTTTTATACTCCGCTAAGGGAATCACTTTAGTACTTGCTTGTTCACGCAAGAGTTTTTCTTTTTCGCAAGCATACCTTCGTTTCAAAGATACTAGTGCCATAACTAAATTAGTCTTAAAGGTTTGATGATTTATCCAAAATGCACGTGATTTCCGACTGTTTTCATAAGCTAAAATATCTTTCATGATTACCTCCTAGAACTATGCGGTTTTGTTTTTGTTCTTTGTACTACTTGGCCTTGCTTCTTAGAAAACTCATAGTAATACAGTTGTTTATCATTAGCAGATTTATTTTTTCTATCCTTTAATATTTGATACTCTTTTTCTATATTCACTATCTTATCCTGTAGTTGAAACGACTTTACCATTCGTTCATTCTTTACCGCATAACAACTGCTAATTGTAATATCGGTGAGTCTTTTCTTATCAAAAATACGAAGTAGGAAGTACAAAGAAACTGTCCCTAATAGTAAGAAAATAACTAAGACTAGCCAGAAGGAAAAATTCTGATAATTGCCATACATAATTCCTAATATAATTCCCCAAAATAGAATGATAAAAAAAGTACCTCCTAAAATACCTAAAAATAAGAATAATTGATTACCATATTGAATACTTTCTTTTTTCAACGAATCAATATCGACCTTATCTTTTTCAATCAATGCTAAAAGGTGATTATATTGTTGATAAGCTTCATGAATTTTTTTACTCTTACTAACCAATTCTTCCGTAATTTCTTTTAATTTTTCTTCTATTTGTTTGATTTTTTGTTCTAATATTTCTATAGGAACAATTTGGAAAACATTATCTGATCCTTTATCAGGAGAGAAAGCTTCATCTGAAAAAGTGTCTTCTTTTTTCTTAGCATGGATATCTTTTTCTTTAAGAGTACGATTAGACTCAGCTTGTTCAATTTCTTCCATTACCTGATTTAGCAATTTCATTGTTGCATCATCACCATGATGAATATCTGGATGATAGCGTTTACATAATAAGCGAAACCGTCGTTTTACTTCTTTCGTATACTCTCCACGGTATCCTAATTTTACATAAATATCTTTCTTCGTTAACATTATCTACTACTCGTACGGGTCTCTTCTTTAGCCACCATTACCCAATGATAGTGCCTGCTAACAATATTCGCGCCACAGCGAACACAAGTATTTCTAGTTACGACATTCGTCACATATCCACAATTTGCGCAAACAACACTTTCTTTTTCGGTTCTCGTTTTAACTAAAGTTAAAATATATTCTTTTTCTAATAACTTGGTTTTACTGCCCCCAATTACACGTGGCTCTATTCTCGTTCCTAACTCTTCTGGTGGAGTAGTATCAATAATATATTCATGATAATTAACTTTTAACCACACCTTCGCTATTTCCATATTATCTTTAACCGCTAAACTAATCAACTTACTAAAAACCGGGTTCATATCTTCAACAATTGTCTTCGCATTACGATCCTTAGAATTTTTAATCGCCATTAAATAACTGTTATAAATTTCATCAGATAAAGATTCTCGCAAATACAAATAATTTTCATCTTGAACAGCTTGAATAATATTTCGATATAATTCAAAAATAGCCATACTAAATTCTTCTTTAGTATAATTCTTACCAATATCTTTCAAATACTGGTTAGACACTTCCATATATTCTTTTTCTTGCTTAGTCAGTTTTACAATCCATAACGAACACCCTAAAATTATCAACAATAAAATGACAATTCCTACAATAAATAAAGTCAACGACGATTCCTCCTTTCAAAGAACATGAGAAATAAAACAATGATTCCTAAAATTACTCCACATGAAACCAAAATGATACTAGATTTAAATTTAGGATCATCAAATAGGGAATCTTTTTCTTCTGTTATTTGTTGATCAGTTGTACTGCCACCAGGATTTTCTTCGATCATATAATCTTCTTCCCCATCATATTCTTCGACATCACCTTCTAAATCAGTACGGTATGTGGTTCCACTAATCGTTGTACCAAATTTATTCTCATAACTATGATAAGAATAGTTGTAGATGTCTTTTTGGATAGAACATTTTCTTCCTTGCGAAAATCCTGCGAAAGCAGTATCACCAATAATCGTAAATGGCACTCCGTTTGTTGTCTCTTGATATAGTTCCTTTGCTTGTTTCATTAAAGCTAAATTTTTATCCTCCGAAGTATCATAATAATAAATTCGCAAATTAGGATATTTATTTTGTTGTAATGCTTCTAAAAAGGCTTTTTCTTGACTACAGATATTACAAGTTGGACTATAAAAGAAATAAACATTTACTTCATTTAATGCGAATACTGTCATTGGAAAAATCATTATCAATAAAAATAAAGAAAACAAGATTACTTTCTTAAACATGTTATCACCACACTTACCTATTCTTATTATAACATAGGCGCCAAAGAAAAGCGATCCTGTTTTTTCACTAAAAACTATTTGAGAAATGATGAAGAAACGCAATGTATTTGATTCGAATAATCGTGAAAATGTTGTTTAATTTCCTGAAGTTGCTGAAAACTAACAATTCCTTCTATCATAAATACTTTTCCCTTAATTAACTCCTGAAGCATTTGATGGACTTCTAAATTATCCAAATTTAATGAGTAAAAATCTAATGGAATATGATATAGTTTAGAATCAAAAGAATTAATAGTCGCTCCAATTTGATGATGTAGTTTTGCTTTTGTTAGTAGTAAAAGAATCTCTTCATTATCACTTTTTAGATACAAATTAACTTCTGGATATTGAGCAATTAGCCAAATAACTGCCTCTACATATTGATAATTATCCTCCATATGATCAACTAAATTCAGAATAAGTTTCTTCTTAGACTGTCTAAAAACATCTAATGCTTCTTGTAACGGAATAAGGGTATGTCGTTTTACTTTACTACCTAAATTATAGCCTAATAAAGTAGAAAAGTTTTGCTTACTAATTGGCATTCCTCCAATATTTTCTTTAAAATAAATAACCAAACAGCCATCCTTCGTTAGATAAACATTCGTCTCTACACCATCCACCTTTAAAGTGTGTATAGCTAATTCTAGCGCTTTCTTACTACTAGCCGGCGTATTTCGACTAGTAACCCCATCTTTAATAATAAAATTCAACAGTATCCCTCCTACTCTATTCTATGTCGAAATAGTAGCAATTTTAAAAAAATCAAAAAAACAGTTGCCAAGTATACTATTTTTTGATACAATGAATTCGTTGCTTGTAATGGCGATGTAGCTCAGCTGGCTAGAGCGTTCGGTTCATACCCGAAAGGTCGAGGGTTCGATCCCCCCCGTCGCTACCAAAAAGTATTTTACTCGAACCTTTCGGGTTTAGACAAAAACTGATTCTAATTATGAATCAGTTTTTTCATTTTGTCCTCACGCTATTTCAAAAATATAAATTCCAATAAGATTAAAACATCATAGTAAACGACTATTTAAATAATCATTTGCTTTATCTCTTAATCTATTCATCTTTTCAAAATCCATCTTATAACTAAAGCGATTAAATATCGGTTGTTTTGGCTCTAAAACTATCTATTTTATCTGCATCTCTGATTATTTTAGCATGCAGTATTTCCCTATCAGTCATACCTGACTCATCCAAAATATACTTACTATGATTCCCAATTGCTTTTCTAATAATTTCATCATACTTAGCAGTTGGAATAAAATTTCTTATTTCATTCTGTTCAAATAAAAGTTTAACTCCTAAAGTAGCATGATCATAATTTGTGATGTCTTCTCTAAATGTTTTCATTTGTTTTGCTTGATCAAATCTTCCTATATCATGTAAAAGAGCAATTACCATTGCTAAATCTGTATTTTCATCATCTAACCCCATATCTTCACAAATATATTTGGCATTATTAACTACTCGATAAGTATGATTCACTTTATGCATAATCATCTTATTATTTAAATCAAAATATTTTTTAGCATTTTTATACATACCCATAGCCATCTTCTAACATTTTTAAAAACATGATAATTAAACCATATCATTAATATTTCTTTTTACCTGCTAAAATCAATTATCAACATATTTAAAGAAGGATTACTCAATACCAAAATTTTTTCGCTGATTATCAATTACTCCTAACAATGCTTCATCATCAAATAAATCTAATAGACTATCCGCATCATGAGTCATCTTATAGTCTAACTCTTCCTGATATAAAGGAAGTAATTGATAAAAATTAATTTTTCCAAGAGGAGCGATTTTCAAATCTAATGGTTGATTATCCCGATTTAACGCTTTAACCAACATCATACTACAAAACTTCGTATTATCTGCATAACAACTATTTTCTTCACCCGAAGATATCGTATGACCATACCCCAACCAAGTGTGATTATAAATTGGTAATCGTGCGATCGTCTTTAATTGGCGAATTGGCCAATAATCTTCTTCTTTAGATGATTGAATATTCCAAGTAGGTGGTAAATAAAGCACCAACTCTGCCCGTTCTAAATTTTCATTTTTTAACTCTTCTGGAACATTCATGGGATAAGCACCCATCCCCATAGTAATCAATTGATAATAATTATTCTTTTCGGTAGGGGGAATAATAATGATATCTAAATGAATATCGCTAGAAACAACTTCGTGAAAAACATGTTCATATTCACCAAACTGTTCCATGATATACTGTTCATACTGATTCAATTCTTCTTCAGTATATAAAAACATAGGATGCGACTTTTTTTTCTTTCTATGAAATAACCCCATAATTTTTTCTCCTTTATTAAAACAAAATCTATACTTTTTTATTATAGCACACTCACCAACATTTAATAGACAAAATCATAAAAAAATATACCTAAGAGTAACAGTTCAGACTTAGGCACTGAAAAAGAAGAGTAATTTCAAAGTTGCTCTTTTATTATGAAAATAATATTTGTTTATTAAATATAGCTTTGATAGATTCAAAAGGATTTATTCCTCTTTTTATAGAGGTCTTTATTA
>CASFOW010000073.1 GCA_949296705.1 uncultured bacterium
TATCTAACTCTAGCCATTCTTGACAAGTAGTTAAGAATATAATTCTTCTTTTTCTCATTTGAGATAAAAAGTCCATAATCTCTAAATCTGAATTAATTTTAGACGATTTAGTAATAGCAGTAAAAATCTCGTCAAAAAAGATAATACAGTCAGTTTCATCACGTAATTCTAACAATTCGTCAATGTCGCTGATAGGCGTATATTTAACGCCTTTCAGCGACTTTAAATTGGAATAAATACGTTTATCTTTATTTTCTAGTAAGAATTCAACAACACTATACGTCTTAAAATTGCCTTGCTTACCGTCGTAACAATAAATACCAAATTTTCCTCTATCAACCTTTATTCCCTTTTTAAAAAATGTTCTCCATTTTATATGAAGTTTATTATTATAAAAAATTAAAAATATAAATATAATTACAAATATTAATATAAAATTAAGCATATTTCCCTCCTCTACGGCTTAATTTTGTCATACCATTTAATAGCTAACTTTATAGCTGAAAAAGTAATCGGTAAAGTTAGTTTAAACGTATAATAAAGAACAATAATAGAAATAGCGGTGCTAGAAAGTCCAGTTAATGAAATAGCAAAACCAATATTTTGTAAAGCTAAAGCAAAGTAACTACCAACCGCACTAATAGCACTCGAAAGGTCAGGAAGTGCGGCAGAAATAGCCAAATCAATTGGAGCAAGTAAAACATCAACCAAACCTATAATAAGATTCATAATACCCGTTAAAATAGCATTTATCACAAGTCCATCACCTCTACTTTGTCAGAATCAGGGTCTTTGAAACCTTTAACAAGTCCATAAATATTGACACACACCCAGTAACTAATAAAACCAGTAGTAATAGTTTGATATAAAGTTAAAAAAGTTCCAAAATAATTTTGATAAATTGTAGTCATACAAGGTATTTGGACATTTTGTTCTACAAAAGGTAAAGGTAATTCTAATGAATAACAACTAGAATCTGATAAACCTTTAATAAATTCTAAAGGCATAGTAATTATATCGCTTAAACCATATTCATTATCTTCAAAGCCTTCAAAAAATCCACCTGCAGTAGAAGAACTAGAAGACGTATCACTATCGGTAATACTATCTTTTATATCGTCTAATTTCTCGTTAGTTTCTTCTTGTTCTTGTGTGTTTTTATCAATAGAAGATTGAATATTACTATTATCATTAGTAAGACTTATATCCCAAGTTTGAGAAATACCATAGCGAACACCGAATAATGTTTGTGAAGAATTGTTGGGAGCAGAATCAACATAAACATGAAATGTAGTACTTGAAAAAGTAACATTAGGACAATATACATTAAACGTAGCACCATAAGTAGCGGAACCAGTTGAAGAACTAGAAGTATAATCAACAAAACAAGACTTATTTTCTAAAGAAACCAAAGGCTTTCCAGCATTAAAACCATTTAGATTAGAAACAGCGATATTAGGTTGATAAATTTTAAAACTAACATCATAACCTTTATTCAATTCTTGTGTCCATTTATTAGTATATATCCAGTTAATCTTTGATACAGATTGATTAGAACTACCAACCGAAAACGTATCATAATTATTACCGTACAAAGTCCAACCAGCAGGAGCACCATCAGAAACCATGGAATTATTATTATAATATTGATACCAAGTAGGACGCATACTTAAAGACTTGGCAAAAGTATCTTTCGGAATAAATAAAAATAAAAATGTAAAAAAAATTATTAAAAGAGGTTTTTTCATTAATTCAACCTCCTAAACAAACGGCAGAAAATCTTCCAAGGTATCCACAAGGTAAAAAAGCAAAATATAAATAACATTATTAAGATATCAGGAAAGTCTACACGATAATAAGGTTCTGTTGTCAACGTTGAAGAAGACAGACAAACTGGTAAATTTTCTTGATACCTGGAAAAAGTCTGTTCATCGTCATTATACATATAATCACTATGTATATAATAATCTCTATAACTTATGGTTGTATTAGCTCTAGGTACTTCTTCATAAGCTCTAATTACATCTTCATTTTGTACAACATAACAAGCATAATCAGTATTAGGAACATAAATCATAAACTCACCTCTTCCCAAATAATAAAGAACCTATAAAATCAAATAAGACAAATATTCCTATCATAGCAGGTATCAAATCAATCAACCTAGATAGAAAAGTAAGCATTACATCGAACATTCTAAGCACCCACTTTCAAAATCAGTAGAATAAATAAAACAATCATACCAGGAATTATAAGCATATGAAAATTTCGAAAACTTCTTATAATGGTGTTTAAGATATAACAACAATCTTTGATAAAATGAATCATACATATTTTTACTCCTTTCTAAAAAAAAACCAGGGCATAAGCCCCAGTGTTAAATATTGGCCTTACCTTTAGAAGCACCCTTTACAGCTTTTCGTAAAACCTTATAACCAAATGCAAAACCAATCATGATAATTACAAAAGGTATAATTTCAGCAACAGTTCCAAATAAACCGTCACTAGTAATTCCAGTAGTTAGTTGAGTAACAATGTCTTCCATTCCTTGAGCAACAACAGGAACTTCCTCTCCCATTGTTTTACCTCCTTTCTATAACTTTTTAATTATATTTTCTAAAAAGGAAATAAACTTCCTTAATAGACGTTTAATTGATTTATGTCTTTCGAGTATTTCTTTATAAGTTACAATATAAACAACTTTATGGTTGTATTGATTAATGTAACCTATTTCATGTGTAAAATAAGATTTATATATTTTGTGAAAGTATTCATTAGTATTTAAATTCAACCATATTACAATAACAAATATACGCATTACTTATAGTACGTCAATTTAATTAATTCCGCTTCTGCTTTCTCTAGAAATACGATTTTTTGTACATTGTCAGTAAGATTGATAACTATTTGATAATATGTATTACCTTTCTTACTTTCTTTTTCTTGTAGTACACAATCTAAAATAATATCGTCCATAACAAAGCCTCCTTTCTGATACCATTTTAGTATCTACCATAACGATACCACCATAACACTATTAAGTCAATACCATTTTAGTATAATATTAATTAGAGGTGGTATCATGAATTTAACTTTAAGATTACCTGAAGAAGTATACAAAGAATTAAAAAAAATAGCTTTTGAAGAAGATAGAAGTATAAACGGACAAATCAACTACATAATAAAAAAGTATATCGAAGAACAAAAAAAAGGCGTTTAAGCGTCTTTTTCTTTTTTTGATATTATGTTAACTTCTGTTTTTCGCTTATGTCTTCTCGATGTTATAAAAGTATTAAATAATAAAGTATGACTACTAGCAACGTTTAACATTTCATTCATATCATTACTTAATAAAACAGTCAATAAGTCACAGTATTCCATAATATCATTGTCCTCAATAAATGATAATATTTCATTTTTATATTTGTCAACTTCTGTTTTAGTTAAAGCATTAACAGAATTACTATCAAAACCACCGAGAAGAATTCTATCTCTATCATCATATTGATATTTTTCGGGGTTATCAAGATGTAAATGATAACGATACATACCTCTCAAACTTTCCAACTTAATTGGAATTGTCATATTTAAACTATCACATAACTCTTTTACGTGTTCATAGGTAGTCGGACCGTCATAATTAAATATGATATGATAATGAGGCTTTTTACTCTCCCCTGTTGGATCAATATCTTTATCATGTAACGGACTGATAGCAACTTGCAACCCCGTATCTCTTAATTTATCTAACCAATCCCCTGGCAAACTTTCAGGATAACCAACGCAAGCCCATATCCTGGACTTTATATATTTTTTTGACATTTACAAACCTCCAAAATTTCACAATTCACAATGCACCCATTGGGGGGTGTCGTAGTACCCCCCTACTCTGTCTTCGATTTTTGGGGCTTCACCCCAAACCCCGATACTTTTTAAAATTCTACAATTTTCTTCAAAAATTATAGCAATTTCAAAAAGTTTAAAAATTTTTTTTCTTCCTACTTGGTCGTATTTGTTCAAATGTATCATAAGAATTACATACCTCAGCAGTAGGCTTAGAAATCGTCGTTTCAAGCAACGGAGCTACATACTCATTATCTTCATTACTCCACCGCATATTCTCGGCATCCATAAACGTTTTTTTTATCAAATTTAAACCAAAAAAATGAAAATAATCACAGTGAATTCTATACCTACAATAACGACGCAAAGTAATATCTAACTCTAGCCATTCTTGACAAGTAGTTAAGAATATAATTCTTCTTTTTCTCATTTGAGATAAAAAGTCCATAATCTCTAAATCTGAATTAATTTTAGACGATTTAGTAATAGCAGTAAAAATCTCGTCAAAAAAGA
>CASFOW010000074.1 GCA_949296705.1 uncultured bacterium
TAGTAATTATTATAAAACGAAGAAAAAGTTAGCAATTCTCTTTCAAAAGTTAAAGAATGCGAGAAAGTATTTTATTCATCAAATAACCAAAAAACTAGTATTAGAAAATGATATCATTGTTAGTGAAACATTAAAGGTAAAAGAGATGCTTGAAGAAAAGAAGTTTTCCAAATTTCTAAGTGATGTTAGCCTATCCAAGATATGTAGTCTACTGGAATATAAAGCTAGTTACTATGGAAAAAGATATATAAAGATAGATACTTATTATCCAAGTAGCCAGGAATGTAGTTGTTGTGGATATAAAAATGAGAAAGTAAAGGATTTGTCAGTTAGAAATTGGATATGCCCAGAATGCGGAAGTTACCACGATAGAGATATCAATGCTAGTCAAAATATATTATTTGAAGGAATAAAGAGATATATGAAAGAGTTAATTTAGCAAGAAAAAAGAAAGAACAAAGTCTACGGTAGCAACTGTCGGATGTTAAGTCTGTGGAGAATAGAGGTTACTCTATCTATGAAGCAGAAAGCCCGGGAGGTAACGACTGGGAGATGAAAATTTATTTTCATTTTGTTCTACTGATAAAATATCAAAAACTATTGGAAAAAAACGTCGAATTAGTGATATAATAATTAATGTTTTAAAAAAAGAAGGTGACGAGATTGAGCGACCAACAGGAAATGAATGTAATTCAAGAAATTCGTAGTAAAGTTGATATCGTCGATATCGTTAGCGAATATGTTCCCCTTACCCAAAAAGGGAAGAACTTTTTTGGGGTTTGCCCCTTTCATGATGACACCAATCCCTCGATGAGTGTTTCTAGAGAAAAACAAATTTATCGTTGCTTTTCTTGTGGTGCTAGTGGAAATGTTTTTCAATTTGTTCAAGATTACGAACATATTTCATTTAAAGAAGCATTAAAAATGTTAGCCGATAAAGCAGGAGTCGAATTAAAAGGCTTTACGCATACGAAAGCTCACTCTGCGCAAGATAAGTATTATGAGATATATGAAATTGCTCAAAAGTATTATCAGAACAACTTACAGACGAATTACGGAAAAAAAGCTAAAGAGTATTTGACCGGGCGAAAAATCGATGAGGAAATGATCAAGACTTTTGGTATTGGCTTAAGTTTAGATACAACTAACGATTTGGTTCAATTATTAACCAAAAAGGGCTATGACTTAAATACATTAAATCAAATTGGCTTAGCTTCCTATGATAAAGATTTATATACTTCTAGAATCATGTTTCCTCTTCAAGATCTAAGTGGTAGAATTGTTGGTTTTTCTGGTCGCCGCTATGATGGAGAAAAAGAAAATAAATACGTGAATACTAAAGGAACACCGATTTTTCAAAAAGGAAATACCCTATATCATTATTTTGATGCTAGAGAAGCTGTTAGAAAAAAGAAAACCGTTATTGTCATGGAAGGATTCATGGCAGCTATTCGCTCTATCACCATAGGAATTGAAAATGTTGTTTCGCTAATGGGAACAGCAATGACTAAAGAACAAGCAGAATTGATTAAACGTTTATCTGATCATGTCATATTATGTTTTGATGGTGACGATGCTGGTAGAAAAGCTACCCTGACAAACGGTGCAGAATTAGAAAAAATGGGATGTGAAGTCAAAGTAGCTGAGCTTAGTGACGATTTAGATCCGGATGATTATATCTTGAAATATGGTAAAGATGAGTTTACACGCCTCATTAAAAATGCCGTTTTTCTTAGTGATTATAAAATAAAAAATTTAAAACGAGATATAAATTTGAATAGTGATGAAGAAATTGCTCATTATATCAACAGTGTGATATTAGAAACTAGTAAGATAAAAGATGAAATTCGTCGTGAATTAATACTAAAAACACTTGCCAAAGAGTTCGATATAGGGTATAATACCCTAGAAAAAAGATTATTGGTATTACTTGAAAAAGAGAAAACGCCAGTTTTGATTGAAGAAGCTATTCCTAAAGACAAGAAAAACACCAAAAATAATAAATATACTTTAGCCGCACTTTCTCTTTTATATTATATGTTGATTAATCAGAAAACCAGGCAGTTATTTGAAGCTGGAGAAATCTTTTTTTTGACAGAAAAGCAAAGATTTTTGGCATCAGAAATTATTTATTATAATAAAATATACGGTACGATTCAAATTGCAGATTTTTACACTTATTTACAAGATAAACCAGAACTCTTAGATACTTTAAAAGAAGTATTGGCCTTGGAATTAAGTGATGAGATAGAGGACAATGTTATTTTAGACTATGTCAAAGTGATGAGAGAAAATAGTGTAAACCAAGAACGAAAACGGTTACAGAAGATGATGAAAGAAATAGTCGATCCTTTGGAACAGGCTAAAATAGCAGAAAAAATTAGAAAGTTAAAAATGGGGAGTTGATCAATATGGCAAAAGAAATTAAAACATTCGAAGAACGAAAAAAAACATTATTAGAAAAAGGAAAACAAAAAGGATTTATCACTTATGAAGAATTAGCTGATGAATTAAGAGGCTTAGATGTCGACA
Source organism: uncultured bacterium (assembly GCA_949296705.1). Lineage (GTDB taxonomy): Bacteria > Bacillota_I > Bacilli_A > RF39 > UBA660 > Alloscybalousia. The sequence goes on from CASFOW010000074.1 coordinate 2,533, forward strand.
GTGATTCTTTAGATGATTTATACAACACATTAGTTGATAATCACATCGAGATTACTTCCGATGAAAATATGGAAGACGAGGGGGAAGATGACGTAGCAGGCGGTGAAGACTTCTTAGACATAGAAGACTTAACACTATCTAAAGATATTAAGATCAACGATCCAGTCAGGATGTATCTAAAAGAAATTGGTCGCATTAATCTATTAACGTCAGATGAGGAGTTCGAATATGCAAAACGCGCAGAACAGGGAGACGAATACGCAAAACGTATGTTAGCTGAATCTAATCTTCGTCTAGTCGTTTCTATTGCTAAACGTTATGTTGGTCGTGGTATGTTGTTTCTTGATTTGATTCAAGAAGGAAATATTGGCTTAATGAAAGCGGTAGATAAATTCGATCCGACGAAAGGGTATAAATTCTCTACCTATGCTACTTGGTGGATTCGTCAAGCAATTACAAGAGCGATAGCCGATCAAGCCCGTACAATTCGTGTTCCTGTACATATGGTAGAAACAATCAATAAACTAGCTCGTGTCCAAAGACAGTTAACACAAGAATTAAATCGTGAACCGACTGATGAAGAAATCGCGAAAAAATTAGGTATTTCCATTGAGAAAGTAAGAGAAGTTTATAAAATTAGTCAAGATCCTGTATCCTTAGAAACTCCAATTGGTGAAGAAGATGATTCTCATTTAGGTGATTTCATCAAAGATGAACGTACGATGTCACCAGAAGAATATGCTACTGTAGAGTTATTGAAAGAAGAGTTAAGTGGAGTATTGCTTACTCTAACTGATCGTGAAGAAAGAGTACTTCGTCTTCGTTTCGGGTTAGATGATGGACAGTGTCGAACTCTAGAAGAAGTTGGACAAATATTTGGTGTTACTCGTGAGCGAATTCGTCAAATTGAGGCTAAGGCACTTCGCAAATTACGTCATCCATCACGAAGTAGAAAATTAAAAGATTTCTTAACCAATTAAGAGATCTTTTTTTTCGAAAAAAACGGCTTTCCGGATAAAAGTTTGAAATGAATCATGAATAACAGAGATTATTTAGAAAAATATTGGCGTCTAAATAGATAAATGATAAAATAGAACCATATTCAAAATAAAGAATAGAGGTAAATATGAAAGTAAAAATTAATCATCGTCTTTCGGTACTCGCTACATTTATCGATGAGAAAGACCATATTATTGATGTTGGGTGTGATCATGCTTTATTAGATATTTATCTAGCCCAAAATAGAAAAGATATTCGAATTATTGCATCTGATGTAAAGGAAGGACCACTTAAACAAGCAACCGAAAACATTGAAAAGTATCAACTGCAAGATAAAATCACCCTAAAACTAGGTAATGGTATCGAACCAATTGAAGAGGATATCGATACCGTTGTCATTTCTGGCATGGGTGGAGCTTTAATGGTAGGTATCTTAAAGTATCGCACACCACTGTTGAAAAAAGTCAAAAAAATTATTCTTTCTCCCAATAACGATGTTGAATTTGTAAGAAAAGAAATCGTTAAACTGGGCTATAAGATAGAACGAGAGAAACTAGTTTTAGATCATAATTTTATCTATCCTATTATTGAATTTACTAAAGGAAAACAGCGTTACTCCAAAAAAGAATATTTGTTTGGCCCATATTTATTAAAAGAAAAAGATTCCTTATTTATTACTTACTTAACCAAGCAAAAGGAAGTAACTGAGCAGTTACTTACTATTCTTCCGAAGAAATATATTAAAAAAAGAATACAATTAAAACAAAAATTAAAGCTATTAAATACAATTCTTTACTTATAGAAAAAAAGTAGGGCCGTTATCTTCTCCAATCGGAGCTTTATCTTGAACAGGGGTGTTAATTGATCTCGATTCACTAGAATTTACTTGACTTCTATTCATCGTAGATTCAGTTTGAATAGAAGTAGAGTTATTTTGCTTTTTATCTGAAGTCTTAACTGCACCTAGAACCCGAAACATCGTTTTCGCATTATGAATGATGGGACGAACTTGATAAAAAACGGGAATTGCCTGATTAATAACATTTAATGTTTTTCCAGCCGTAGTTAAAAAACTACTCCAACTTGCCCCTTTTAGTAAACCCTTAGAAAATAAACCACCAGAAGCCTTAACCATTGGAGAACTCGCCATATATAAGTAGGGGTTATAAAAATTTCCCGGATTCATTTCAATCACTCCTTCTACACTATTATATGAATTTTAAAGAAAAAAGTTTTCAAAAAACTACCTAGATATGTTATACTGATATAAGAAGGATAAAGAATAAAATAAAGTGGGTGTAATCATGAATATTTTTATATCTATCTATCATGGAATTCAAAAAATATTTACATTTCCAGCTAGATTATTTAGTAAGAAAGACAAAAATAATAAAAAGGACAAAAACAAAAAGAAAACGAATGATGATCAAGACCTTATGGCAGAGGCTTTAAAAAATGCTTCTTCCTTTGAGGGAGAAACAAGTAAAGTCTTAGAGGATACTAATGTCGATAAAAGCAATCTCGTTACTTTTAATTATGTAGTAAAGAATGAAGCAGGGCAGACAATTAAGAGTTCTTTTGATGCCAAAACAAGAAATGAAGTAGAGTCCTTTCTAATTGGTGAAGGGTATACAATTGTTAGTATTGAAGCTCAAAAAAAGAGTATTTTAAACTCGGATATTCCTCTTTTTAATACTAAATTAACTTCTGGCGAATTAAGTTTTGCTTTGACGCAATTATCTACTTATATTAAAGCCGGTATCCCCTTGATTGATTCAGTGCGTATCTTAGCTAAACAGACTGTTAAACCAGCTAAGAAGAAAATATATGAGAGAATTATTTACGATTTAGTAGCAGGAGAAGACTTTAGTAAAGCTCTAGAAAATCAGAGTGATGTTTTTCCAAGACTACTAATCAACATGGTAAAAGCTTCTGAAATGACTGGTGATTTACCTTCTACTTTAGATGAGATGAGTGAATATTATACTACAATTGAGGATACTAAAAAACAGATGATTTCTGCGCTTACTTATCCATCAATTGTCTTAATTATGTCAGTCCTAGTTATTGCTTTCGTTTTAATTTGGGTTGTACCTTCCTTTATTGATATGTTCCAAGATGCTGAGGCTGGATTACCATTAATTACTCAGATTACAGTTGCTGCTAGTAATTTCTTATCTCAAAACTATATATGGATTCTTTTGGCGTTAGTAGTCATTGTTGTTGCTTTTATTGCTGCTTATAAAAACGTTAAATCTTTTAGACGAAGTGTACAAGTCTTCCTCATGAAAACGCCAGTCATTGGAAAAATTATGATTTATAACGAAGTAACAATGTTTACCAAAACATTTGCACAATTATTAAGTCACAGTGTACATATTACGGATAGTATGGCTATTCTTTCTAAAATTTCTAATAACGAAGTATATAAAGATATCATTGCTAATACCATGAATACCTTGAGTAAAGGTGGTAAAATATCAGAATCCTTTAAAGGTCAATGGGCTTTTCCAGTCGTTGCTTATGAAATGTTAGTAACCGGTGAATCTACTGGACAATTGGCTACTATGATGGAAAAAGTATCTATACATTATGCGAATTTGCATAAAAATGCAGTTACTCAAGTAAAAAGTTTAATTGAACCAATTACTATTTGTTTTTTGGCTGTATCTGTAGGATTTATTCTTTTATCGATTATCATTCCAATGTTTGACTTATATAGTGCTGTTGGAGATATGTAGAAGAGTGGAGGAAGTAACATGGAGATTTATTACACAATTCTCTTTTTCATCTTAGGAACCATTTTAGGCTCCTTCTACAATGTAATAGGGTATCGTCTTCCTAAAGGTGAATCTGTTTTATATCCAAGACATTCCTATTGTCCGAATTGTCATCACTCATTATCGAAATGGGAGTTAATCCCTGTACTTTCTTTTTTGTTTCAAGGAGGAAAGTGTAAACATTGTCACCATCCCATTTCTTTTTTTTATCCGCTTATTGAGTTATTAACAGGAGTGTTATTTGCGATTAGTTTTTATTCTTTTGGTTTTAATTATCAATTAGTCATTGCTCTTAGTCTATCTTCTTTATTTAGTATTGTTATTGTAAGTGACTTAGAGTATTTAATCATTCCTGATGAAGTAACATTTGTAGCTGGAATTATTATTAGTATCGCTATTTTTTTAGGCAGAGGATATCAAGAAGGATTGATGGCTCTTGGTTCAGGAGTTTTATTATTTGCAATTATGTATGGAATTATGTTGTTAGGAGACTTTCTATTTAAAAGAGAAAGTTTAGGTGGTGCTGATATCAAATTGATGTTTATTGCCGGAATATCTCTAGGAACAATATTAGGTGTACTTGTTATTTTTATTTCTAGTGTTATTGCTTTACCAATTGCGTTAGGTTTATATATCATCAATAAAGAAAAAGTAGTTCCTTATGGACCATTTATTGTATTTTCTATCTTACTATTGTTTTTATTAAAAGTAGATATCAATACCTTTTGGCAACTATTTATCTAACAAAACAGAAGACTTATCTGTAAAATGAAAACTCAAGAAGAGAAATTCGTTTTTCTCTTCTTTTTTTCTTGTTAACAGGTTATAATAGTATTTAACAAGAGGAGGTACAGACATGGAAAAAACGATATTACCTGCAGATACATATACAGTAATTAATAAAACTGTTCTAAAAGAATTCGATCGTAAATTAATTACCATGTTGTACCAACCAATTATAGGATATACCGCAACTGGTTTGTATTTTACCTTGATTGATGATTTAGATAAAAGAGAAGTAATGAGTGATGATTTAACTCACCATCACTTGATGAGTACCATGCAGTTGAAACTAGAAAAAATTGTTGTCGCTAGAAAAAAACTAGAAGCAGTAGGTTTGTTACGTACTTATTTTAAAAAGGATCAAGCTAGTAATAATAATTATGTATATTTGCTTTATTCACCAATGTCAGCTTCTGAATTTTTAAATCATCCGATTCTAAATATTGTCTTATACAATAATTTAGGAAAAACAGAATACGATAAAATTGTCGATTTCTTTAAAGTACCACGGATTCATTTAAAAGATTTTGAAGATATTACTTGTCGTTTTGATCAAGTCTTTTCCCCAGTTTCCGGAAATGTCTTCATTGAAAATGAAAATATCATGAAAGAAGTAACTAGTAAAATTAGAATTGAACCAAAAATTGATTTTGATTTATTAATTTCTAGTATACCTAGTAATATGGTAAGCCCTAGATGTTTTAATGACGACACGAAAGAATTAATTAATTCTTTAGCTTATACTTATGGAATTGATGATTATACTATGCAAGGATTAGTAAGGAATTCTTTAAATGAAAAAGGACTAGTAGATAAAGTAGAATTAAGAAAAAGTTGTCGGAATTTCTATCAATTTGAAAATAATGGTAAATTACCAACTTTAATTTATTCTAAACAACCAGAATATTTAAAATCTCCAGAAGGCAATCATTCTAAATGGGCGAAAATGGTATATACTTTTGAATCTGTGACTCCCTATGATTTTTTAAGAAGTAAATATAAAACGGGTGAGCCATCTCTACGAGATCTTCGGTTAATTGAAAGTTTATTAGTAGATCAAAAGATGAATCCTGGAGTAGTTAATGTGTTAATTGCCTATGTGTTAAAAATCAATAATCAAAAATTGACTAAAAGTTATGTCGATACTATAGCCGGTCAATGGAAACGCTTAAATATTGAAACGGTAGAAGAAGCTATGAGGATTAGTGAAAAAGAACATAAAAAATTAAAACGTCAACTAGAAAGTAAAAATAAAAATCAAACTGTTAAGTCTAAGACAACAATAAAAGAAGAAGTAGTGCCTGATTGGTTTGATAAGGATTTAAAAAATGAAGAAATGTCTGAGGAAGAAGCGAGTGAATTAGACCAACTTTTAAATTCAATCAGTGATGAAAGTGAGGAGTAAACATGAAAAGTATTCAAGAAATACTAACCTTTAGTGAAGAGGAAACTAATGCTTTAAAACAAAATTGGATTAAATGTTTAAATGATCCTATTTTTAATCATTTAGTAGCTAAATTATCTCTTCCTGATGAAATTTTAATGAAATATACTTCAAGTTTAGAAGATGCAGCGGCTGAACTAGAACATTGCCGTCATTGTTCGAATTTAGAAATGTGTAAGAATAAACTTCAGGGTTATCTATATACTCCGTTGGAAAGAGGGAATGGCTTAACGTTTCAGTATCAAGCTTGCCCATATCAAGAAAAAAAACTTCATGATAATGCCTATAAAAATAATATCTTACTTTTTGAAATTCCTAAGATGATTAAAGAAGCTTCTTTTCGTAAGGTAGAAAAAGATGATAAAAATCGTTTAGAAGTGATTAAATATTTTAAAGAATTCTTAGATCATTATGAAGATGAAGAAAAACCCCGTGGTATCTATTTATATGGGAGTTTCGGCACCGGGAAATCCTATTTAATTGCTGCTTTATTTAATGAATTAGCCAAAAGAGATGTTCATAGTGCAATGATTTATGTACCGGAATTTTTAAGAATACTAAAATCATCATTTGATCATGACTTTGAAGAAAAGTATGAGTATATTAAAAAGGTACCGCTTTTATTACTGGATGATATTGGGGCAGAAAACTTAACTGCTTGGGCTAGGGATGAGATTATTGGTACTTTACTTCAATATAGAATGGATGAAAAATTACCTACTTTCTTTACTTCAAACCTAGATTTAAAACAGTTAGAAGAACATTTTAGTACTACTAACAGTGGAGTAGATAAATTAAAGGCAAGAAGAATAATCGAAAGAATTCGCTTTTTGACTAAAGATTTCTGTTTGACTAGTCGAAATCGTAGGCAATAAGCTATTTTTATTATACTAGGAATTTGCTTTGCAGAAGGATGAGATGCGAAGAAATAGATAACCACGCCAAAAAAATCCGGTGATTAAATCCGTATTTTATTAACAAACAGAAATTTTAATAATCAACTTCTATAGTAAAAGAAGTAGTAATTATTATAAAACGAAGAAAAAGTATTTTATTCATCAAATAACCAAAAAACTAGTATTAGAAAATGATATCATTGTCAGTGAAACATTAAAGGTAAAAGAGATGCTTGAAGAAAAGAGGCTTTCCAAATTTCTAAGTGATGTTAGCCTATCCAAGATATGTAGTCTACTGGAATATAAAGCTAGTTACTATGGGAAAAGATATATAAAGATAGATACTTATTATCCAAGTAGTCAAGAATGTAGTTGTTGTGGATATAAAAATGAGAAAGTAAAGGATTTATCAGTTAGAAATTGGATATGTCCAGAATGTGGAAGTTGCCATGATAGAGATATCAATGCTAGTCAAAACATATTATTCGAAGGAATAAAGAGATATATGAAAGAGTTAATTTAGCAAGAAAAAAGAAAGAACAAAATCTACGGCAGCGACTCATCATGAGTTAAGCCTCTAGGAGAATAGAGGTTACTCTATCAATGAAGCAGAAAGCCCAGGAGGTAACGACTGGGAGATGAAAAACTATTTTCATTTTGTCCTATCGACAAAATTACTATGAAAAGCATTGTACTTATGGTACAATGATAATGAAATAAATTTTACCATTAATACTAAAGGGGGATTTCATGCTAAACAATTACATATACTTAGTCATCAGTCCAAATGGTGAAAAAAGATTCATTGAAAGGAACGATATCTACAATAATCACTTTCAATACCTACATGATTTTTCTAAGCAAGATGAATATCTACGCCTTCACTCTTTTGGTTTAACATTTACCTTATACGATGAACAAGCAAGACTCTTTTTCTTACAAGAACTTGCTGATAGTCATAACATCATCATCGAAAATACAAAACTTCGCTCCTTTGAAAATCTTTCTGCTCTACTCTTATATCTACCGAGCAGTGTAACAGAAATTCAACAAAAATCTATCCATTCTTATGAAGCAGAATTAATAGACACCAAGCATCTTTTCCTACTTGCTTATGATGAAAAATCAAATGTCTTTGACGACCTACAAACCGCAAATTTAAATTCCAAAACTGTTATTCAATTATTAAATTCTTATTTAGAAAAACATCTAACTAAAGAAAATGAACATTCAACAAAAACCCACAAATAGAAAAGAGGTAACTATGAAAGTATTATTATATGCCGAAGGATTAAAAACAATCGGAAAAAGTGGATTAGGAAAAGCCATTAAACATCAAATGAATGCCTTAGAAAATGAACATATTCCTTACACCCTTGATTCAAAAGAAGAATACGATATCTTACATATCAACACTTGGTTTATAAAATCCTATTTTTTCGCCAAAAAAGCTAAGAAAAAAGGAAAAAAAATTGTCTATCATGCCCATTCTACCGAAGAAGACTACAAAAACGGTTTTATTCTTGCTAAACAAACGTCTAAACTAATCAAATGGTGGTTAATAAAATGTTATTCCCTAGGGGATATCATTGTTACTCCTACTACCTACTCTAAAAAACTATTACAAAACTACAAAGGACTAGAAAACAAAAAAATAGTAGCTATCTCCAATGGAATTGATCTTACTTTCTTTAAAAAAGATAAAAAATTGGGGGAAGCTTTCCGGAAAAAATATCATTATACAAAAGAAGATAAAGTAATCGTAGGAATCGGACTATACATTGAAAGAAAAGGAATTGTCGATTTTGTAGAACTTGCCAAACGCTTACCAGAATATAAATTCATCTGGTTCGGATATAGCCCTTTGATAGCCGCAACTAAACCAGTAAAAAAAGCAGTCCATACAAAACTCGATAACTTAACTTGGGCAGGCTACGTAGAAAAAGAAACCATTAGAGAAGCATTAAATGGATGTGATCTTTACTTATTCCCTACACTAGAAGAGACAGAAGGAATTCCAATTATTGAGGCCTGTGCTTGTAAAACAAATGCCCTAATTCGAGATATTCCTATTTTTGAAGATTGGTTTCAAGATGGTATCAATATGTATAAAGCAAAAGATTTGGACGAATTTGAAGATAAGATTAAAAAAATACTAACCGGAAAATTGCCATCATTAGTCGAGGAAGCCTATCCTTTAGCCAAAGAAAAAGACATCAAAGATGTCGGTAAAAAGCTTAAACAAGTCTATACAGAAGTACTAAAACAAAAATAAATACAGGTGTGAAACTCATTCACTACCTGTATTTTTTATACACGAATATTTTTTTCTGCTAAACGCTCATTGGTTTCATTCTTAATAATAGCATAAATAATAGAAGCTAGTGGAAGACCGATAATCATCCCGACAATTCCCATTAAACTGCCACCTAAAATTACCGCTAATAGAGTCCACATACTGGATAAACCAACCGATTTACCAACTACCTTTGGATAAATAAAGTTATTTTCAATTTGTTGAATAACTTGGAAAATAATAATAAACAAGATAGCTTTAATCGGACTAGTAACAGCAATTAAAACAGCGCCAATTACCATAGCGATCATTGCTCCAAACATCGGAATGAGTGCGGTAATTGAAATTAAAACTGAAATAATTAAGGCATATGGGAAACCAAGTAGACTAAGTACGACAAAAAAGATACAACCTAATATAACCGCTTCTACACACTGTCCAGAAATAAACTTTGAAAAAGTCTGATTCGCTAAATGAGCCATATTAATCAGTTTATCCACGTGTTTTTTCTTCACATAAGCATACATTAACTTCTTACTACCAATTACTAATTCTTCTTTTTGATTAAGCATATATATCGCAAACACCACAGCCGTAAATACCGTAAATAAACCTGATACTAAACTACTAACAAAATTTAATGAACCATTAACAACATGATTTAAAATCGTAACTACGATATCATTAAAATTAGTCCCATTAGACTCAAAAGCTGTCTCTATCTGTTTTTGAATATCTGGATAATCATCAGCAAGCTTTAATGCCCAATCTTGCACATCATTAATGAGTTGAGGAATATTTGAAATAAGCAATTGAATATTTTCAATTAATTCCGGAATTAACAAAAAAGAAATCGTAACAATTACCGCAAAAAAGATAAGTAAAGCTAAAGTAATGGAGATTGTTCGTACAGGAAAATGAATTCTCTTTCGTTTTAATTTCTTTTTTATCCAATTTTCAATCTTTGTCATTGGAATATTTAAAATAAAAGCAATAACTCCTCCCAATATAAAAGGAAATAATAGATGAAAAAAGCGATGAATAAAACTTCCTACCCCATCAAGATTATTCAATAACCAATAAAAACCGACACCAAACGCGATAATAACCAAAATCTTTTGGATATTTTCTTTATTTAATTCCATAACATCCCTCCTCTTGATATTTTCATTATAACGCACATTTGATATTTTTAAAAGAAAAAACAGTATGACTTTCCCATACTGTTACATAAATTTTTGAAATCTAGTTTTTATCCGCTCTTTTCCAAGTAAAGATAAAAGAACATACAAGTCAGGTGTCATACTACTTGTCGTTGCGGCAACACGAATTACTGTTGAAACATCCGCAACACTTCCAGGATATAAATCAGGATTTTGACGATAAGCTTTCATATCAGTTGTATAACCAAGTTCAGTAGATAACTGTTTAATCTTTTCAAACCATGTATCCTTATCATCATGTTCATCAAAGTATTTATCAAGATAAGTAGATAAAATCTTCGCAATTTCAGCTTGGTCTTGGATTTTACCAAAATCATAGGTTAAATCCCCTGTAAAATACTCATCGTACATATACCATACTTGAGATTTTACCTTAGAGAAAGATTCATAATCCTTACGAGGTTTCTTTTGTTCACGTTCAATGTTAAAGATAGCTTTTGAATAGTCAGGATATTTCTCTAATATTTCCGCAAATTCATGATCGAACTCTTTTGCCCAAGTTAAACATCCTTGATAAACTTCTTCAGTGGTTAAACGACTAATATAATTTCTAGAAATATTTAATAATTTTTCTAAATCAAATAAGGTTCCACTGACACTCATCTTTTTAAAATCAAAGCGAAAATCATCAATACCAAGAGTTGGATTTTGATCCCACCAGGCTTCAAAATTAGAATTCGCTGTCGTCATTAAATAAAGTTTAACGGCTTCTACTGGAATTCCTTGTTCATGATAATAGCTAACTGCAGCTTCTGGATCCTTTCTTTTAGAAAGTTTTCTTCTCGTTCCATCTTCATCAATTTTCATCACCACACCTAAATGTGCATATTTAGGAGGCTTAAATCCTAATACTTGAAATAATTGAAGATGAACAGGAACAGAAGAAATCCACTCTTCACCACGAATAACATGAGTGGTATGCATCAAATGATCATCGATAGCGTGAGCAAAATGATATAAAGGTAAGCCATCACTCTTAATAAGGATGGTGTCCTGATCATTTTCTGGAAACTCAATCTTACCTCGCACTAAATCTTGATAACTGATCTTTTTACGAAAATCACCTGGCGACTTTAAACTAACAATAAACTTATCGCCACGACGAATTCTCTCTGCTCTTTCCTCATTAGAAAGAAAACGACATTTCGCATAACTACCATAGATACCAATTCTCTCTTTATTTAACTCCTGCATTTTTCTTGTTTCATCCAATTCTTCTTGGGTACAAAAACAAGGATAAGCAAGTCCTCTTTCGACTAATGATTTGGCATAGGTACGATAAATTTCTCTTCTCTTACTTTGAGTATAAGGTCCATAGGCACCAATCTCTTCAGATTCAGAAATTACTCCTTCATCGATTTGAATATCAAAATTTCTTAAATCATCGATAATACCTTGAATGCCATTTTCAACAGTACGTGCCCCATCAGTATCTTCAATCCTTAAATAAAATACTCCATTAGTATCCTTCGGTAATTTTTGAGCAATAAATGCTGAACGCAAACTCCCCATATGGACAAAACCCGTAGGACTTGGCGCAAACCTAGAAACAATTGCCCCTTCTGGTAAATTTCTCTCTGGATACAACTTCTCATAATACTCTACATCATGAACAACATCGGGAAACATCAATTCTGCTAATTCTTTATCTGTCATCTTCTTCACCTTTTCCTTCATTAACTAAGCTTATTTTATCCCATTTTCTAATAGAAAACAAGAAATTTTATCAAAAAGAAAACCCTTAGTCCTAAGGGATAATAGCTATTGGCTGCCCCAGCTAGATTCGAACTAGCGCATAATAGATTCAGAGTCTACCGCCTTACCGCTTGGCTATGGGGCAATCACAAGTAATATATTATCATAATCTTATTAGAAATTCAATTATTTTCTAACGATTAAGGATTACAAAAGCTCCTGGCGAAAGCTTTTTTCTTCCAAATAACTTCCATAACCACAAAATATTTAATCCATATAAGAAAGCAAAAATATAAACCAATATCAATTTACATGAATCTACTACTTTACACAGTTTACAGTTACGTATAAAATATTTTACATTTCATATTGATTACTGATTGTAAAGAAAAGTATAATTGTATTATAAGAAAGGGGTATAAAATTATGGAAAGAAAAATAAAATTTTTATTATTACTGATTTCAACCGCATTTACTTTAGGATTGATGAGTAATACCTATTCAAGATACGTTGCAAGTACAACCGGGGATGTTGAACTAGTATTTGCTAAATGGCAAATTCTAGTAAACAACGATGATATTACTAGTGGAAATACTTCTACGATCAACATAACCCCTGTAATTGAGGAATCTAAAAACATAACAAGTGACAAAATCGCACCTTCTTCTAAAGGATATTTTGATATTAATATTGATCCACAGAATGTTGGTGTATCATTTGATTATTCGATAGACTTAGAGGTATTAAATGAAAATATGCCAGATCTTTTAATCACGAAATATGCTATTTTAGACAATGATTATACTGAAGAAGATGAAATTACTACAATCAATTTAGAGAATAATCAAATAAGTAACAGTTTAGAAATTGATAAAAGCGTTGAGAACTATACATTTGAACCTTTCACTATCAGAGTATTTTTTGAATGGTATGAAGGAGAAAATGAGCAAATGGATGATGCACAAGATACATTAGTTGCTCAACAAGCACAAGAAAATAATGAAAATTTAAAAATCCAAGCGACTATTACCTTTAATCAAAAAATATAATCATTTATAGGATAGTTTTTTATCTTTTTGACTAAGCTTAACCTCGCCTCTATATTCAAGGGGCGAGGTTTTCTTATGAATAAAAATAATATAATTAAATTAACCAGTTACTAAACATATTTAATTAATACCACATTGATTTTCTTTTCTTGTAATGGTAAAGCTTCTAATCTATTGTATACATTACCCACTTAAAAGCCACCATTACAATTACATACTCCATTTCATTGTCTCTAACCACTTGCCTTAAATATTAATACACTTTATTTATTTCTTTTCTTTCATGTCGACTATCTATACAAACATACAAAAGAAAAGATACTAATCGCTATCAGTATCCAATGATATAAACTAACAAAAACAATAATTTAGTTAGGCTAAAAGGCTTGCCTTAGCAACTGTAATTACTGGTACTACTTCACAGACATTAGCCTTATTCTCTTTATACACTTTAGAACGCTCTTCATCCATCTTAACTAAAGCAAAGGCTTCATCACTATATTCACTATTTAACCAATAACATTTACTAGTTACTAAGTAATTAAATTTCTCATTCATAAACGTATAATAACCATTACTCGTAGTTAACTTATTTAACTCTGTATTTAGTCGATCATTATATTTTACATTTCCAATAATTTCATCGGACAAATTATCACGAATTAAGAAAGAACCTGTAACATCCTGGGAAATGATTTTAGTAACATCCTCAATAGTCAACGGATTAACTTCAACTCCCCAATCAGCGGTAATTGTATCAAAAACACTGGTGTATTCATCAAAATTCCCATTACCATAGCTAGAAAATAAATCAGGAAGCAATCTTACCGTAGTATCTCCAACCTTATTATCGACATCAATGACATGAGTCTTAATACATCCATTTCCTAATTGACTACAAACTTCATTTTTTTGAATATTATATAGAATCATATTTCCTAAACTGAAATTCATATCTGTAGCATCATTAGTCGTCATATATTGTTCAGCTTTAACACTTATTACAACTTGTAATGTCGACCTCATATGATAATCGGGATTTTCTTCCATTTTTTGTTTTTCTGCCGACTGAAATGCAAAAGCAGCATTTCCCCAATTACTATCTAACTCATCATTACCGGCATCTAAAGGCCAAGAAACAGATACTTCTATTTGACTACTGTCTCCTTTGGCTAAAACAAAATCTTTACTCAATCCAATATTTAAGTGGAAAGGAAAATCATGAGATAACTTATCTTCTAAAATATCTGCATCAACATTCGCATATTCATTATCCATTATACGAGCAGACTGAATAGAATAAGAAATTTGGGCATTAGAATCACCCATGTTATGAATTTCCACCTTTTCACTAACCGTTTCCATACCTGGATATATATCAGAAAGTGAAATAACAATATCATTTGATACAACATTACTATCTTTTTTAAATTCAATTTGCCATGCCTGAACATCAATTTCAGTACCGACACCAGCTATACCACTATAAGCAAACCAAGCAAGAGTTATAGATATAAATGAAACCGCTACTAAAAACAATGATAACAGATTAAGTCTTGCATAAACTCTAAGACGCCTTTTCATATGCATCTCCCCTTTTTCCTTTAACTCTTACTTCTTCTTCTTTCCTCTTTCTCTAACAATGCAATAATCACTTCAGATCCTACTATATATAAAATAGGAATAACAACAAAGACAAACATTCCAATTGGTGTACCAATAACCCCATAAATAAACGATAGAATAGTAGCTTTAGCTTGAACAACTCCATATAACTGATCTTCATACACAATAGGATCTTCAATCAAGTTAGCTAGTCCTTTAGTATGAAATATGTAATTTCCATCTTGATCCTGTTCAATATCTACTACTTGGTGAGTAACAACTTTATCTTTAAAAGTACCACTTCTTCCTAAATAACTAATCGTATCTCCTTTTTTAATATCTTGAGGTTCTACTTCCTTGGCAATTAACACATCGCCAATTTCATACTTAGGGGTCATACTCCCTGTTACAACCGTAAATAATCGATAATCAAAAAAAGAAATCCGATTATTACTAAATCGTTGTAAAAATACGACCAAAACAAACAAGATAACAAAAACCGAAACTACAACATTTAAAATATTTTTAATAATCTTGAATAACTTCTTCCCCTTCATTGTAAATAATCCTGTACCCTTTCCAAGTACTCATCTAAAGCACTCTTAAATTTCTTCTTCACATCATCTGCCCCAGCAAAACGTTCATTCCTTTCACGATTTATTTCTTGGGCAATAATTTCTAACAATTCTTCATCTGTAATCTTATAACCACTACTTAATAATAGAGAAACAACCCTTCTAATTTCCTCTGTTAGTAAAATCACTGCATATTTTGCCATATTCTTTTTTTGTTCTCTTTTATAAGAAGTCATAGAATCCATTACAAAATAATCAATCAGAAAAGAATGATCAATAAATCCTCTCAAGATATCACTACTATTCTGATCAGGATTTTCTCTATCATCTTCCTTCTTTTCTAAATCATAATTATTTAAAAACTCCCATAAAGAAACAGCGATTCTAAAATTAGGATTCTTTAAAATTAAATTAGTCTTCTTAATTGGTGGTTTAATAAAAGAAACATGCGCCTTATTAAGGGCTTTTATCATCTCACTTTTTTCCCAACTACCTAAATATTCTTTTACACGCTTCAATCTTAATTTAATTGCTTTTAATTCTTCCTTTAATTCATCATCAATTTTAGAAATAGGTAATGACTCAGAGGTTAATTTCAAAGCAATACTTACCTTTTCATTAGGGGTAGTAGTAGAAGCAGAATATTCTAATAATTTATTATCTCTTAATTCAAAATTATCTAATAATTTTTCTTTACTCGCTATAAAATTGTCCATATCATGAACTAAAGTATACAAAAATACATTCTCATAAATATTATAAGTCTCTTCGTTTCTAACGTTTAAAATCTTATTAGGTTCAACATCAGAAGTTTTCTTATCTACTTTATTAATATATTCTGTATGCTTAGATAAATTTTTAATACTAGCTACCGTAATATTTTTAGCTCTTTCTACCTTAACTATCTCTTCTTCTCTAATTAATGCGATTTTAGGAATTCTAACAATGATATCAATAAATGGGCAAGCTTCTTCGATTTTATCAAGCCAGTCGAAAGACAGTAATTTTCCTGAATAGTCTGACTTAAAATATAGATCTGATTCTATTTTTTTTAGAAACATCTGACTTTTTTTCTTACGTTCTTCACTATCCACTGAATTAAAGTCATTCATTGATACACACCCCTATTCTATATACTCTTTTTAACTGTCTGTAAATAGGCAATACATTCTTTCATTACGCCTTTACCAAAATTCTTATTTAAATAAGCGATAAAAGGATCAACCTCATCTCTAATAAGAGCAACACTTAACTGATCAAATTTTCTTAGTATCTTCTTAGCAATAAAATAATCAATTGCATCCATTTCACTACCGCCACAAGCAACATAGACAGGAACAAAAACATTTAACTGTTTCATAATACGATTACCAAAGGCAATTCTAAAATGTTCAATTACATAATTATCAATTGCCGCTACATCAGCTAATCCTTTATCTGAAACTGGAAATTTTTCTGTTGCTTCTTTAAATAAAGCTTCTAAGAAACTAGCATTAATATTAACCGATTCTTGTTCACGACATTTAAATGGTAAAACTTTCGTATTGATGTCAATAGGAGTTGCACGGTCATATACTTTATCTGTTACCATAAAGGTAGAATCATCATTATTAATTGTACCAATATACCATAAATTCTGAGGAAGTTTAATTTTACCATTAATAATCTTTTTCGGATCATTAGGCCAAGCACTAGCTACAAGATCGACGATCCATTCATCACGATTAGGCATTTCAAGAATAGAAAGTAAATCCGCAAAATAATATTCAACACGAGCTAAGTTCATTTCATCCAAGATAATGGTATGTACATCATCATCAAAAGTAGCTTCATAAATCTCGCCTAAGGCTCTGGTTTCATTAAACTTCTTAGTAAACTCATTAAAATATCCCAAGAAATCAGATTTTTCACGCCATGAAGGTTCAACAGATGCGACACAGGAATCTTTACTAACAAACTTACCCCAAGCATAAGCAAGGGAAGTTTTACCAGTTCCAGATATACCTTGTAATATAATTAATTTACCACAAGCTAACCCAGCAAAGAAAGGACGTAAAATATCAAAATCATAATATAATTTTAATTGACTAGCTGAAAAACAACGAAAAGCATCGATAAGTTCTTCCAAAGTAAAGTTATTATCATAACGCTTAATCTTATAGTTAGCATACTTCTCATCCAAAGCTGTCAATTTAGGGAAACGAATACCTTGAATACCAAGATCTTCCTCTTCTTCAGAATTATTAGTATTATCTTCTTGTTCCTCTTCAGGATTAATCCCCAATTGCGATACTTTCATTGCCATAATCTCTTCTTTTTCTTTCATTAATTTTCTAACTTGTTGATTTAAATTACCTATTTCATTTAGCAATTCATCTTTAGTAAAATTACCCTTTACTTTACGAATAATCTTTCTGATTAAAAAGAAGAATAAAAGTCCAAGTAAAATAATTACAATGGCTATAATAATAACAGTCATTGCCACAAAGAGTTGCTCATTACCATTAAAACTATCTTTATAGCTTTCAATAACTTTACCATATGATCCAAAGTCAAACATCTGCTTAATGCCATCAATAATGCCCTTGAATATCATAAAACATCCATCAATAAACACTGAAATAAATTCGTAAAAAAATCTAAAAAATGTATTCATAATCAATCACACCAATAACTTCCAATCTTTTCATTAATATTATCTACCATAATTCTATTTTCCAATTCTTTAAAAGCAGAAATACCATCCTCCTTATCAATAGAATTCTTATTAACTACAATATACTCCATCATTTGAACAATGGATTCATTAATCACTGAGATATCATTATCCTCTAAATCAACCATAAATTTATATCCAGCTTTCATTAGTTTAATAATATTCTTTTTATACTCTGTTAGATAATCATAACGAACTAAAATTATTACATTACTTTTAGCATAATCATCTTCAAACAATTTAAATATTTTGATTAATTTATTTACTTTACCATATAAACTTTCTCTTACATATAAAATATACTTCTTATTAAAATCCCCGGCAAGCATATCTTTTAGTAGTTGTAATAATAGTAAATTAATTTGTACTTCTAATTTATCTTCCGCAATGATTCCATCACTGTAAGTCTTATCGATAATATAGTCACTATATACTTTACTGAAGGAAACATTATGATCTAAATCTGATGCAAAGACATTCTTCTTAGAAGTCGAGCTATATTTCAATACAAACATATTAGTTTCTAACTTTTCCATTATATATTTTAATATTGCTCTATACTTATTCTGAACTCTAATGATTTTATTTACGGTATTATTCAATAACTCAGCACTGTAATCAATAGGAGTCATGTACTTCAATATCTTATTCTTATAAAATTCTCTTTTATCCGCAACTGTTGTCATATTTTTGTAAGCGTGTTCCAAGTAACAAATTAGTTGTAGCATGTTAGAATATTTATCTACTTTTTCTTCGAATTTTTTATCGCTACCTCGATACTTGGCAACTAATTCTTTGGCTTCATTACTAATGGCAGTACATAATCTAGTATTGACGTTTCTACCATCATATTCAACATTGACATCACCACAATAATTATAATATTTACCATCTATATAAGCTTCTACCAACATCTCTCGAATCGTAGCTTCGTTAATTTTTAACTCATCTTCCTCGTTTAGAATATCTAAAATTTCATTAAGTTCTTCTTCTTTCATGAACATAGCTTTATCAATAATATTCTTAAACTTTCGACGTTTTTTGTATAATAACTCTAAGTTTTCTTCAACTACATTTTCACTGACTTCTTCATCATCAGTAACATCTTCTTCGTTGTTTTCAGTATCTATTACGATTGGTTCAACCGTTGAACGATTGAGATTATCTATATCTTCTTTATCTACTTTCACCGTTCTAAAATATAGTGTCTTATCAAAATCTTCATTCACTTTTAAAGTAGTTTTAGATAAAGATTCATTGTCTACCTTTGGATCAGAAATAGATTCCGGTTTCAAATCCTCACTAGGATCTTTTTCAACTTCGTCATTTGGACTTAATACTATCTCTGATGTGTTAATTGTCGCTTGAAGTGGAGTAGTTGTTGTTTGAGGAGAAGAGATCTCCTTCCTTTTTTCAAGCCAATTATTGACCTTATCATATAATGATTTTCCTATATCTTTCCCCTTATCAAGAACAAATTTTACTATTAAATCTATCTTCTTCATAGAAACACTACCATTCGTATTTTTTTTAAAAACTAAATTTACTATATATAAGGTGATAATTAAAGCGATAAGCACATAAGGATTAAATATTGTTGCTCTAAATATACCAAAAGCAGGTAAAATTTTAGTAACTTTTCCGACAATTTGTTCCTTTACAATGGGGTCATCTTTGGAACTATTCGCATCCCCTCGTGTTGTATATACATCTCCATAAGCAGAAACAACACGATGAGTAATGTAATTTTCTCCTTCTTTATAAGTAACAATATCCCCTAATTCAATATCATTAGCATACTTTACAACAATCCAATCTCCTTTTTCAATAGCTGGGGACATACTTCCTGATTGAACTTCAAATAAAGAATAACCAAAAAAACTAGAACGATCATTGCCTAAAATATTAACTTGAACAAAGCCATAAATCGAAATTAATAATACAATACCAAATATAACAATTAACGTATTCATCGCAATATTAAGTATCTTGCCAAGTAACTTTTTATTCCTCACTATATCACTTCCATTAGCTTCCCTACTATACATAATAGTATCATACATAGAATTTTTTTTCAACACAATTCGACATTATTACCAAGAAAAAAAAAGATACCGAGATTCATCAATATCTCAGTATCTTAATTTAACTTATATTACTACTTAGATTAACTAACGGTCCAAGTTCCATCACTATATGTTGCGGTCTTAGAATCTCCACCATCGGTAAATGTAAATTCAGTAGTATAATCTTTTGGAATAATAAATCCTTTATTAGAAGTGTTATATTGAACACCAGCTGCTATAGCTTCTTCAGATAAAACAACCTCACCTGCTGCTTCATAACTGAAAGTAGTACCAGTTATATCCGTAGAAGGACCATCATATCCACCACCGAAATCAGTTTCTTCATATCTTTCTTTAGTGAATCCGAAATTAACAGAGATTTGTTTTCCTAATTGAGCGAAATCATAGTTATCAATATCTTGACCTTCAATCCAAATATATACTCTAAGTTTAGTAATACTATTTGGTGCTAAAGTCATAAATTGAACTCTATTTTCACCTTTATTATTCTCTTTAATTGAATCTGTGAAGTAAGGGAAGTCTACAAGTTTAGCACCTGTTCTTACACCTTCTCCATCTTCTTCTTCTAATAAGTAATCACTATAAGTCATCGTGTTTTCTGTATAAGTGTTGTAGTCACCATCGTAGATATTAACATTATCAGCTACAACTAAATCTCTACTAATAGCAAACGTTTTATACCCTGTTCCATTAGTAACTTCAGTACAAGTGGTATCCCCAGTAGAATCATAAGAATCTTTAGAAGTTACATCAGTACCATCATCATTTCTAGGTAAACATGATTTATCATACCAATTAATAGCGTTAGTTACATGATCTGTATCATTTGGTTCCCAGATTTGAGCATTACGACAAATTCCAGTAACACCATTTTCTTCATCGTCAGCACAAGTAATACCTGTAACAACTGAAGGTTCAACAGATCCATCACCAATAACACGTCCTAATTGAACGATACCAACACGAACTGAGTTTTCAATACCAGTATTTTGAACACCACCAGTATCAGAAACTTTAACTTCTGAATTATATGTTAAATAAACAGCTTCTTCATTTAAAGGATTATTTTCCTCATAATATGCAGCTCCTGATAAATTCTTGATAAATAAGTCAAAAGCAACATATCCTTTACCTTCAAGAAATTCTCCACTTGTATCTTCTGTCTCAGTATAGTTATTAACTCGGCTAGCTAAAAATCTATATCCACCTGGTACAGCAGTTAAACTAGCTTTTTCATATAATTTCATTCTTGAAGCTTCTGCATCCATATCTCCTACTGAAGACATAGGAATTAAACCATCATCAGCCCAAGTATTGGCATTATTTAGATATGCAGTAGCCGTTTTTGGATTTAAACTATAACTCCAATTTTCGCCATCCATAGATAAGAATAAACCTTCAGTAGTAGCAATATCGATATCGAACTTATCTACACTAACTGTTTTCATACCGATAAACCAGGCATAAGTCGAAGCAGATAGCAAAATAGCGAACAAGCAACATATCGCAACTAGATTTCTTATTTTTTTACTTCTTTTAGCGTTGTGTTTCTTTCTCATTATTTTCTCCTCCTTCTAACTTATGGTGTGATTTCCCATTTTAAATATTCTGGATCAGTATTAGTAGTTTGATCAGCATCAGGATCATTTGTTGTATCTACAGTAGCAGTAGCTGTTTTTGGAGTATCTCCATCAGTAAATGTAAATGTTGTAACGCCTCTAGCAACAGTAAATGCTCTATCATCATCATTATAACTTACCTTAGATGCGTATTGAGGATCAACAACTACATCTCCAGTAGCTTCATAAGCAACAGTATAACTTCTTTGTACATCACTTGGTAATTCTGGATTTCCATCGTAATCGATATCTTCACCAGTAAATCTTTCTTTACTGAATCCGAATGCTACAGAAATTTTCTTTCCTAATGATGCGAAATCATAGTTATCTACATCTTGTCCTTCAAGCCAAATGTATACTCTAACTTTAGTAATACTATTTGGAGCTAAAGTTAATAAAGCATCACGTTCAGTACCAGGTTTCATTTTTTCTGTATCTGTAAATGTTTCAACGTGTACTAATTTACCTTTTTGAGCATTAGTTGCGATTGATGCCGTATATGAATTGAATTCTGCACCATCATATAAATCAACTTGATCAGTTTCATCGATTACACCACTTACTGCATAAGTTGGATAATCAACACCATCAGTAATTGCAGTACAAGCTCCACCATAAGAAGCTGCTAAAGTTAAATCAGCACCTGTTCTTTTTTTACAAGATTTTGTATACCAGTTAATGGCATTTTGTACGTGTTTAGTATCATTTGGTTCCCAAATAGTAGCATCTCTCTTAGAACAAATAGTAGTAACAGCACCAACAGAACTACAATTGATTGCTCTAATAGCTGTATCATCAGTTGTATCCCCTTTAACACGACCAATTTGAGCGAAAGCAACTCTTACTGAATTTTCAATACCAGAATTTCCTGCTTGAGCTCCAGCATCAGCAACAGTTACTTCTGATTCAGTAGTTAAATAAATTGCTTCTTCATTTAGAGGATCATACTCAGTATAGTAATGTGAACCAGATAGATTCTTAACGAATAAATCGAAAGCCACATATCCTCTTGCTTCAGTAGCACCTTTATTTTCAACTTCACTAGCCATTACACGGTATCCACCAGGTGTAGCAGTGAAACTTCCTTTTTCAAATAATGTTAATCTTGAACTAGTATCATTAATTTTTCCAACTGAAGACATTGGAACTAATCCACCATCTCCACCCCAACTATTTGTACTTCCAGCACCGACAACTCCTTCTTCGAGGTGATTTGCTTTATTGATTGTTACAGTATCTGACCATGTTTTACCATCTAGGGATAATGATAAACCATCGATAGCTGCGATTTGAACATCAAATGCTTCAACGTTAACTGTTTTCATACCAATAAACCAGGCATAAGTTGAAGCAGAAAGAATAATTGCGCAAAGACCACACGAAACAATTAATCTTTTAAGACGACGTTCATGCTTTTTGTTTCTTTTCTTCATAATACACTCCTTCTTAATCCTCCGCACCGTCAGAGCTAAAATTCATATGAGCTTTGAATTCCCCACCAAGAATATTATCTGTACATTCTAGATCAGTGCCTTCAATCCACATCACTATCGTGTAGCGATTAATACTACCTGGCTGAAAATCAGTAACCTGCTCCTCCATCACCAAATTATCCTCTAAAAAAGGTACAGTACCTGTCTCAGCTTCCCCAGTTGCCGATAATTTAGCATAAGTAACAGCTTCTTCATCGTTCTTATAAATCCTAATTCTCACAGCTTCGTCAACATTTTTGATAACATCTTCGATTACAACTCTACTAACATAACTAACAGCTTTATCACCAGTATTTTCAATCAAGAAAGTATAAGCAAGATAATTGTCTCCATTATGCGATCCTAACATAGCGTTCCCTAAGTCATCAGGTAGCCATTTATATGATATGCTATCAAAAGTATCGGGAGCAGGTGCTAATAACTCCGACCGATATACTTTATACTCAGGATCATCATAAATAATAAGGCCATCATCAAAGTATAAGTTTTTATCTAGTGTTATACTAAAATTTCCGCGATTATAAATAATACCCATCACAAAATAAAAAATAAGTAAAATTAAAATACCAAGTAGTAAAACTACCACCAGAATTCGACTCATCTTTTTTTCACGTTTAAGCTTCTCTGCATTTAGTTTAATTCTACCTTTCATATTAACTTTACCCCGCTATTTTGGTGTACCACTCTACACTACGATATTCTCTATAATGCACTTTTATTATAGCAACCGGTATACTAAAAGTCAATAGGATATGTCGAATGTTGGCAAAACTTGGCGAAATCATACAATGAAGTAGTAAATGTATGGCATAAATAAAGATTTACTTGACAAAAGTGGACATTCCTTACTAGCAAAGTCATGAATGATTTATTTACTCTCTTAAATGTCGACAAAAAAAGAAGAATTAAGATAAATCTTCTTCTTCACCATATTTTATTTCTAAAATCAAGGCATAAATTTCATAGATAAAAATCAAGAAACAAGGTACTAATACAATAAATAAGAATCCCCATCTAGATTCGACTACTGATAAAAACGAACCGATATCATCATATACTTTTACTGGTTTACCAGCTATGAATCTAGAAGAATACGTATCACCATTATCAAAAGAAATAGCATCTTCTTCTAAATAAATTTCACCAACGTTTCCAATTTCTAATAAAGGATTTCCATTACCATCCACCTTATAACAGAATAATGTATCGCCAATAGAAATATTTTTTACTTGAGCCGACTCAACAATAACTAAGTCCCCTTTATCATACTCTTCTCGGCTAACATCCTGATTAATAATGATTAACGAAGTATCTCCAAACTGAGTAACATTATACTGATTAAAATTCAATAATAATAATGTCATACATAATGCAAATAAGAAATACCCTACCCCAACAATAGTGAATACTACCTTTTTAATAATCTTTAATGCTTTCATCTTTACTACTTTACCTCCTATAATATATATTAGCGCAAATTAAGATAAATATCAATTAAAACATTCCACCTCATTCCAATTAAAATCAGAAATTCCGTATTGATGATCAGTGTTTATACGATAAAAAGGATAACTCATCGTACTTTTTGATTTCACTCTTAAAAGTATTTGATTAATATATCCTTCCGAATTACTAGTAGAAGAAAGAAAATTACTACTATCCATTCGTAAATTACTAGCATCCCAATTGATACTTACACATTTATCTTCATCATAAGAATTAGAAATAACTAGGGTATCATGAACAATATTTGTTTTATAATCCAGTAAGATTTCACCGACTTGGTTTTCATCCTTATGTAAAGCGAATTCTCCTACTAAAGTTTTTTTGTACGGTTCAGTACTAGTAACGCTGATTGTTACAACAACATCAGTTAAATTAGTAGTATCTAGATCAAAATATAAATTGGCTTTAGTAGGTGCTGTTTGCCACTCATATCCTTTTGTCTGGCAAGTGATTCGATCTAAACCGCTCACATCTACCCCATCGTCCATATGGTTCACACAATAACTATCCGTAGATAATATTCCATTATAAACATTGGATGTTGTTCCATTTAAATAACAAGCTACTTCCTTATCCGTGGTACATGTTGCTGTATAATGAATATCAAATTCTGTACCCTCACTATTATTTGAAGAATTCATCAATGTAAAATAAACACTTTCCCCTGTCCATAAATTATCGACATTACGAACTAGCTTATCTCCTAGTTTATCACTAGAAAAAGCAAAATCATGACTTTCTAAATAATAATTCCAGACCGAGTTAGAGGCATATTTGGCTAAGGAAAAGCCACCTGTAACTAAAAATATTCCTCCTACTAGAACAAGAAAAATTATGATTTTCTTTTTCATACTAGTCACCCTCTATCTTTTGCCAACTTTCAATATCAATATCAATGAAATCCACTAAGTTGGCATATTCTTCAGTATCATATTCATTAGGAAAAGTAACTCTTAGTCGATAATTATCTAAGACATCTTGGTCATTAGACATTTCCATAACACTAGAATTACAAACAAGTTCATTATTTTGATTTCTACTATATGTTTCATCACACTTCATTACTAGTTCTTGTTGATTGGCTGTTACTTTATAAAGTTCTATATCCAGTGGCATGAAGTGAAAAGTTTTAATGGCAATCTGATAATTTAAAACTACTTCACTTCGATAATCAGCAGTATTGGTAATCGAAAAAGAATATTCTTTATAATCACCAGGAACTAGCCCATCAAGCATTAATTCTAGGTTATCCGATGTATTGGCATCAAAAACAAACTTAGCAATATTTTGATTCACATTTACTTCGGCATCAGAATGGAATACAGAATAAGTTAATCCCGCACCAAATACAAACATAGATAAGCCAAATAAAATTATCAATATTTTCAGTTTCATCCTATATCATCCTCTCGACCTTAATACCTAACAATAAACTTTTTCTCATATGAACTAATTCTATTATTACCATCATATAATTCAAAAATAAAGAGATATCCACCACAATCAAGTTCTTTTGTATTTAAAGTTATTGAATTGTTAGCAGTTAAGTTAGAAAATAAATAATACACATTATCAGATACTGAAACTAAGGAATTAGTCAGATAATCTGCTAAATCTACTAAGACATAATCTTGATTATAAGCAGTCAATTGTTCTTTTTTATATAAGCTTACCCTAACATTAGGATTGGTCAATCCTCCAGTATAATTTATTCCTAAATCAATCAACTTATCTGAATACTTGATAACATTATCCATTTGAACATCAAACTTTTCTACATTACTAGCTATAGAACCATTCACACTAACAGTGATACTAATCTCGCTACTTGTAAGATTAGAATATACTCCATCATAAGAAGCATAACTATAAAGTTTAAGAAAATACGTACCACTAGCTAAGTCTAAATCACCACGCGATGTTTCAATTGTCAATGTCTTATTTGTATTAACTAAACCAGAATTGAGATTTATTCTAACTATTCCATCACTTTCTGGAGTATATATCTGATTATCTAATACAAACTTCATATTTTTCAAGTGTTCTTTACTTACAATATTTCCTTCGCTATCTACCAATTTAATTCCTAATCCCAAATCCATATTCTCATAAATCGTATTATTTACCGGAATATTATCTTTACTTTCCTGTAATAGACCAATATCTAGAAAAATGCTATTCACAGAATTAGAATTGTACTCAATAGTAGAAGTAAAATCACTTTGAATATAAGGAATAATATTAGTAGAAGTATAAATATTAAATGACTTAATACTATCCTTTAAAGTTGGTATCACCATCTTGTCTTGATCTCTAAGTTCTAAAGATATAACTACATTCTCGTAATCACTAGTCATCTCTGTATTACTAAAATCTACCATCACTGTAAACGACTCATTAATATTTCCTGTATAATTTTCAGTAAAGAACTCATTGTTTTCTTTACCAACTTCTGAAAATAAAGTAAATGGATAAGTCGCATATTTACTACAATTTTCATCACTACAACTATCTTGATAATGGAAAATATCTTCAGAAGTCATAATCTTATAGCTATAAATTTTTTTAGTATGTTGATCAATTAAAGTAATTTTAGTATTTACCGGTAATAATATATTAGAAATCAAATTATGTGTGTAATTTTCTTGATATGTTAAATCATCAGTATATTGGAAATTCATCGTTATACTAGAAGAATCTGTAATATAAATTTTATCTCCACTAATTCCTTGACCTGCTGTTAAACTTGTATTCTGATAACCACTATAATAAATATAATCAGAATTTATATAGGTAAAGTCACCGTAATTATCAGTTACTCTAACATAGATAATATTTTTACCCGGAGTCGTTACATAAGCATCGCTGGAATAAACCACCCAATTTTCTGCTTCGATGGATTCTAACTCGGTAGTTGTTAATTCTTGATTGGTTATATAATACTGAATTGTTTGAATTCCCGATAAATCATCTTGAGCTTCAATAGTAAATGGTGTTTTGTCATCTATATAAATCCGATCAAGACTGCTTTTATACTCTGACCAAGTGTTCTGTTCTAAAGTAAGCATAACATCGGCTTTAGTTGTATCATAAACGATAACATCTGTATTTAAGTATGAAACGTGATTGTTCATATCAACAACTTTGGCATAGATAACGTAGATACCATCTGTTTTAAGTTCTATAATACCTGTATAAGGTGTCCAGTTTAATGTTTCCATATCTGTTTTTATTAAAGGAGTACTTTCTTCACTAATATAATAATATACTTCTTTAAACGGCCGTAGAGAATCTACTTGTTCAATACTAAAAGCAACAGAGGAGGTAAATTTAATATTATTTAGACTATCGGTAAAATTATCCCAACTATAGTTAGCAACATGAATACGCGCTAATGGATTAGCAAGATCATCAATATATAATATTGGAATTCCCTCATCATAGAGCCAAACATTCATAGAATTTATATTAACATCTTCAGATGAAACATATTCATTAAATCCTAAAGTAGTAATTAAATAAGTTTTATTCTTCAATTCATCTAATGAGATGGGTATCAACTCGCCAGAGGTACTTCCGTTTACACAGCCGGATGTAGTATATAAAAGATGATTTACGGTAACAGTACTATGATTAATCGTATGAAGAGTTGGATGATTAGAAGCATTAAATGAATTTTCGATTTGAATATTACCTGGATTTTCATCGATTGTACTCACTATTCCACCAACTGTAGTTCCTATAAGTTCACCGGTATGATATGTCTTAGAAATATTTACTTGCTCACTCTGAGAAATACTACCAATAATACCAGCTGCTAAATTCGCACTTTGAATCGTTCCGGTATTATATGATTGATTTATCGTACAACCATTAGTTTGCCCAACTAAACCACCACTGATTGTCGATCCATAAATATTTCCTTTATTTACTGTGTTCGTCAAGGAAACTTGATGGCCAAGTGCAACTATACCAGCAGTTGTCGATAAACTAGAATCGATTTGATAAGTCAAATCAGTTAAAGTAAAGGTAGCTGTAGTTGTGGAAGAATAAGTAACAGATAAGGTTTGTAAAGAAGTTAAATCTATTTCAAAATCTCCATCAACCTCATTACCATTTATTTGGATAATGCCATCACCTTGAATAGTTACTTTGCCACTAAGCTTTTTAGAAGTAATCATTCCCTCAATAACCGGTAAATCTAAAGAAATAGCTTCATTTTTTGTATCATTAGTAACCGTAAAAGAAAGATCTTCTAAAGAATTAGATATACTTTTAGAAACGGGCATATCTTTACCAATTACATTACCTGAAAAGATTACATTGGAAAATGAAGAAGAAGTAGCATTAGAGGCAACACCACCAGTTAGATTACCGCCATATACCACGGAATTACTAACATATAAATTTTCTACGTCCCCCTCTAAATTAGTAAATAGGGCTAAGTTTTCTTCGGTACTAGTTAGATATAAACCATAAATCGTATGATAATCGCCATTAAAAACCCCTTTAAAGCCATTTAATGCTGTAAATAAATTCACAGTATCCGACATTACATTTACCCGATCAACACTATCATAAAGATGATTTCCGTACTCTTCTACATAATACGTATTTCCCTCAAGTTTATAATTTACTCCTGTAGTTGAATCATATCCAAAAATACCCTGATTAAGTACAATGTCATTACTTAAAGTAAAGTAAGTATCACTATAATCGTTAGTCTTTAACATCGATGAAAAATAAGCAAGCTCACTACCATTTGAAATAATATAAGGATCAGTTTCAGTACCACTACCACTATGATAAGCATTAGCTACCGTACCATCCCATACTGAAATATCATAAAGTGGATTTCGATTTTTAAATCTCGCAAAAGACGGAGCTAATATAGAAACACATAAGATTAATATACATAAAATAATTAGATAGCTAAACTTGTTGATTTTAGAAAACTTCTCAAATTTAAACATATTACAACATCCTTTACCCTTACTTAGTTTATTATCTTATTCTCAAAAATATTGTATCATAAGATGACATATTTTGCACGACAAATTTTATTGGATAAATTCCTTATTATTCATTTAATTGTTCAACTACAGTGAAAACGGATTGAGATTACCTAAATTACATGACTGTCAACAAAGTGTAAATCAAGTGGATTTCTTTTCCATCATAGAAAAAACTATGTCCAATTACATAGTTTCTGCTTTACTTTCCGAATTGATAATTCGCTCTACCTGAGCAACAAACCATATCTGATCCATATGAATACTACTTTTTTCAATTTTGGTTACTCTTAATACTAAGTTAATCTTATTTGTCAATAAATTAAGTAAATCTGGATTTAAATCATCTACAGTAATATTGATATTATTCAAGCGATAGCGATTAACAATAATTCTTGGAACATCAACATCTTGAAAAATAGGAACCCCACTAATAATAATATTCGTTGCATTCATCGCAAACAAATCAAAATTATCACTATATTGAATAATGGCATCATAATTATCTAAACCATATACTTTTTGTATCACCAACTTTTTAAAATAATCATAACTATAATACAAATTTAATACATCAGCAACCGTAATAGTATTAGAAATGGATTTTATTACTCGATCCTTAAAATATTCAACATCATATTTTTTAAATAATTCATATATTTCTTTAGCCAACATAACAG
The DNA here is from genome assembly GCA_949296705.1 of uncultured bacterium. Lineage (GTDB taxonomy): Bacteria > Bacillota_I > Bacilli_A > RF39 > UBA660 > Alloscybalousia. Next base: position 32,992 of record CASFOW010000074.1, read on the forward strand.
ATTCTGATTTCAAACTTTTCAAATCTTTTGAAAAATAGAAATTCCCGATATGAGTACCAAAAATTTTCTTATTAATTTTTTCTAGTTCGGCTTCTTTTTTCGCAATTTCTATTTCGATATTCTTTAAACCCTTATATTCTTCTTTTAAATCTAATAGTTTACTATATTCATCTCTAAAGTCTTTAAAGATTGGATAAAATTCATTATAGTTTCTATACTCCTCAACGTTTGCAAGTAATTTTTCGAGAGAAGCACAAGCATCATCAATATCACTATCTGGAGAAACCAAAGTCTCAAATGCTTGTTTACGGACTTTACTTTCTTCTAAATATTGTTCAATATCGATTTCTCCACTCTTAGCTTTTGTGAGAATCTCACCAATCGTCTCACGATTAGCAAATTGAATATCAATATATAAGGAATGGATTTTCTCCAAACATATCGCGTAATTCGCAATACCATTTTTCTCCATAGCTTCTTTTTGTAATCGATTAATATAGGCATTTAATTTTTTCTCATGGACGCGAATTAACTTCCTGAAGCTAAGTTCAACATGCTCAATAATCTCGGGATTAATCCAATAGATCTGCTCAAATACTTCGGCTACTCGGTCATAATCACCACTATTTTTTCGCCTAGCCTCTAAAAAGACTTCCATATACTCATGAACATAACAAGTATAAGTAAAATCATCAGCAGTTAAAACGATACCAGCCAATTCAAATTTATCTAAAAAAGAATTGATAATGTCATTTAAGGATTTAAAATTAAATGTGTAATAATTAGAAATCTGATATAACAAAGAATCAAAGCCCATTTTTTCAACATAAGTATTCGTAGGATTTAATAGAAACTTGACATATTCTAAATTTTCTAATTTTTCGTTTAAGTGATTATCCTTATCTGGTTCAACTATATCGAAAGATTTAGCTTTAGCTAATAAATAATTTCTAGTACTACTCCGATAATTATTGTATTTATCTATTGTCTCATCAATAAACTGATTAACTTTTTTTCGATTGGTCTTAGTCTTCGTCGGCATTACGGAAATATATTCTTTTTTATTTTCAATATCTTTATTTATAAATTCCAAAAAATTGCTATTCATTATTCTCTTCCTCATTTTCTATTTTATTATTCTCTAAATACTGTAGGAAATCCGTTATATGATCATAAAGTTCAATAAGTTCCTGAAGACTTAATAATGACAAATCAAAATCAACTACATCATTTTCTTTTTTCATATTATCACCTTTTTATTCAATTTTTATTCCGTATAATAGCCCTGCGTATTCTTTAAGAAGCCAAGCGAAACAGTGATATCCGCTCCTTCTGAATCAGTCTCTAAACTATCAATATCCTGTCCTTCAATCCATATATATATTCTCGCTTTAGTAACTCCGTCTGGGACTGTGAATAAAGGATTACTAAAATCCTCTTCTGTAATAGTCTCCTGTAATTCAAAATAGTTCATATCCATATAAGGAGAACCGGAAACAGTATGATCAACGATTATCGGTCCTCCGGCCTTTCGGTAGGCATAAGTATCAAAAGGCTGACCATCAATTAGGTTTATGCCATATTTGATTGCTCTTTCAATAGAAAGATCTGTATGCTCAGTACTTCGAGGTTCATAAATAATAGAATAACAATTATTATTACAACTGATATTTTGAATCGTCGTTGTATCAGTGTTCATAGGCACAGAACCAATTTTTACAATACCAATTCGTAATGAATTAAACAATCCCATCATTTCTTCATTCGCATCTTCATTTATAGAGACCTGAGTAATGTAATCAAAGAATAATTCATCGGCAACTGGAGAATCAGAATCATTTTTGAAAAATACATCAAATGCCAAGTAACGGTTAAATGGTCTAACCTCAAGTTCTTGATCCATATTAGTAGTTAAAAAGCCATTTTTCTTATCTAAATTCTTATATCGAACTCCACCACTATAAAACATATTAAAGTATGGACTATTGTGATTGGTAATCCCATTCGATGAAACAGGAATTAATCCGCCTTCGGCCCACTGACTTAAATGATTAGGGTAAGTATCCGTTAACTCATTAATCAATGTATCATAGGACACTTCAACGACGGTATCAAAATTCACACCATCTAACGAGATAGATAAACCACTATTTTTACCTACACTCATCGTAAAAGTTTTAATTCTTACATTTAAGTTTGTCGTAAACCAAGCATAGGTAGAAATAATTAGTAATATTCCTACTAGAAAAACGACTGCAATAATTACTTTCTTATTTTTATTGATTATTTTTTCTTTAAGACGCCATTTATTTTTCTTGGTATTACTAGTCTTAGTTGCTTTAATTGCATTGCTTGTTAAATTTTTACCCATTATCATCACCCTTTAAAATAAAGGAAAAGAATACACTATCCTTTATGAATAAGATGGAAAAACTAATGATATAAACTTTCTAATTATTGTTCATTTGCGAAAGTCCAATTAATACCATCTTCGTTTAAAGTAGCCACTTTTTTCGTCCCGTTATCAGTAAATGTAAATGTATCATACCATTTAGGAACAGCAAATTGAGCGGTTGCGGTATCGAAAGTCACTTGTGGATTGTCACTAATGACAGTACCTGTATTGGTGTAAGCAACATTCATTGTCTTCACTACTTCCTCTGGTAACTCTGGATTGCCATCATAATCAACATCTTCACCATAATATCTTTGTTTCGTGAAACCAAATTGAATAGAAATTTCTTTTCCTAATGATGCAAAATCATAATTATCAATATCTTGTCCTTCAATCCATACATATACTCTAACTTTAGTGATACTGTTAGGCGCCAAAGTCATAAATTCTGGTCTATTAGCACCGGCTATATTTTTCATTGTATCTGTAAAATAAGGGAAATCTACTAATTTATAATTTTGTTTAGTATCAGAAGATGCATTTATATAAGTATCATAGTCGATTGTATTCGCTGTATAAGTATTATATTTAGGACCATCATAGATATTTACGTTATCTGTTACCCCTAAATTTCTACTAACTGCGTAAGTAGGTAGGCTAGAATATAAACCTGTATCCTCATCTGGTAAAATTGCTTGACAAGTACTAGCTGTAGTATAAGAAGCAGGATCATTTACAGCTAATCCACCCGCATTTCTAATTAAACAAGATTTATTATACCAATTAAGGGCATTTTGTACATGCTTGGTATCATTAGGCTCCCAGATTTGGGCATTACGACAAATACCGGTAACATCATTTTTGGCATTTCCATCAGCTGTCAATTCTTTATCTGAGCAATTTATAGCCGTAATATCATTAACAGCAATTGTCTCAGTTGCGCTGACACGTCCTAATTGAACGAACCCAACACGAACAGAATTTTCAATTCCAGTATTTTCAACTCCATTTAAAGATACTTTAACACTAGATTCTGGTAACAAATAGATTGCCTCTTCGTTTAAAGGATTATTTTCTTCATAATATTCAGCTCCTGATAAATTTCTGATAAATAAATCAAAAGCAACATATCCCTTTCCTTCAATAAACTCTCCATGACCATTATCTATAGTATAATTATTAACTTGATTAGCTAAAAATTTATATCCACCAGTAACAGCAGATAAACTAGCTTTCTCATACAACTTCATCCTTGAAGAAGTAGCATCTATATCTCCTACAGAAGATATAGGGATTAACCCATCAGGGGCAAAAGTGTTAGCATTGTTTGCATATACTGGAGTATCCTCATCCGTTGGTGATATAGAATAACTCCAAGTTTGTCCATCCATAGATAGAAATAATCCTTCGGTAGTTGCGATGTCAATATTAAATGTATTTACCCCGACAGTTTTCATTCCTACAAACCACGCATAAGTTGAAGCAGATAATAGGATAGCAAACATACAACAAACAACTAGTAATCTAAAAATTTTTTTTCTTCGTTTAGTACCGATATTTGACATAAATTACCTCCATACTTATCAAATATTTTTATTTGTTTTTAAATTCCCAAACCACTTCACCATTTTGTTCAGTACCGGTCGCTACTTTGGCTTGACCGTTATCCGTAAAATTAAAGGCTCTAAACCAGTTTGGAATTGTAAATTCATTAGCATCATCATCAAAGGTTATTCTAGAATCATCGGTAGTTACATTACCGGTATTTGTATAAGGGACTTTCCTTGTTCTTACAACATCATCTGGTAATTCTGGATCACCATCATAATCGATATCTTCACCAAAAAATCTTTCTTTTGTGAATCCAAATGATACGGAAATCTTCTTACCTAATGATGCAAAATCATAGTTATCGATATCTTGTCCTTCAATATACACATAAATTCTTACTTTTGTTATACTGTTAGGTGCTAAAGTCATAAATTCAGGTCGCTCAGTACCAGTCAGATTTTTCATCGTATCTGTAAAATATGGAAAAGCATATAATTTTCCATCTGTAGGAGTAGCACTGATTGATGATTGATAACCGTTATAATCACTACCGTCGTATACATCAACATTATCTTCAGCATTAATCACACCACCTACAGCATAAGTAGTATAAGCTTGTCCATCTTTTATTAAATTACAATCTCCTGCGAATGAATCCTCTGAAGTCACATCTGTTCCAGTTGTTTTACGAGCTAGACAAGATGTTGTATACCAATTAATTGCATTATTTACATGTTTGGTATCGTTAGGTTCCCATATGGTAGCTACTCTATCGCAAATAGAAGTTACAGCACCACCAGAGTTACACTTAATTGCTCGAATTTCAGAACCATCTTCGGTTGGAGTAGTAGCAACAACACGTCCAATTTGAGCAAAGGCAACACGAACTGAATTTTCAATCCCAGTATTAACCGCACCACCTGAACTAGAAATTGTAACTTCCGACTCAGGAACTAAATAAATTGCTTCTTCATTTAAGGGGTTGTATTCTGGATAATATTTATTTCCAGATGAATTCTTAATAAATAAATCAAATGCCACATACCCTCTTGCTTCAGTAGCGCCTTTGTTTTCTACTTCACTTGCCATCAATCGATAACCACCAGGCGAAGCAGTTAAACTACCTTTTTCATAAAGAGTCAACCTAGAAGCATTAGAATCAATTCTACCTACTGAAGACATTGGAACTAAATCAGTCCAACTATTGGTGGTATCAGCCCCAACAACATCAGGGTCATTATAGTTATCACTATTAATCGTAACAGTATCAGACCAGTCTTTTCCGTTAAGAGAAAGAGACAAACTATCGGTAGAAGCTATCGTAACATCAAAAGTCTCGACATTAACTGTTTTCATCCCAATGAACCAGGCATAAGTAGAAACTAGTAGTACAATCCCAAATAAGCAACATACAACTACTATCTTTTTAGTTCGATTCTCCCTCTTTTTATTTCTTTTCTTTTTCATAAACTACACCTCACTTACTCCTCAACAAATTCAGAATTAAAATCCATATAGAATTTAAACTCGCCACCAACCAAATCATCAGTACAGTCTGGATCATTGCCTTCAACCCAAATTACAATCGTATACTTGTCTAGATCACCAGGTTTGAAACTAGCAACATGTCCCCGCATAACTAAATCATCAGAAGAAAATGGAACAGTCCCCTCCTCTGCTTCACCATCCTTCCCTATTTTAGCATAAGTAACGTATTCATCATTTCTATAAATTCTAATTCTTAACGCTTCATCAACATTTTGAACAACATCGTATAAGACAAATTCACTCCAATAATCAGCAATCATTTCTCCAGTATTTTCTACATAAAAAGTATAAGCAAGATAATTTTCTCCATTGTGTGAACCGCCCGTACTATCGTTCAAGTTATCAGGCAACCAATTAACAGAAATATTAGTAAATCTGCTAGGGCCTTCAAAAGTCAATTCAGATCGATATGTTTTATCCCGTGGATCATCATAAACAACAAGACTTCTTTCGTAATGTAAATTTTCATCTAACGTTATACTATAATTCCCCCTGTTATAAATAATACCGGTAGCGAAATATAAAAGTAAAAGTAATAATAAAAGGAGTAGTAAAAGGACAAATACCCTCTTTTTTATTTTTTTTTCTTTTCTAACCTTCTCACTAACAAGTGTTATCTTTTCCTTCATACTGCATACCCCTTTATACAACACAGAAGAACCCTACTAGTATTCTCTACAATATAATCATTATATCATGCCAATAACAAAAGTCAATATGGTAGAAAATCTAGTTCACAACAAAAAGTCAAAAAAAGTCAAGATGATAATTTTATATCTTTAATTATGTAGAAAGTTCTGTTATGTAATAATTTAACGCGTTGTGTTAGTTTAAATATTAAGGCATAGGAATTTGACTTCTAGCATCGTAGAAACTCCAATAATAGAATTAGCCCTTACTTTTTTATATGTTAAATGTTCTATTAGTGGATTGAAAGTTGATTCAATTCTTCTTACTTTTGAAATTAAATTTCTAAATGCCTTGGGTAATGGTACTTTACTATTACTTCTTTTTAATGTATATAGTTTAATTCTCTTTTTAAGTCTTTATCCATACTCTCTACATATTTTTTATCTCCAAATAAAGTATTGATATAAATCATTTCTGATAGTTCGTATAATGCTTCTTTATCCTCTATTTTTTGTTTTTGTTAGTAAATATTCGAGTGGATTTCCGTATAAGTCAGTCATTACATGAACTTTCATTCCATAATATCTTTCTTTTTTACTTGCACAGTAACCATAACTTGAATATTCTCTTAACCTTCATCTGGAATGTGTTTTTCATATAATCTTGTAATAATTTCTAAGATTATTTTAAAAAGTTTCAACATTTTTTAGCTCTATATTAATAAATTAACTAGCATAACACGTTAGTAGATAAAAAGGGCATTGAACATTTTCAATACCCTAAATATCATTTAATAACTATTTTATTTAACTATTTAACCAACTTTTTAACGTCCTCTACTTGATAAAATCCTTCTGCTAAACTTGGGTTTATATTTCCATTTATATCTTTGGAATTCTCATTAATGGCTAAATAACCAATAACTTCGGCTCCAAGATTTTGATATTGCTGACATAATTCAGTATCAGAAAGTAAAACATCATATTCTACTCCATCTAATAGAAATACTACTTTATAGGCTTCACGAACAGTGTCTTGATTAAAATATGGCACTTTTCCATCATCCTCACTCATATGCACATTGGAATACACTTTAGCTCCTTCTTGGAGGGTAAATTTTTCCAAATAAGTAAGTGGTGAAACTTCCAAATTTGTAACTACTGATGATGAAGGAGTAGACATAGAAGTAATTTTTCCATCACTTTCATTAGCGTTCACCTTTAAATTAGAGGATTTATCTACTATTTCTTTTTCCTTAGACTCCCTATGCTCAGATGCAATATCATTTACTGTTTCACTCTTTGTAACAGAATCATAGGAAGATGGAGAAAACATGGAAGAAGTTTCGAATTCTGATTCGTTAAAACCCAAATCATCTTCACCCATATCTGTCTCAATTGTACTTCCGTTTACAGCTATAGCCTCTTTAGAAGTTATATTTCCTAAACGAAATAAAGAGGAAATCCCCAAAAAGGCAGCTATACCAAATACCGAAAGCCCGCCAATAAACTTACGCTTATGAGAAATCTTTTGCTCATGATAGAAATTCATGTATTCATTAGCTGATTCAAGAAAAGTCGAATAGTTATATTCTCGATCTAAATTTGTCGAATATAAAGCTTTAGTTAATTTCTTTTCCAAAGAATCCGCACTAAGTTTAGTAATCATCATCACATCCTGATCATCATTACCTCTAAATTGCATTTTAGCTATCTTTTTTAAACGATTTTGAATCTGAAGTACTTTTTCTGGTTTTAAATGATTAACATTTTCTTGAATCATTTTACAGGTATGATAATGATAGCTTGTTCCTGAGTCTAAACTATATTTAGAAGGAATAGATAACCATCTGTACACCTTGCTGTTTTCTTTCCAATGATTAAGATTTTTCTGGGCAGCAGCTAAAGACCTAGAAGAAAACGATTCTTTTTTATCCTTTTTCTTTTTCTTAGAAGGGGTAAATAGTGCAAGCTCTTTTCCCAATTTATGCATTTGTTTTTCTACTATTTTTACTTCTGCCTCAGGTAAACGACTAATCATATCATAATATCCAACATCATTCAGTAAATCAATTTCATGTAAGGATAGACTCTCTCCACTTTTCAAAATAACTTTTCTCTTCGCTAGTGGTAAGATAAGATTATCTAGTTGAACCATAGCTTTAGAAATTTCCTTTATCTCTCTACGGATAGTCTTTTCATTTAATGAACTAGTAGCTTGTTTTAAGGTTGCCTGGTGAAAAAAAGATTTTTCAATACTCTTTAAAGAAAGGGAATAATATCCTGTTATATATTTATAATAAAAATCAAAAGTAAGTCCATTTTTTAAATCACGACTTAATTTTTTACGGACTGTTTGTACCTTTGCCAAATAATCTCCTCTTACTTGCTTGATTTGACGTTCATGGTCAAATATAGTTTTTTTCGTTTTCTTTTTCTTTACCATATAGTCCTTAAAATCTATCTTAGCTAGACGATTTTCTATCAATTGAATATTATGCTGATAAGCTTTCTTTTTCTTAGCATCGCGTAATGAAGCAAGATACTCTTCTACAGTAAAATTAAACGTTTCTTTGTCTTCTTCTTGAACATCTAAGTATAAATCATATAAGCCACCATAAAGATTTAAAAAACGTTCAATAGCTATAAACATTTTTTGGGTTCTATTATCTAGTTTAATGTCAGATAAGCCGTCACATTCTCTTTTTAATTCATAAGCAACATTAACATTATCTAGGAAAGAACGAAGAGTCATCTTTTTTACGTGGCGTAATTCCCAGACTAATTGTAGAAACATCTGATAATTTGTTTCTATTTGTTTTGTAATTTCTTCTTTTTTCATACTAATCAACTCCAATAACGGGGCTTATTATAACACATACTTTTGGATAATGTCAAAATCTAACCCCTCATATTTCATAAATGCTTTTTAGCTTGCTTAACTTTTTAATAATGTAGAACTAATTTTTAATCTTAAATTAAAAATCCTATTAGGAAAAGATAAAAACAGTTAATTTAGTTTAGTACTAGATTATAAGGAGTAATATCAAAAATAAAAGAGAAATGAACTCATCAAGATTATAATTTTACCTACCACCTTCATACCGGTCACAGTACATATCTTCACATCAACTAATTTAGTAAAATAAATTTACTTTAACATAACATATACGTCATTTTATGGCTGAGTAGTAACACATATACTTCCTCGTATACTATATATAGATAAAAGAAGAAACTTTCAAAGAAGAATTTTTCGCTACTAGCTGAGGCAGAAACTGATGTTAAAATTGAAGCAAAAAAGTTCCTAATATTTAATTTTTTTAAGACTAACTTCCTGTATATGATTTTATAAAAGCTCGCTTTTGAAATTAACGAAAGAGAGAATTAATTTAATTATTTTGTCTATAATAGTAATTGTGTTAGATTTATTATCTTTCTTTGGACGGAATATATAATAATCTAATATTTTTGTGATATTTTTCTGTACGAACTAAAGACTTTTCGCCAGACATTTGGTATAATTAAATATAGAATACGAGGAGATGATCAGGTTGGCCTATATTGAATTTAACGATGTAAACAAAATCTATGGCGAAAAAGAAAATGAAATTCATGCCTTAGTCAATACTAGTTTTCAAATTGAAAAAAGTGAATTAGTTGTCATCTTAGGACCAAGTGGTGCCGGCAAAACAACTGCTTTAAATATTTTAGGTGGTATGGATAACGCAACAAGTGGTAAGGTGATTATCGATGGGAATAATATTACTCATTATAACAAAAAACAATTAACTCGCTATCGGAGAAATGATATTGGTTTTGTCTTTCAATTTTATAACTTAATTCAAAATTTAACGGCTTTAGAAAATGTAGAACTAGCGATAGAAATCTGTAAAGATCATTTTGATCCTAAAGAAATTTTAAAAAGTGTAGGACTAGAAAACAGAATAAATAATTTTCCAAGTCAACTTTCTGGTGGAGAGCAACAACGGGTCGCTATTGCAAGAGCCATCGCCAAAAATCCTAAAATACTACTAGCGGACGAACCAACTGGTGCCTTAGACTACATGACCGGAAAACAAATCTTAAAACTATTAAAACAGATTCAACAAGAAAGAGGCGTTACTGTCATTATTATCACCCATAACTCCGCAATCGCACCTATGGCAGATAAGGTAATCCATTTTAAAAATGGTCAAGTAGAAGCTGTCACCATCAATGAAAAACCACTCCCTGTTGATGAGATAGAATGGTGATCTTATGTTAGTAAAAGAAAGCTTTATCAGTATTAAAAAGAATTACAAACGCTATATTTCATTAGTCTTAATTATCCTCTTAGGTGTGGGGTTTTATGCCGGAATTAAAGCGAGTTCACCAGATATGAAAAACACATTAAATCATTTCTATCAACAACATAATCTCTATGACTTTCAATTAATTTCCGAGTTAGGAATTTTAGAAAAAGACGTAACAGAGCTAAAAAATGCCGGTTATAGAGTGGAAGCCGTCCATAGTTTTGATGCTATCATTAAAAAACAAGAAGAAAATGCCGTTAAAGTATACAGCTATGATAAGAACAGTAAAATCAATACCCTAACTTTACTTGAAGGAAAACTTCCACAACAAGAAAATGAATGTGTAATCGAAAAAAATGAAGCGACAAAAGATTTTCAAATTGGCGATAAATTAACCGTAGAACAAGAAAATCTAAAACAAAAAGAATTAACCATAACTGGTTTTATCCAAAGTCCAATTTATATTTCTCAAGAAAAAGATTCTACTAATTTATTATCTGGCAAAATCGATTATTACTTATATACACCAAAAGATAATTTTTTAGACGATTACTACTCCATTTTATATATTGACTTAGACAATAAAAATAGTATATTCTCTAATGATTATGAAGAAAAAATCAAAGTAGAAAATGAAAAACTAGAAACGATTACAGAAAGGCTAAACGCAAGTAGGAAAGAAGAATTACTTAATCCTATTCAAGAACAACAATCTATCTTAGAACAACAATATAATTCTTTAAAAGAACAATACGAAAACATAAAAAATAATCCTAATATTAGTAATCAGCAAAAGGAAACACTAGCTTCTACCTTAGAAACTTTAGAAACTAGTAAAACTGAACTAGAAGAAAATATTCAGACTATCGAAGATAGTAATTGGTACATTTTAGATATCACTTCTAATATTGGTGTATATCAATACGAACAGGATACTTTACGGCTAGCCAATATTGCCCAAATTTTTCCTCTGGTCTTCTTCGTTGTCGCTATTTTAGTTTGCCTAACTACAATGACTAGAATGGTCGAAGAACAAAGAGGCCAAATAGGTACTTTAAAGTCATTAGGCTACACCAATCTTCAGATTATGTCCAAATACATTATCTATGCCTTAAGCGCTACATTAATAGGTTCCCTCATAGGAGTTACTATTGGCTTTAAAGTAATTCCAAATGTCATTTTTAACATGTATGATGTTGCTTACAATATTCCTGATTTTCAAAATAGTTTTCAAACTAGCCTAGCGCTTCAAGGAACCATAATTGCCTTAATTTGTACATTAGGCGCTACGATTTATACTTCAATTAAAACCCTAAAAGAAGTACCGGCCGAATTATTAAGACCAAAAGCGCCAAAAAGTGGTAAACGTGTTCTCTTAGAAAAAATTCCTTTTATCTGGAAAAGACTTCACTTTTCCCACAAAGTAACGATTCGTAATGTTTTTAGGTACAAAAAGAAATTTTTAATGACGATTATTGGCGTATCTGGATCAACCGCTTTAGTTCTAGCTGGATTTGGTTTAAAAGATTGTATTGAACGCCTTGTTCCTGATCAATATGAAAATGTTTTTCAGTATCAAGCAACAGTCACATTAACAGAAAATAGTACTACTGAAGCCAAAGAACTGATCATTAACGAATTAGAACAAAAAGAAGAAATAACCGACATTTTAAAAGTCAACCAAGAAGGGATTCAAATAGATTACAACGATACTACTCAAAATGTTCAAGTAATTGTGCCTTATGGAGATATCGAAAACTTTATTCGTTTACAAAATCGAAAAACTAAAGAACAATACCATCTAACTAACGGAGTAATTATCTCTGAAAAGATTGCTACCTTACTTGATAAACAAGTTGGAGATACTATCAGTTTTACTGTAAATAAAAAAGATTATCAAGAAGAAATAACAGGAATTACAGAAAACTATTTCAATCACTACTTCTATTTACCACAAGCAGAAGAAAAAGAAGAAAATAGCTACAACACACTTTTCCTCAAAATGACAGATTTAACAGAAAAAGAAGAAAAAGACTTAGCTACTACTTTAAAAGAAATACCAGGCGTATCATCAATTAGTTTTACGTCTGACAGTAAAGATACTTTTGATTCGACCATGAAAAACTTTAGTTATGTAGCACTTATTTTAATCATATCAGCAGGATTATTAGCTTTTATTGTTTTATACAATCTAGAAAGTGTCAATATCAGTGAAAGAATACGCGAATTAGCTAGTATCAAAGTATTAGGATTCTATGATAAAGAAGTATATTTATATACCACTAGGGAAACCATCATTTTATTTGTAATTGGGACGATTATTGGTTTAGGATTAGGTAATATTTTAGTCTATTATGTCTTAAAAACATGTGAGCAAGACATTATGATGTTTAATCCAATTGTAGCATGGCCAAGTTATTTTTACACCATTTTTATCATGATTGTATTTATCTCTATCGTCAGTATCACTTCTTACTTTGTCCTAAAAAAAATCGATATGATTGAATCATTAAAAAGTGTAGAGTAAAAAGTTAATAACAAAGGTCTTAATAAAAAAGATATAAGTATAGGAAAAGCAAAAATGACATTTGAGGGTAGCCCAAGAATGTCATTTTTTTCGTGAAAAATAGATATACTAGATTAATGTAAGTTAACGAAATAATTACAACTATCTAACCAATAAATCACTATATTAATTTCAATTCCCTTTGTCATAAAAGTCTAGATTCTAATTCTTTGAACGGTGAAAAAATTAAAATCAGGAGATTTCCATTCCACTAAGATTATTACATTTTTATTTTTTAACCGCAAAGAATAATATAGATAAATAAAGTTACCATTTAAAATAGAAAAAGCCGAGCGGAAGATATTGGAAAAATCAGTTCTTTTATCTTTTTTTTAGACTATTACTTTTTCTAAATAATTTGACAAAATTATATTCATAATCTCAGGTGTGTTTTTTTAGTAAACATTGATTTGCTCATTATTTGATGTTACTTTATCTGATGAATACCCATCAGCAGAAAAATCTGATATTCCTTTTATAATAATACATTCAATATTATTTTTTTTACGCATATAAGCAATAGTAGTAGCTTCTATATCAGCAATAATTATATTATTTTCCTTTAATTCTAAATAATCCTTCCACATTACTGCAGCCTTATCAGCAGTTCCAATAGTCCCAGAATTATACTCAAAATTATATTTTGATAAATTTATATCTACAATAAATGATTTCTTAAATGGTTCAATTTCTTTTACTGTGTAATCATGTTGTTCAGCTTTATTAGGGATAATTATATCTAAATTATTATATTTATCATCAATTTCTCAAAAGTACCAATAACTATAACTTTATCTAAATTAAATTTTATAATCATATATTGATTAGCATCAATACCATTAACTTTTCTTGCACCTGTACTGTAAAAAAATCGTATCTACATTATTAATTTCAGTTACAAAATATTCTCTATAAGGATAATCAACGATGTTATCACGTACTTTAAAATAATCTAAAGTAGCATCCCGTTCCCATTTTGTTGCAATACTTATTCCTATCATTTCTTCCTCCTTTATTTTTTTATATGTTTAACAGCTGGTTTTATCATTTGATAGTGAAATGCTGTTTCACCATTAGGAATAAAACCAAGTTTTTCATATAAATTACCAACTGGATTTTGTTTAAAATATTGTATATGTAAATCTTGTTCTTTATGCAATTCCATAATATCTTTTAGTATTCTAGTACCAATACCCATACCTTGATATTCAGGTATAATACATATATTACCAATTTCATAACTACCATCTTCTAATGTTTCTCCGTTATAAAATCCAATATCTTTTCCATTTAATTGAATAATATAAACATCATCTTTCACTTGATTAATAAACTTTTTAAAATATTCTTTTTGGTCTTCATCTACCCAAGAACCCCAGCACTCTTCTACATAATTTTTATAAGCATCTTTTTTTACTTGATACACAAAATCATAATAATTATGATATTCGTTATTTATATAAGGTCTTAAATTATACTGTGTTATATCATTATTATCATTATTAATTTTAGGAAACTTTTCTAATATATAATGCCCCTTATTATCAACAATGTTACCATATTTTTTGAAACCATAGCCTAAATGCCTATAAAAATCAACTGCCGTAATACTAGAAGCAATTTCAATCCTATCTGCTCTCTTATAATATTCATCATCTTCTAAAGTTTTTATTATTTTTGCCCCTATTCCTTTACCTTCATATTCTGGTAATACAAAAACATTAAATAAACTACTTTCTGTTAGACTATCCCAATAAGGACCAATAGCACCAACACCAATAATTTTATTTTCGTCAATAGCAACATACATATGAAAATCAGTAGCCCTTTTTATAATAAAATCAGGAGTGATTTTTTTTACTAAGTTTTCCATATTTTCTTTTGAATAATCTCTAATATTAACTTCCATAGAAGTTCTATTTATGACATTTGCAATTTCTGTTTCATCCCCAGTTTTAAATTTTCTAATTACACACACATTATCGAGGTCGTAAACTGCTTGAGTAAAATTAATATTTTCCATATTTGTCGTCTCCTTTTATTTGAAATAATTATATTATATATATATAATTTTATCAACTAACAAAAATTATTAATATCACTTCTATATGATTAGTATATGATAATGTTTTAAGTGCTAGTATTTGATTATGTCCCAAGATTAATGTAAAATTTATCGCCTAAGAGGTGATAAAAATGAGAAAGGTAGAATTAAGAATGAATGAACAAGAAAAATATGATGTGATCAAAGAATTAGTTGATCAATAAAAATAGAGCTAGTGAAAAGCTCAGTTTATCTATTAGACAAATAAATCGTCTTATTATTCGATATAAGGGAGAAAGGTAACTCAAGTTTTGTTAGAAAGTCAATTACTACATTAGATAACTCAATCTCTGAAAACATTATACTACTTTATAGAAACAAATATCAAAACTGAAACTTCAAACATTTCTATGAATGGTTGATTGAAAAAGAAAATTTTAAAGTCTCATATAAATTTGTTTATAATACTTTAACTAAAGAAGGTATATTATCTCCTAAAACTAAAAAGAAAACTAAAAGAGAATACATTAAACAAAAATTACTTCAGAAAAAGAAAATTAATCTTGCCATGACTAACAAAGAAATAGAAACCGTAGTAATTATGAAATTGACGATAATACTCAATAAATAAAGACAAATTATCTTTTGTAATTAAAATCATTCACCCCCCTCCAATGCCACTTGGATATTTATTAAATCATAATTTAGCCTAAAATTAATCAATTTATAATAGAAAAACTTTTATAAATTTAATCCTTTTTCTAGTATTCGTTACTATGCAAACATTATATCCAGATATTTCAGGCTTTCTCAATACTTTATATTGATTTTTGGTTTCTTCTTTTCCTAAATAGGTTTCCCTTAACTGTCCAAGAGATCTCACAGGAGAGTAAGAGATATAACTTTCTCCTTTAACTTACTTAATTTACCATATAAAATAAGTATATCTTTTAAACTTTAGTTTGCTTTGCAACCTCATTTCTTTATACAAATCTTGCATCAACTTTCTGTCCATTTAACAACCATGCATAGTAACACTTCCTTTACGTACTTTCCTAATACTTCGCAGATACCGATAATAGACACCCATCACCTAGCCATATGACATATCAGAACAAAAAAATCCAGACCTTACAATCTGAATTTAACATTATTTTAATCCTACAAAAACTTAGCAATATTAAAACTCCTTTAGTTCTTCATATTCTATCTTATCACAAACAATATAAACAAATGGCTCTTTTTCATCACTTGCAAAACAAATTATCTCCTCTTTTTTAAATTTAATATATTTTATAAAGGCCTTATTAATATACTCCCAAGAAAAAATTTCTTTATTATTATATCTCTTTACATCATTAAAAAGCATTCTTATCTTTGTTTTATTGGTCTCATAAGAGCCATTCTCTTTTAGAATTGGTTGCCCAGACCAACAAACATCCATAAAAATTTCTATTTGCGATAGCTCTATATTATAATTTACATTAGTAATATAACTATCATGAAAGTAATGATAATACTCCATAAATAAGGGCAAATTGTCTTTTGTAATTAAAATCATACAGACTCCTCAATTTCACATAGATATTTATTCAATCATAATTTAGTCTAATCTTAATCGATTTATAATAGAAAATTCATTGATAAATTTCATTCTTATATCCATATATTCTTTTCTTTTTAATAACCGTAAAAGAAAAAAATCATCAAACTGTTAATCTATTACATTTTTCTACTATTAAGCCCATCTAATCCTTTTTTATTTTTCTTAACTTCTTAAGGTAACAATGATACAAATTTTACACCAAGAAATATTCTTACAATTTTTAAAGAGCTTTTTTATGATTATTTTCTTTATACCAATTAATTGCTTGTGTTATAATTTCACTACCATAATTTTGAAGTTGATCAGTATCGTGCATTAATTTTTTAAATTCATCAAAACTTAAAATATCAAATAAATATTTAACAGCTAAGAGACTCAATTTATATCCACTATATTTATCATTTTCAAAATCAGATCCTTGCTTCAGTTCATTTAAATTAGGAATTTCTTTTGTTGATTCTATCAATTTATTTAACCAATTTTCAAAATGACTATCGTCTAATAATTCTTTATATTCTCCTGAAAATAATTGAGCCATTCCTTCATCAAACCAAATAATTCTTTTTTTATTTTCTTTTTCCCATATTAATTCCCGATACATTATATGAAATAATTCATGAGAAGCCATAAACAACTTTTTCCTATATAATGAAGTCCCAGCAAGTATATTGGGCTCAATAAAAGCATTAATCATTCCATTATCAAAGGTACCTTTCGCATATTCAGGAAGAGATTCCTTTTCACCTCTTAATAAATAAACATATTCTCTAAATGTTTTTATATTATCAAAATAATTTATTTGAAACTTTCTAAAACTATCAACTTCAAACAAAGATTTATAAAAAGAAAGTGATTCATTTAAAATATTAGGCATACTATTTGTAATATATTTTAATGAATCTGGAGAATATATAATATATTCTTCGCAATCATATTGAATTTTTTCCATAAAGTTAATCTCCTCAATCAAAATACTAACTTAAACCATAAAGATACTTAACAGTTTAAATTTCTATAATACTAATCATAAGTATAATCATAAGTATAATTTCCTCAAAAATGACAACAGAAGGATAAAATAAGAAAATTCATCTGAAATGAATAAAACGACTTCCTAGAAGCCGTTTTCTATCAATCTGGTGGAGAATAGGGGGATCGAACCCCTGACCTCCACGGTGCAAACGTGGCGCTCTCCCAGCTGAGCTAATTCCCCAATATAATTACTTAAACAGTTATAATAGGCACTAATAACTGCTCAGTGATTTAATTGTATATCAATAGATACTATTTTGTCAACTGAAAATAGAAATTTTTTATACTATTTTCGTCGTGAGATCCTATCTAGACTGTGAATCGTAATAATTTTTTTAGAAAGTTGCTAATTTTTTATCACTAACCTACTAAATTTCTCAAAAATAAAAATCAATCTTCTCTTACCCATTTCGATATCCGATTAAACTTTAAAAAAATAAAAGCAACATAAAAAAGAGACGAGAACCTGATTTCCCCTCTCTATCAATGTAATAAAACTCTAAATTATAAAATATTCTTTAAAACAACAGTCTTTACTCTAGACATTTCTTGTAAAGTCGTCATGACACCTTCATTACCGATACCAGAATGTTTCCATCCACCAAACGGCATTTCAAAAGAACGATAGAAACTAGCACCATTAATAACAACTCCACCACACTCCAACATTCCAGCTACTTTAGCCGCTGTTTTCATGTCGCGAGTAAATACATTACCACACAAGCCATAAGAAGATTGATTAGCAATTTCTACTGCTTCTTCTAACGTATCAAAGCCCATAATCGCAACAACTGGTCCGAATATTTCCATATCCTTCATAACATCCATATCACGCTTACAATTCGTAAGAATCGTCGGTGTGTAATAGGCACCATTTCTCTCCCCACCAAGCACTAATTTAGCTCCAGCTTCGATTGTATCATTGACTTGTTGCTCAACACGTTTAGCTGCACGTTCATTGATTAAACAACCCATTTCCGTATCTTCTAAAGAAGGATCACCCTGTTTAATTAGTTTTAAACGTGCCACTAATTTTTTTACAAACTCTGCTTTAACACTATTATGGATTAAGAATCGTTTACTAGCACAACAAACTTGTCCAGCATTATACATTCTTCCCCAAACAACTTCTTCAACTGCAAGATCAATATCCCCATCTTCAAGAAGAATAAAAGCATCGTTTCCACCTAATTCTAACATAACATGCGTTAAATTCTTACTACAAGTTTCCATTGTTTCCATACCAGCTGCGGTACTTCCCGTTAAACTAACTAAATGAACTCCTTTATGACGCGCTAAGCCCTGTCCTACAGTCTTTCCATCACCATGTAATACCTCTACAGCTCCTGCCGGTACTCCCGCTTTACGAAGCAAATAAACTAACTTCGTAAGAGTTAACGGATTATAAGTAGAAGGTTTTACAATTACCGCATTTCCCATCATCAAAGCCGATGGCACTTTCTGACCGAATAAATCAATCGGAAAGTTAAACGGAATAATCGCTGCTACTACACCAATTGGATAACGTTCTGTGATTTGGATAGTTTTATCTTGACCAATCTCCGTACCAGCTGGAATAACTTGGCCATATAAGTGTTTCGCCTGTTCAACAAACGCAGGAACAGATATTTGTACTTGACCTATTTCTGCTCTTGCTTCCTTAATTGGTTTTCCCGTTTCTTGGCTAAGTAATGAAGCTAAATTTTCAGCATCATCTTTTACATACTCAGCAAACTTTAAAAGAATTCTCCCTCTTTCGTGAACAGGAACTTTAGCCCATTCTTTTTGACCGACTACTGCTTCACTTACTGCGATATCGACATCTTCTAGTGTCGAGTTAGGTATCGTATCGATCAATATTTTATTTGCTGGATTAATAACATCTATAGTTTTTCCATTAGATGCATCCATCCATTTATTACCGATTAAATTTCTCAAAGTTAAAACTCCCTTCTATCAATTACTTAGAAAAAGCAGTGAAAGATAATGATAAGCCACCACAAGTATTGGCTGAATGTTCTTTATACCCATATTCTCCAAAGGTAAAGGCAACAATAAATGGTTTTCCATTAGCTGCTTTCATTAATTCATCATAGATTTCATGTTCACGTTTTTCCATGGCAATACCAAGTCTTCTACCTCCACAATGGATTAACAAATAAGCAACAGGATCATGTTTCATCATATGATTTAATTCATCCAAAACAACATAATTAGAGTGTATTAATTCATCAACCGTTGCTTCCATCTGAATAATTGCCGTATTTTTTACTAGATGGTTTCCTAAATTCATTACATCATCATTACTATCAGCAGTTCCTTGATCATCTCCAAACATAGGGTGACGAATAGCAATTAAATTACCAATTGGATCCTTAACACCTAATGGCTTCGTAATCGATGCACTTAACAAATTATTTCCCTTTAGTGCTTCTGGTGTACTACCAATCCAATCTGCATATTTTTTCAAAGCCGATACCCCATCGATAGAAACTAAAGTACGATGATTTTTTACCTCAGTAATTACCCCAACATGATCAGTTTCACGATAGGCACCTGTATAATTGGTCTTACATTCATTATCACAATAGAAGAAAGCAACTGCACAACCATCACTAAATACTTTATCATTACAAATGATTGACCATTTTCCTTCTACCGTATTATCAGCAGCACTACCACCAAACATAGGAACTCTACCAATAACATCCTGAATACCTAATAGATACTCTTCTTCTTCTTTTGGTGAAGCAGTCATAAAGAAGTAAGAAGGAACTTTATTAATTCCTGCATTTTTAATTGCTTCTCTTGCGATTTTTTTACCAATTTCTCTTGGATCGCCATCTCTTTCGCTACCAGCTACTCCGACAACCAAATTATCCCCACCAAAGCACATCATACCTGAATAACCATCAGCATTATCAATATACCCATGATCAGATACAACAATACCTGCACTAGATGTGCATCCTACAAAAGGAACATTAGATACACTACGAATTCCTTTTACAATTTCTTTTTGATCTAATACACAAGATGTAAACAAAAGACCAACTTTAGGAACCATTCCCTCAGATGCTTTTGTTACTGTTTCTACTCCTGACGTGAAGCTATTAGCTTCTACACTATAACCAACTTTTGCTTTCATTTTTACTCCTTTTCTTTCTTATCTTTTAGAATGCTTTCTTATAAAGTTCTAGAATATCTTCTTGACTAACATCACGTGGATTCCCGCCCGTACATGGATCAACATAAGCCTTCTTTGCGAGCATTCTTAAATCATCTTTAGATATTCCAATCTCACTTAAATGTTCAGGAATACCTAAACGTTTTCCTAAATCACGAACAGCTTTAACTACTTTATCGATGATTTCTTGCCTTGTTAAAGCATTCATATCTAAGCCAATCGCAGTACCAATTTCTTCAAATTTCTGAACGCATGCCTCACCATTAAATTCCATTACATATGGTAATAATAGGGCATTAGCTAAGCCATGTGGTGTATCATATACTGCGCCTAATGGATGTGCCATCGAATGTACGATGCCTAGACCAACATTCGAAAATCCCATTCCAGCAATATACTGGGCAATTCCCATATTGTTAATTGCCTCCATATCTTTATCCTTAACTGCCTTTTCCAAATTAGCAAATATCATTTGGATTGCTTTTAGATGCATCATATCTGTCATACACCAAGAAGCTTTCGTGATATAGCCCTCAATTGCATGCGTAAGCGCATCCATTCCTGTCCAAGCAGCCACATTTTCAGGCATACCTGCCATCAACTCTGTATCGATAATCGACATAACCGGTATATCATGGGGATCGACACAAACCATTTTCATCTGATTTTCTTCATCAGTAATGACATAATTAATCGTAACCTCAGCAGCCGTACCTGCCGTTGTTGGTAAAGCAATAATCGGAACCGACTTTTGCTTCGTCGTAACAGCCCCAGCTAAAGATACAACATCAGCGTGTTCAGGATTATTTGCAATAATACCAATTGCCTTAGCCGTATCAATAACGCTTCCACCACCAACTGCAACAATACAATCAGCTTTGATTCGTTTAAACTTTTCAACCCCTTTTTGTACACAAGCTACAGTAGGATTAGGCATTACATCAGAATATACTTCATAAGGAATAAACTCTGTATCTAATACTTCTAACACTTTATCCGTAATTCCTGCTTTAACCAAAGTCTTATCAGAAATTACTAAAGCTTTTTTATAATCACGTGCAAGAAATTCTGTTGCCAATACATCTCTAGCCTTAGGTCCAAAATATGAAGTCTCGTTCAAAATCATTCTATTTACGGACATACAATACTACCTCCTATTATCCTATAGTAGAAATTATACCATACTAACAAAAAAAGAAAAAGTTATAAACGAACTTTTCCCTAATTTTTTCTTAAAAATAATGGTTAATTTGTCAAGATAAGAAAACATGAAACTCTAAAATCACAATAAACATTAAAATCTGTCCTCTTCTATCCATGAGCAGAAAATATTTCCTTAATTTCTATTATCTTTATCCTTTTTCAACTTCGCATACTGAATAGCTGCATCCACAAAAGAAATAAATAAGGGATGAGCCTTAGTTGGTCGGCTTTTAAATTCAGGATGAAATTGGCAAGCGATAAAATGAGGATGATCAGGTAATTCGACAATCTCTACTAGACCACTATCTGGATTAATGCCAGAAAAAACCATACCCTTAGCTTGTAATGTTTCCATGTACTGATTGTTAAATTCATAGCGATGACGATGTCTTTCTAAGATGAGTTCCTGTTTGTAATCCCGATAAGCAAGAGTACTCTTTTGAATATGACAAGGATAATTACCTAAACGAAGGGTTCCTCCTTTATTGACTACTGATTTTTGATCGGCCATCAAGTCAATTACAGGACTTTTACATGCTTCATCAAATTCTGTAGAAGAGGCATCATGAATTCCACAAACATGACGAGCAAACTCAATCACTGCTATTTGCATACCTAAACAAATCCCTAAATAAGGAATCTGGTGGCTTCTGGCATACTGACAAGCTAAAATCTTTCCTTCAATACCGCGACTGCCAAAACCTCCTGGAACTAAAATACCCGATGATGATTTAAATACTTCGTCCAAAGAAACACTACTATCTTCTAATTTTTCACTGTCTACCCAATTAATTTTTACTTTAGTTAAAAATTGATATCCAGCATGTTTTAGTGCTTCCTTGACCGATAAATAAGCATCTTCTAATTCCACATACTTTCCTACAAGGGCGATTTCTATCTCTTGGTCTAAATGATTAACTCGGTCCAACAACTCTTCCCAAAACGTCAAATTACTCTTTGTAACTTTTAATCCAAACTGATTAAGAATAATATCTTCTATCTTTTGACGATGAAAATTCATCGGTATTTCATAAATATTATTAACATCTTTAGCTTCGATAATATTCTTCTCAGGAATACTACCAAATAAAGCTATTTTATTACGAATTGCACTACCTAAATCAAGTGGCGCTCTAGTGACAATAATATCTGGTTGAATACCCAATCTTCTTAGTTCAATCACACTATTTTGCGTCGGTTTAGTTTTTAGCTCATTAGAGCCAAACAAGTAAGGAACCAAAGTAGTATGAACAAACAAAGTATTTTCTCGCCCTTGCTCTAAGCGAAATTGACGTAGTGCTTCCATCATAACAGATGACTCAATATCGCCAACGGTTCCGCCAATCTCAGTAATGACAATATCCGCCCCACTAGTTTTAGCTGCTTCATAAATTTTATTCTTAATCTCATTAGAAATATGTGGAACAATTTGGATCGTTGCTCCTAAAAAGTCACCGCGTCGCTCCTTTTCAATCACACTAGAATAAATTTTTCCGTTCGTTATATTGGAAGTATAATTCAACTCCTCATCGATAAAACGCTCATAATGACCTAAATCAAGATCTGTCTCACAACCATCCGCAGTGACAAACACTTCACCATGCTGGATAGGTGACATCGTACCAGGATCAACATTCATATAAGGATCAAATTTCTGCATAAATACCTTATACCCTTTTGCCTTCAACAATAAGGCAATCGATGAAGCAGTGATTCCTTTCCCTAGTCCAGAACAAACACCACCAGTTACAAAAACAAACTTAGCCATAAACTCCTCCTCTTAAACAAAAAAGACCCTGAGAACATTTTAATCAGGCTCTCTTAAAGTATAACACTATTTAAGAGGAAAACAAACATCACATATCATTATTGACAAGAAATTGACAAAATTGAAAAGAAAAAACTTCATAAACAATTTATATCGTAAGTCCTATGGACTATAAACCTATAGACTATAAATAATAGCAAGGAATATATTTATTTAATCAAAATATAGAATTATCTAATTTTACTTTTTACAGGCTTGAACTAACGCTTCAAAAATCTTAAGCATTTCTGGTTCGTAACTAATCATCGATTCCGGATGCCATTGCACACCAATCATAAACTTCTTATTAGGGATTTCTATTCCTTCAACTAAATTGTCTTCAGATAAACAAGAGACTGTAAACCAATCTTTTGCCTTTACATGATAGCGATGTCTACTATTAACACGAATTTTATCCTTTTTTAAAATATCACGTAACTGACTAGGAAATAAAATATTTTCGTGAACATATTTCTCATCAGGTTGTTGATGTTCTAATTCAGTGTCATTCAAAATGGTTTTATCTTCGACATGAGTGCTAGAAAAATTATCCATATTCGCAAGTATTTGCATACCTAAACAGATTCCTAATAATGGTAAATCATGATCATATGCATATTGACACAAAATTTCGTCGCAATCATACCACCTATTACCGCCAGTCATTAAAAAACCATCACATAAAGATAAAATACGGTAAAAATCATTTCTCTCATCTGAAGATAGCCTTCCTGCCTGGCGAGGCATCACTTTTCCATAATCTAAGTTATCAGTAGGTGTAATCATTAAGGGAATACCCCCTGCTTTTACAATAGCTAAGCGATAATCCTCATTCAGTTCAATAATTGATTTTTCATTTTCTCTGTCGCTACGAGCAACAATTCCTATAATTGGTTTCATTTTTTTCACCTCTTATTGTTTTTTTATTATTTTTATTCTGTTCACTCTTAATTTTCTGAGAAAACAAATAATAGCTAAAGAATATTTTTTAAAGATAAAAACTAAGAGTTATTACGGTATAAATATATTTCTAATATAAATACATTATTATAATACCTCATTTTTTAATACTAGTATATTTCTTTAAGCTTTACTCATTTAATATCCACTTTTCTTAATTATTATTTACAATTATCTCCTAATTATTATCATAATTTTTCATATTCCTAATAAAGTGAAATCACTTGATAAAAATTACTTAAAAAATGACTTTAAGCTCTATTCTAAAAAGAATTCAATACAGCCTTTCCCTTGACCATCATAAATGACCTCAGCAATCGCACCATTAACAAAAGTCATTCTAGGCGGTATATGACCTACATCAATATCCCACAAAACAGGAACTCCTAACTCCTTTAAGCCCTGTTTTAAAGCTTGCTCAAACGAAATACCATAATAACTTCTATTTGTCATAGAACGTCCAAATAAAATCGCCCTTGTTCCCTTAAACCATCCCGCTTCTTTTAATTGCCATAAGGCTCGAATTAATGATTCACTAGAAAGCTCACAGTTATCAAAATACCAAATAATACCATCCTCACGAAAATCCTGTAAAAACTCTTTTACACAATCAAAGTGAGTACCTACCATAGAAACCAACACATCTAAACAACCCCCAAGTAATCGTCCTCGCACCTTAATAGCTTGATCTTCAAATAAGCGTTTCCACACGACTGGGGTATCTAAAAAATAGTTTCCATTTGGTGGAAGATTATCGTGATTACCACTATCATAAAAAGAAAAACTTTTTTGTACATGAAGATTTCCTTTTAATATTTTCAAATTACTTTCTAGAGATTCATGCCACTTTTCCATTCCAAATGCCTTAAAATTATTTGCATATAAAGTAGCAATCCGAAATTTAGTAGTCAGATAAAATAAAATTCCCGTTGGATCAGAATATCCTTGTACCCATTTAACTGAAGAGGATAGTTTCTTTTCCTCTAAATGAGATAACATTTCTAGCAAGAAATCCCCACCAGAAACACAAAAAATAGCTTTTATCTCCTCATTATTCCACATCGTTAAAAATTCTTCAGCTTGGATATTACTAGCACAGCTCTTTCCTTTGCCATCAGTACAACGAACATGCTTTGCTTCTACTACCGAAAGATTTAACTGCTTAAATTTTTGAATAGCACGATCTAACTGCAAGATATCTTCTTCCACAACTACCCCATCAGAAGGCGCAACTACTCCTACTGTATCACCATCATGAATAAACTCAGGATAACGAATAGTTACTTTTTGGATAGCCCCTACCCTTTTTTCTGATTGGATAGCTGTACTAAGTGACCTAGTTTTAGTAGCAAGACAATTTTTATTATTTTTAGAAAAAAGAGCAGAATCAATAGTCATCTGGTTTAAACTCTGATTTGGATTTTCATTTCCAAATAGAGATAACTCAATACCTATCGGACAATGATCACTACCATAAACATCAGAATAAATCATCGTATCCGTTACCTGATGAATAAGGCGCGCTGATACCAAAAAGTAATCAATCCGCCAACCAATATTACGACTACGACAATTACCGATATAACTCCACCAAGTATAAGCACCAGTTAACTCAGGATGATAATATCTAAAACTATCTATAAATCCACAGTCTAGTAAACGTCCAAAATTTTCTCTTTCTTGATCAGTAAATCCGGCATTACCTTGATTAGCTTTAGCATTACAAATATCAATTTCTTGATAAGCAACATTAAAGTCACCACAAATAACAACGGGCTTTACTTTATCCAATTTCTTTAGATACTTTCGAACTAACTGTTCCCAAATTAATCTTTCATCCATTCTTTCTAATGTACGTTTAACATTAGGAACATAAAAATTAACCAAATAAAATTGCTCGAACTCCAACGTAATTGCGCGTCCTTCTGAATCAAAAATCGGATTTCCTATCCCATAAGTCACTTGTATTGGTTCAATTTTTGTATAAATTAAAGTACCAGAATAACCTTTACGTTCAGCCGCATTCAAATATTCATGCCAACCTTCTGGATGAAAATCATATTGATCTGTAGTTGCTTTGGATTCTTGTAGACAATAAATATCAGCATCTTCCTTGAAAAAGAAATCAGCAAACCCTTTCTTTAAACAAGCCCGTAACCCAGCTACATTCCACGAAACAATCTTCATTAATTTAAGCCTCCTCGTATTTATATTCTTTATTTAAAAATGTATCTAATAGTTTAAATAAATTTTCACTTCTATTTTTTTATGAACCCTATAAAACATCTTAGAAAAATAATTTTTAGAAATTAAACAGTTTCATAAATATTATGACTTCTTCTAACCATTATTTTGTTCTTGCGAAACTAAACGTCGTTGTAATTTTTTCAAAAAGTATATTTGCCCCTTTAAAATTTTTTCTTATGCCTCAGAAAAAGTAAACCATTCTGCTCGATCCATTTCAGGAAATTGGCAAAAACAGCCACTATTTTTAGGCCATTCCTTAACAAAAGTATTACTACTTGCTAAGGTAGCATCATATTCACGACAAGCAGTAAAAACTGTCACCAATTTATAACTTGCTTGCTTTTTACTTCCTAAAAAAGAAAGTTCCTCACGAGCAATAGAAAAGCCTGGCTCCTCATGAAACTCGCGCAGGGCCGCATCCACTATCTTATCATCAGACTTAGCAACCATTCCTTTAGGAAGCGACCAAGCTCCGAAATCTACATGTTGCCAATATGGTTCACCCATATGACACAATAAAACCTTATAGTCATCACCATCTTTTTTATATATTAATATTCCCGCGCTACGTTTCAACATCAAAATTTTCCTCCTCTCTTAAACGTACCCATAATAGATATCTAACAATTTCTTAAAGAATAAATAGATTCCCTATAGAATAAAAATTCCTATAATCCCTCCTCTAGTGTTAAAGTCAACTGTCTTAAAACTGACTATTCTAGTCAACTTACTCTATTTTAATTTTTCTCTACTTTTCCTTCAAAAAAAGACACGCTTCATCTCTATCTATCAAAAATGTCAAAAAAGGCAAAAAAGCAGATGGAATAGCGTACTTAGATACTAATTCCTCTAAAGAAGCCCAACAACATTTCTCTTTTTTTAGCTTAGGAACCATAGAGTCAGCTTCTATCTCAATCTCAATCTCAAAGCTGATCATCTTCCATTTTTTATGAGTAAAAGTATGGGTATAAGAAATAGCCTTTTGTAAACTAGATACAGTATAACCACAATCGTTTAAATACTCCCTAACTTCTTCTTGGGAATAATCATCAGGCAACATAGGAAATTGCCACATATTAGCTAAAAGGCCTGTCTCAGCTCGCTGACAAATTGCATATTTATTCTTGTTCTTAATCAGTAAAACGGTATAATTCTCTACTTGCTTCTCCTTTTTGGGACTTCGAACAGGCAATGACAAAAAGGTGTGATTTTTTCTACTTAAACAAGCATCGTGTAGTGGACAAAGAGAACATTTAGGAACACCTCGAGGAATACAAATTACTTCGCCCAATTCCATTAAAGCTTGATTAAATTCGCCAGCTTGTTTCTGTTTAGGTATTATAGTCATTAAATGTTGCCTTGCTTGTTTCCTAGTAGCTAAAGAATCAACATTTGCATAACATTCATAAACCCGCATATATACCCGTAAAACATTGCCATCTATTGTAACCTGTGGTTCAAAAAAACAAATAGATGCTATTGCGCTTGCTGTATATTCTCCTACGCCTGGTAACTGTGAAATAGCAGAATATGTATTCGGAAATTCGCCATGATATTTTTCTACAATAATTTGAGCGGCTTTTTTTAAATTTCTAGCACGATTATAGTACCCTAACCCTTCCCACAGCTTCAACAATTTATCTTCATCTACGCAAGCAAGATCAAAAACTGTTGGTAGTTCTTGTATAAAACGATGATAATAAGAAATAACTGCTTCTATTCTTGTTTGTTGCAACATAATTTCAGAAATCCAAACATGATAAGGGCTTGGTTCAATACGCCATGGTAAAGCTCTCTTGTTCTCTCTATACCAAGTAATTAATGTCGAAACTGCTTGTTTCATATGCCACCTCTACTCGTAATAATACAACCATTATATAATAAATTTAAAATTTTTGAAAATAAAACAAGTCATATGGCAATAAATGGAAAATAATAGATATAGGAGGAGGATAAAAAAATGAATAATATTAAAAATTTATATGTAAAATTCGAAGACATAAAAAAAATGGGGTGGGTAAAAAGCTATCGGAAAGGAGATACAGGAATAGGGAAAACATTTGAAGAACTGTTAGGAAAAGCAGAAGAAAATTTTGAATACCCCGACTTTGAAGGAATCGAAATCAAAACCAAACGTTATTATAGCCAAACATACACTTGTTTATTTAGTGCGACACCAGACGGAACTTATTTATTCGAAACAAAGCGATTAGTAGAAAATTATGGCTACCCAGATAAGATTTTGACTGATAAAAAAAGATTAAATGATGCTGTATTCGCAACTGAGAAGACAAATGTTGGCTATGATTACTTGTTCCAACTAAAAGTAAATAGAAGAGATAGACGACTCTATTTATACATTTATGACGTATTTGGGCGATTGCTCGATACCAAGACTTATTGGGAGTTTTCCACACTACAAGATAAACTTTATCGAAAATTACAATTGCTCGCGGTAGTGACTGCGAAACGACAAATAAAAAATAATTGGGAATATTTCAAGTATGAAGAAATTGAATTTTACAGGTTAATGAATTTTAATCGATTCATATTCTTAATTGAAAAAGGGATTATTCGAGTAAATTTTAAGATTGGAGTATTTAGAACTGGGCCGCGGAAAGGGGAAATTCATGATCATGGGACTGGCTTCGAAATAAAAAAACAAGACATTGAAAAACTGTATTGTAAAATTCCAGAATATGAATATAAGGATGCCAATACCAGCTTATCCAATAAAGAAAAAAGTATATCTTAGGAATTATGGAATAGTAAAAATAGGAGTGTTCAATTCACTATCATGAAAAAACAATTGTAATCAGTAGTATATAAATTGAATTAATTATAAATGCCAAAAAAAGAGCTTTGAAAAGAAAGCTCTTTTATATATGGATAAAATAATCAATGGTGACAAACAATTAAATTTTATAAAACAGTTGAGATTCGAAAAGAGAAAATTTAAAGTTTCTCATCACATGTTTTTTACTTATTCAAAAGGTCAGGGTAAAAATCCGTAATAAAAAATATACTAAGCACTATGTTTGGGACAAATCATGTGTTTGCAGGAAACAAAAAAAGGTTACCAACTGGTAATCTTTGATAAACAAAAAATGGTCGAGATGACAGGATTTGAACCTGCAACCCCATGGTCCCAAACCACGTGCTCTACCAAGTTGAGCCACATCTCGATGGTGCGCTCGAAGGGATTCGAACCCCTGACCTTTTGGTTCGTAGCCAAACACTCTATCCAACTGAGCTACGAGCGCAGCATAACAAACCAGGTATAAGAATTAGATTTATTATTAATATGGTGGCTCCGACAGGAATCGAACCTGTGACACAAGGATTTTCAGTCCTTTGCTCTACCGACTGAGCTACGAAGCCAAATGGCGGTCTCGACGGGAATTGAACCCGCGATCTTCTGCGTGACAGGCAGACGTGTTAACCCCTGCACTACGAGACCAATTTGGTTGCGGGAATAGGATTTGAACCTATGACCTTCGGGTTATGAGCCCGACGAGCTACCGAACTGCTCCATCCCGCGATATTAAGATGGCGGAGGAAAAGGGATTCGAACCCCTGCGCCGCTTGCACGACCTCCCGGTTTTCAAGACCGGTCCCTTCAACCAGACTTGGGTATTCCTCCATACA
>CASFOW010000075.1 GCA_949296705.1 uncultured bacterium
TATCAATGCTAGTCAAAATATATTATTTGAAGGAATAAAGAGATATATGAAAGAGTTAATTTAGCAAGAAAAAAGAAAGAACAAAATCTACGGCAGCGACTGTCGGATGTTAAGTCTGTGGAGAATAGAGGTTACTCTATCTATGAAGCAGAAAGCCCAGGAGGTAACGACTGGGAGATGAAAATTTATTTTCATTTTGTTCTACCTTAGATACTACCAAAAGAGAAAATACAATATTAGAAGAAACCACATACTTTTATGTTATTCCTGCTGTAGGATCTTTAGTAGTTGGATATGTATTAATTCTATCTAAAAGACACATCTATTCAATGGCAGATTAAACAACGAAGAACAAAAAGAATACGAAAGCTTAATAGAAAAATATAGAAATATCTTTAAAAGTATTTATAAAAAATACCCAATTGTTTTTGAACATGGTTCTCCTAATATAAAAAATAAAACTAAAGCCAATAGTATAGATCATGCTCACACCCATATAATTAATTATCAGTATAAAAATGAAAGAAAAATGATAAAAAATCTAAATTTTTATTCAATAAAAGATTTCTCTCAATTAACTACAGATCAAAACTATATATTATATATTAACCCAAATAAAGAAATGTATATGACCAATCATTTCCCACCCATTAGCCAGTTAATGAGGTTAATCGTTGCAAAAGAGTTGAATATCGAGAATCAATACGAGTGGCAAAAATCAAGGTTTGATGAAAAAATAGAACAAACCATCTTAGATATTAATACCTATCAAGAAAAAAATAAAGAAATAGATAACAAGTAAATCTATAACCGAAAAATAAATAAAAGAATATAGTATCGAAATAGCCCCATTAAAAACTAGTAGCATTCCCTAAGAAAATATGATATAATGGGTACGATTTTTAATACAGGAAAGGAGATATTAACATGATTGAAAGATTAGACGCAATCGAGAAAAAATATCAAGAAATCCAAGAAAACTTAACAAGTCCCGAAGTATATAGTGATATGAACAAAATGAAAGCTCTTTCTAAAGAAGCAGCCGATTTAGAAGATACAGTAGTTACTTATCGAAAGTATAAAAAAGTTCTATCAGGAATTGAGAATACTAAAGAAATGGTAAAAGATCCAGAAATGGCCGAAATGGCAAGAGAAGAATTAGAAAATTTAGAAGCAGAAAAAACAACGCTTGAACAAGAATTAGAAAAACTATTAATTCCTAAAGATCCTAATGATGGTAAGAATGTTATTGTAGAAATTCGTGGAGCAGCTGGTGGAGATGAAGCCAATATTTTTGCTGGAGATTTATTTAGAATGTACTCTCGTTATGCTGAAAAACAAGGATTTAAAATTGAAATTATCGATGCCGAAGAAGGCGAAGCTGGAGGATTTTCTCAAATTGAATTTATGGTGAAAGGGAAAAATGTTTATTCTAAATTAAAATACGAAAGTGGCTCTCACCGAGTACAACGAGTTCCAGAGACAGAGTCTCAAGGAAGAATTCAAACTTCTACCGCAACAGTTTTGGTTATGCCAGAAGCAGAAGATGTCAATATTGAAATTAATCCAAGTGATTTACGAATTGATATTTACCGTTCAAGTGGTTGTGGTGGACAAGGGGTAAATACAACGGATTCTGCCGTTAGAATTACCCATATTCCAACTGGAACCGTAGTTACTTGTCAAAATGAACGTAGTCAAATTCAAAATAAAGAACAAGCAATGAAAGTATTACGTGCTCGTCTTTATGAACAAGAGTGTAGAAAACAAGAAGAAGAACTTGGGGCAGAAAGAAGAAACAAAATTGGTACCGGAGATCGGGCTGAAAAAATTAGAACTTATAACTACCCCCAAAATCGCGTTACTGATCATCGAATTGGTTATACAACAAATAATCTAGATAGAATTATGAATGGAGCGATCGATGAAATAATCGATGCCTTAATTACCGAAGATCAAAAAAGAAAATTAGCAGGACAAGATGACGCATCCCTATAGGAATGCGTTTTTTTAGAAAGAAGGATTCCTTATGGCAACAGTTGAAGAATTAATTATAAATGGTAAGAAAAAAGTACATTCTACCCACGCTAAAATGTTATTAGCTGATTTACTAAATCTAAATCCCCTAGAACTATTACTCCATCTTGATTTAGAGGTAACCCCCGAAGTGGAACAACACTACTATGAACAAATTCAAAAGCTAATTAATCAAGAACCACTTCAATATGTAATAGGTAACGTTAACTTCTATGGTAATACTTTTATAGTTAACAACAAAGTATTAATTCCCCGTTTTGAAACAGAAGAATTAGTAGAAAATACTTTACATTTTATCGAGTACTATTTTCCCCAAAAGGATTTAAAAATTATCGATCTAGGAACAGGCTCAGGATGTATTGGAATTACCTTGAAAAAGAAGCTTCCCACCTCCCAAGTGACACTCGTTGATATTTCGCAAGACGCATTAACAGTAGCTTTAGAAAATGCCAAACAGTTAGAAGCTGGTGTTACTTGCTTAGAAAGTGATTTCTGGGAAAAAGTACCCGGAAAATATCATGTGATAATCAGTAATCCGCCCTATTTAAAACAAGACGAAGAAATAGAAAATATCGTCGCTCAAAATGAACCTCATCTAGCTTTATATGCCGGAAAAGATGGCTTATCCTGTTATAAAAAAATTTTATCAGAAATTAAAGACCATCTAGAAGAAGAATATCTAGTAGCTTTTGAAATTGGCTTTGACCAAGGAAATGTATTAAAAACCATGTTTCAAGAATTATTTACTGGTGCCTTAATTACGTTAAAAAAAGATCTTCAAGGTCGAGATAGAATGATTTTTGCCTTAAAAATAAAAGCTTAAACTTTCTCTACATCATAGATAACTCCCTGTAATAAATAGTTAAAATAAAGAATAAAAGTAAATAAATTATCCCAGAAAAGTGGTTCTACGATAAAATAAAGTTCTTTATCTAGAACCTTTTTTATGATTGTCTCTAGAAAATCTTGAAATTCCTGAACAGTAGTAAAAGCTATTTGGCTAAGCTCAATTTGAAAAGTAGGATCGAGATTAGATTGACTATATTTATCAAGTAACTCATCAAATTGTTGTTCAAATTTTCTAGATTTTTGAATAATCGCTTCTTGAGCTGGATCTGCTAATCCACTGATAAATTGAGCAATATTCTTCATCGATAAGGAATATCTTGATTCATACTTTAATACAAAAATAGGATCAATACTTGTTTTTTCATTAATCCGTTTTAAGTCGCTAATATATAAGCCAATTTCTCTTAACATAAAATTATAAAATAAGGGATACGAATAAGAAAATACTTCTTGTATTAATATGCCATTTAAAATAGAAGAAACATAATCAAAGAAGTTAGTAGCTAGAATTATCGCATCATTATTTAACTGTTCAATAACAATTAATTGATCTTGGGTAGTAGTAGGATTATTCTCTACCGTATTTAATTTTTCTTCTTCCTCCGTAAGTATAGTATCTAAATCAATTCCAAATAATTTTTCTGTTAATAATTCTGTACTTAATGTATAGGGAGTAATAAATATACCTGTATCCCAAAACGCAGTTAATAAAGTATTATTAGAAAGTGTTAGTACTTTTTTTAAATATTCATCACATCGTTTTCTAAAATCCCGGGCTGTATCAATATAATTTTGATATTTTACAGGCAAAGATAATTCAATATTCACTGTAAAATCGCGAATCGTTCGTAAATAGAAAAGATTATCTGTTAAAGATTGTTGAACAAAAAGCGTATCATTTATCATTTAAGCACCTCTCGTTAAACTATATGATTAAGTAAAAAAAATATACAAATTGAATAAAAAAAAATATTCTGTTTCAATATAGGACTAAGGAGAGTGCCTATGAGAAAGTTAACCATAGTTGTTATATTATTTACCCTCTTTGTTCTTACCTCTAATCAAGTTGAAAAAAAATTAGAAATACCTGAAGAATCGATTCGTTTTCGTGTAATTGCTAGTAGTAATAGTGAAGAAGATCAAAAGACAAAAGAATTAGTTAAAGAAGCCATTCAAGAAGAATTATATCGTTCAATAATAAAAAGTGATAATATCGAAGAAGCTCGTCAAATTACAACCGAAAAATTACCTGAATATCGCCATATAGTCGAACAAACTTTAGAAGGAACCGAAAATAAATTTACTATCGATTATGGACTTAATTATTTTCCTGAAAAGATGTATAATGGTATCTATTATCCATCCGGTAAATATGAATCATTAGTAATTACTTTAGGTCAAGGCCAAGGGGACAATTGGTGGTGTGTTCTTTTTCCTCCATTATGTTTATTAGAAGCTACCGAAAATAGTAATAAAGAAGATATAGAATACAGTTTCTTTTTTCAAGAAATATTAGATAAATATTTTTAATAATTTAACTAAAAATAAAGCTTTCTACATAGTGTTAAGTAGGAGGCTTTTTTATGTCACTAATGATGATGTTTATGTTAGCTATAGGATTAAGCATGGATGCCTTTTCCTTAGCCTTAATTTATGGGACTTTAAATATGAGTAAAAGTTTAAATAGTAAAATGAGTATTATGGTATCCATTTTTCATTTTTTTATGCCAATCCTAGGCTACTACTTAGGTAGATGGATATTAAGTATGATTAGAATTGATCCAGAAATTATTGTCGGAGTAATTTTTGTTGTGTTAGCTACTGAGATGTTATTATCGTTAAAGAAAGAAGAACAAATAAAAATATTAACGAATATTTTTTCGGTAATAGTATTTGCTTTTACTGTAAGTATTGACAGTTTTAGTATTGGAATTGGTTTAGGAGCTTTAAAAAATGAAATATTGATACCTAGCTTTTTATTTAGTATAACATCTGGTTTATTTACCTATATAGGAGTAAATCTTGGAAAAACCCTAGTGAATAAATTAGGAAAGATAACTACTTTAATTGGTAGTTTAATTCTACTTGTTTTAGGAATTTATTATTTATGGTAAAGTTTTGACAAAAACCGAAGAAATTTAATCATAAATTAAAGAAATCCATAAAGAAATATGGTATAGTTAAGGTATAAGTAGAAATGTAAGAAAAGAAGGGTGAAAAATGTTAGTAAATAGTAAAGAAATTTTATTAGAAGCAAAAAAAGGTCACTATGCCATTCCCCATTTTAATATCAATAACTTGGAGTGGGCAAAATATATTTTAGAAGAGATGGAACATTTACAAAAACCAGTCATATTAGGAGTTAGTGAAGGTGCCTGTAAATATATGGGAGGTTTTGATGTCATCGTAGGTATGGTAAAAGGGTTACTTAAAGATTTAAGTATTACGATTCCCGTTTGTTTACATGTTGATCATGGGACAAGCTTTGAAACTTGTAAAAAGGCAATTGATGCTGGATTTACTTCTGTAATGATCGATGCTTCTAAATTGCCATTAGAGGAAAATATTCGCCTAACTAAAGAAGTAGTAGAATATGCACATAGTCGTGGAGTAACTGTCGAAGCCGAAATAGGTCACATTGGTGGCAGTGAAGATAATATTACTAGTACTAGTAGTAATGCACGTCTAGATGAATGTATTACTTTAGTAAAAGAGACTAATATTGATTCTCTTGCCCCTGCTTTAGGAAGTGTCCATGGCTTATATAAAGGTGAGCCTAATCTTGATTTTAAAACAATGAAAGAAATATCTGAACATCTTGAAGTACCTCTAGTTTTACATGGTGGTACTGGGATTCCTGAATATCAAATTAAGGAAGCTATTAGCTGTGGAATTAATAAAATCAATATCAATACGGAACTTCAAATTGCTTGGCATGATGCAGTAAGTAAATTTATAGCAGAGAACCCTAATTCCTATGATCCAAGAAAAGTAATCGGTAGTGGTGAGAAAGCAATTAAAGAAAAAGTAGAAGAGAAAGTAAATCTCTTTATGAACCGTTTATCATAGAAACAATACAATATAATAAAGATACAGGGAGGTAAATATGAAGGTATTAAAAATAAACGGCGGTAAAACGCTTAGTGGAACCGTAAGAATAAGTGGATCTAAAAATGCATCAGTGGCATTAATTCCAGCTGCTATCTTAGCCGATGATGAAGTGACAATCTGTAATGTCCCAGAGATAACTGATACAGATGCGCTAACAGAAATATTAAAGTATTTAGGTGCTGATGTAAAAAGAGCTAGTGAAAGTATTTTGATTGACCCTAAACCAATTGTAAATAAAGAAATTCCTGAAGAAATGTCAAACAAATTACGTGCCTCATACTATTTTATGGCAGTATTACTTGCCAAGTTCAAACATGTAGAAATGTATTTTCCAGGCGGATGCGCAATAGGAGCAAGACCAATTGATCAAACATTAAAAGGATTTGAAGCTTTAGGAGCTAAGATCAAAGAGGAAAATAATAAATATACGATTGATGCTGATGAATTGACTGGTTCACATGTTTACTTAGATATGCCTAGTGTAGGAGCAACCATCAATACGATGCTAGTAGCTGTTAAAGCTAAAGGAGAAACAATTATCGAAAATGCTGCCAAAGAGCCAGAAATTGTCAATGTTGCGACTTTCTTAAATAATATGGGAGCTAAAATTACTGGAGCTGGGACAAGCGAAATTAGAATTAAGGGTGTAGAAAGTTTAAAAGGTTGTTACACAGAAGTAATTCCTGATCGAATTGAAAGTGGTACGTATATTATTGCCGGAGCCCTAATGGGAAATTATTTAAAGATTGATAATATTATTCCTGAACATGTAGAGACATTAATTTTAAAATTAAAAGAAATGGGAGTCGACATGGAAGTAGGAGCAGATTATATTTATGTTTCAAAAAAGGACAGAATGAAGCCAGTACATATTAAGACTCTTGGCTATCCTGGATTTCCAACTGATTTACAACAACCAATTACTACTCTATTAACCCAATGTGATGGAGAATCTGTTCTTCAAGAAACAGTATACGAAAATCGTTTTAAAAATGTGCCATACTTAAACAGTATGGGCGCTAATATTAGCCAAAAACAAGACACAATCATGATTAAGGGAAAAACAAAATTACATGGAAAGACAGTCGAAGCGACGGATTTAAGAGCTGGGGCTTGTTTAGTTCTAGCTGGATTAGTTGCTGATGGAACAACAACAATTAGAAATATTGGTCCTGTTCTTCGTGGATATGAAAATATTATTGAGAAGCTTAACGAAATCGGTGCCGATGTAAAAATTGTCGAAGAAGAGTAAATGAATAGTCTAAACTTCCTAAAAAAAGAATACAATAATGATAAAGAAGTTTCTTTTTACTTGGAGGTAGTATGAAAAAGTATCGAAAATATCTTATCTTATTAGCAATAGTCTTAAGTGTTTTTGGAATCTACCACGTTTTTGCAAGTAGCGAGATTAATTATATAGCGCTTGGAGACTCGGTGGCAGAAGGAAGAAATCCCTATGGAGAAATTGGCTATGGTTATGCAGATTACTTAAAGGATATGCTAACTGAGAAGAAAAAATTAAATTACTATCAAAAGTATGCAAAAAGCGGTTATCAAACAATGGATATGATTTCAAGAATTCAAGAAGATAATCAAATAAAAAAAGATTTACGAGAATCCGATTTAGTAACGATCTCCATTGGTGCTAATGATTTTTTAGAAAAAATCGATATTAGCAATCTAAGTCTAGATATCATCAAAAGTTTTAAAAATATAATTGAAGAAATCTTTCCTGATGTAGAAGCATGTATCAAAGAAGTCAGAAAGTACGCAAAAGGAGATTTAGTAATTGTCGGTTATTATAATCCGATTCCCTTCTTGTTTAATACTAGTCAAAAAGAATTAGATGAATTGTTTGCGTATATTGATGAAGAGTATCAAAATATTGCGAAAGAGTATAACGCAATCTATATTTCTAATTATCAGTTGTTTAAGGAAAATAAAGATTTTCTTCCTAATCCATTAGACATTCATCCTAATATTAAAGGATATCAAGAAATGGCAAACAAAATTATGGAATATTTAGAAACAAACAAAGTCCTATAAAGGGCTTTTTTCATGAAAAAAAGCTTGCCAAAAGAAAAAATGTTTGCTACAATAAACTAGCATTTAATTACTATGGTTGATTAATCAATCATGGCGAAGAGAAAGCTCAATGATTCCTAGAATATCTAGGGTGAAAGGAGAGGGAAATATGAAAGCAGGAATTCATCCAAAAGTAGTTGAAGCTACTGTAACATGTGCTTGTGGAGAAACGTTTAAAGTAATGTCTACAAAACCTGAGATCAACGTCGAAGTTTGTTCAAAATGTCATCCATTCTATACAGGAAAACAAACAAGAGCTTCAAAGACTGGTAGAGTAGAAAAATTCAATAAAAAATATGGTTTAGACCAATAAACAAAGTCAATAATGGCTTTGTTTTTTTTACTCAGACGGGTGTAAAAAAAATTAGAGGTAAATAAAATGTTATGCTATACTTATCTTATTATCTACAAGGTTAATAAAAATAAATTGTAGTATAATAGAAAATGGAGGGTAAAATATGAAAATAGGGATAGCTAGTGATCATCGTGGCTATAAATTAAAAGGAAAAATTGTCTCTTATCTACAAAAAAAAGGGGTAAAGGTGGAAGATGTTGGAACTTTTTCCACAGAATCTGTGGATTATCCAGTCTATGCTTTTAAATTATCCACAAGTGTTGTGGAAAAAGATGTAGATCTTGGCATTGCCATCTGTGGTAGTGGCATTGGTATTTCGATTGCCTGCAATAAAGTAAAAGGAATTCGCTGTGCTAAAGTGGATAGTGTTAAAGAAGCCAAGCTTTGCAAGTTGGATAATGATGCTAATATTCTTGCTTTAAATGGTTCTATGCCAACATACAAGGCATTAGATATTGTTGATGCTTATTTAAATACAAAACATGAACCTGTCGAGCGCCACGATAGAAGAATTCAAGAAATTACAGACTATGAGGAGAAGAATAATGAGCGTTAAATTTTTTCTTTATGTTATCGTAACAATATTAGTAATTTGGGCATTAGATGCTGTAAACATTAATCATATATTTAAAAAAAATCGTATTGTTCAAGCCCGCGTTTTTTATCTATTATTAGCTTTCGCTCTTGTCCAACTAATTACATCATTTATTTATGACTTTTATTTAGCTTCAAAAATAATTTAAAAAAATGTATAAATCTTTTTTTTATTGTCAACACTTTTAATGAGGTGAAGAAAATGAAAAAGAGATTAGTCCTAAAACCATTCGTCATTCCTACTATATATTCTATCTTTGTGGTTGCCTTAATTATCGGACTTTTTGTATCGATCAATATGGGAAGTGAACAAAATGATGAAAATACCTATGTATCAGGAACGATATTAGATGAATATGTACCAGTAGTGAATACGACGGAACAAGAAGAAGTAACGATTCTAAAACCGTATATAAGTGAAAACGTAAAAATAGGAAAAAATTATTACGATTATCAAGATCAAGAAGAAGATCAAAAGAATTCTATTATCTTTCACGAAAATACTTATATGCAAAATTCTGGAATCGATTACATTCAAGATGATATTTTCGACGTAGTCAGTATCTTAGATGGCGAGGTAATCGAAGTTGAAGACAAAGAATTACTTGGTAAAAGTGTAACAATCAGACACAATAACGAAATAATAAGTATTTACCAAAGTCTAAGTGAAGTGACCGTAAAAAAGGGAGATCAAGTAACAAGCGGACAAGTCATTGGTAAAAGCGGTACTTGTGAACTAAATAAAGAATTAAATAATCATCTTCATTTTGAATTGACAATAAAAGGACAATTAGTAGATCCTGAAAACTATTTTGGAAAAAAATTATCAGAAATAGAATAAGCTTCATTCATAAAGCCGGCTAGTAAAAATATAATTTACTAGAAAGAGGGTATATATGAATAAAGTGATGATAGCAAGAGCCGAGACTTTAGCTGACTATATTATTGATACCAAAAGTACAATTAGAGAGACAGCTAAGGTCTATCATATTAGTAAAAGTACTGTTCATAAGGATGTCAAAGAACGTCTACTAGAAATTAATCCTGAAAAGTATTGTCAAGTAGAAGAAATATTCAAAAAGCATTTAGAAATTAGACATATTAAAGGTGGTGAATCCACTAAGCGGAAGTATTCAAAGCTAAAAGAAAAAGTATAGGAAGTGATAAAGTGCGTGATATTGGAATAGACTTGGGAACAACCAATATATTAATCTATGTCAAAGGAAAAGGCGTTGTATTAAATGAACCTAGTGTAGTTAGTATTGATACTAATAGCAAAAAAGTATTAGCTGTAGGAAAAGAAGCCAAAGAAATGCTAGGAAGAACACCGGGAAAAGTAAAAGCAATAAAACCGATGAAAGATGGAGTAATCGCTGACTTTGAAATTACTGAAGAAATGCTTAACCGTTTTATCAAGAAAGCAATTGGAAAGAATATTTTATCAAAACCTAGAATCTTAATCTGTTGCCCTTCCAATATTACGGGTGTAGAAAAAAATGCAATCAAAGAGATTGCGGAAAGAACTGGTGCTAGAAAAGTCTTTCTAGAGGAGGAACCAAAAGTCGCAGCAGTTGGTGCCGGTATTGATATTGCGAAACCTAGTGGAAGTATGGTCATCGACATTGGAGGTGGAACGACAGATATTGCGGTATTGTCTTTAGGAGGTATAGTAACTAGTGATTCGATAAAAGTAGCGGGAAATACTTTTGATGAAGATATTGCGAATTATATTAAAGAAAAATATAAAGTAATTATCGGAGAAAAAACTTCTGAAGAAATCAAAACTAGTATTGGTACAGTAATTAAAGATAAAAATAATCGTGAAATTGAGATTACCGGTCGCAGTGTTTCTAGTGGTTTACCAGAAACAGTAAAAGTAAATTCTAACGATGTTGAAGAAGCTCTTCGTGAAGATATAAAAAGAATTATTCTTTCTGCTAAAGGTGTTTTAGAGAAAACTCCACCAGAATTATCGGCTGATATCGCAGAAAAAGGCATCGTACTAACTGGTGGCGGAGCGCTGATTAATGGCTTAGTTGGAAAGTTAAAAGAAGAACTAAAAGTTCCTGTCTTTATCTCAGATAATCCTTTAACTAATGTAGTAGAAGGAACAGGAATCTTATTAGATAATATATATTTAATCGATAACTAGAAAAATAGTTATCTTTTTTTGCTTCTAAATAGGAAAAATATGGTAAAATGTCTAAAAAAGGGGTCAAATAAAAGAGGTGGTAGAAGTGATCAATTACATCATTTATGAAGATGAAGAAGAATATCGAAGAAAGTATGTTTCGATAATATTGAAATTAAGAGGGAAAGAACAAGAAGGCTATCGAATAATAGAATTAGAAAAATATGATGAAGAAACAAAAAGACAACTAGGCGATATTCTAGGAAAGAAAATTTATATTTTTGATATCGAAGTTCCAGGCAAAAGTGGATTGGATTTAGCGAGGGAAATCAGAGAAGAAGGAGATTGGGAAAGTCAGATCATCGTAGTAACGACTCATGAACATTTAAGAACAACAAGCTTTACTTCGAGATTATTAATGTTAGATTTCGTTAGTAAATATTATGACTGTGAAAATAGATTAAAAGAAAGTTTAATTGTCGCGTTTGATATTTTGACAAAGTATAAAGCATTAACCTTTATGACAGAAGGTGAAATTTATCAGATTCCATATCGAGATATTCTGTATGTAGAAAAAAGTAATAAAGAAAATGGATGTACTATAGTAACTAAGAAAGAAAAAATAGAAGTAAGAGAACCATTAACCAAACTAAAAGAGCGATTAGATAGTAGGTTCTATAAAACACATCGAAGATGTATAGTAAATTTACATAACGTAAAGCGGTTTGATTTTAACTTAGGAATAATTAAATTTGAAAATCAAGAAATCGATATGTTAGCAAGGACCAATAAAA
>CASFOW010000076.1 GCA_949296705.1 uncultured bacterium
CTAATTTTTTATTATTCACAGATATTTTACAATTATTGCAATAAGCCCCCTCTCCTTTTACAGCAGTATACATTTTATCCTCATTGGCATTGTATACTACACCAACGATAGGATCACCACGATAAACTAAAGCAAGAGAAAAAACAAATACAGGAATTTGATTAACAAACATACCTGTTCCATCTAATGGATCACATACCCATACATATTCACTATCTTTAATATAGTTTTCCTCTTCCCCATTTACTGCATGATCTTTATATTTTTCTTTTACTCGCTCAATTAAATAACGATTTATCTTTTTATCTACAGCAGTAACAACTGTTTTATCGGCTTTATAATTTAAATCGATATCCTGTTGATACGCATCCATCATTATTCTACCTGCATATAAAGCAATATCTTTCGCGAATTCTAAATATTCATTATACATATTTTTTTCCTTGTAATAATTAACTATATCTTTAATATTAAATTTATGGACCTATCTGAACACTACCATTCATTTTGTGCTTTCTCACCTGAAACTTCAATAGTGATACGATTAAAGTAGCCATCTAGTATATAATGGTACCAATATTTTGCAGACTCACAAAGGATTTCCCTTAGCGCAAATCTAAGTTATTTTTGGCACTTAGTAATATGTCATTAAATGTCAATGTGAATATTAATAATATCTTCTTCTCTTTAAAGAATATTCACCTTTTTCAGGATTTTGAGCATATTCTAATAATTCTTCTTTAGATACTTCATGAAATTGAAACTCCGGTACACAACCATTTACTTTTTTACCCATATAAATTAAATACTGTCTTTCTCGATTTAATTCTTCTTTTAATACATCTAACATTGACATATCAGTATAAAATTCTGTTCCATACATGTATACATATGAATCTCTTTCTTTGTAAAAAGGTTTCAATGCATCATATATTATTCTTTTCTCTTCGATTATAAATGAACCAAGAATATTTTCTTTAGAATCAGAGATTTTTAACCCCCCACTAGATCTAAAATCATCCCCTTTTAATCTTCCATATCCAGCAATAAAGTCTCCATATTTCATATCAATAAGATGATCAGAAATTTTTAATTGTTCTAATAATTCAGGTGAAACTTGCTTTAATCTAAAAGAAAAATTATGTTTTTTTAAATATTCTAATACAGGTGTGTTTTGTCTAATTCTTATTAATTCGTAATTTATAATATTGTTTTTAATTATCTCTTTCATACCATAATCCTCCAGAAATTTAGATATATTATACTCTTTGTTTTCTAAATGAGTCAATGTACATAATTATTTATATCACTATATCGACGCTATTATGTACGTAGTAGGAAAGAATCTTTTTTCACTCCATGCCAATGTTTTACATTTGATGGTATTCCCAGTTTCAAGGATACTGCATTCATTTCTTCTTAGTAGGATGTTGGAATTTATGAAAGCTTATTTTATCTTTTTCCCTATGAACATTGCGTGTCCACAAGTTTCTATTATTTCTTTACATTCTGAACTCTTCTCAATTAGATTTATAATTTCTTCGAACATTTCCTTATCTTGTATTTTATATAATTCATCTTCTTTTTCATAACCAAAACCTCTTATTGAAAAGGTAGTAATTTTTTCAAAATTATTTTCTTCAAATAATTCTTCAATTTCTTTTGAAGTTGGGTAATAGCCTTCTTGAAAACCATTATTATCCAAATTATTAAATTTACCCAAATTAAATGTTGCACGTAAATTTTCTACATTAACTTGTTCAGAATGTCTAAAAAATCTATCCACTATTGCTATACTTCCAGAAAGATATGGTATAAAGCTAGCAAAAACTATACCACCTGTCTTTAAAACTCTATTAACCTCTTTAACACA
Organism: uncultured bacterium; assembly: GCA_949296705.1. Taxonomy (GTDB): domain Bacteria; phylum Bacillota_I; class Bacilli_A; order RF39; family UBA660; genus Alloscybalousia. The sequence continues at coordinate 1,874 of CASFOW010000076.1, forward strand.
TTGTTCTCTTTCGTTTTTATCTAATAAATGATACAAAGGTCCAAACAATAATACTGCATCAAATTGTTCGTCATTATATATACTTAAATTTATGGCATTTACAACATCACAAGAGACTATATTATTTTCTTTTTTATTTTCTACTTTATCCTTTGCCTGTTCTATTAATTACGGCGACAAATCAGCTAAATATACTTTATATCCTTTTTGAGCAAGAGGAAATGAATATACTCCCGTTGCACCACCTAAATCTAGAATAACACCTGTTTTAGGCAAGTATTTGTTTAAACTTTTCATTGTCATTTCATATTCTAATTTTCCACTATTATCATTATTTAACCTATTATCTTCATCAAAATTTTTATAATATTCTCTAATTCTATCAAAATCCGTCATAAATTATTCTCCTAATTTACTATACTCATCATCACTAACTGCTTTGCACCACTCATTAGAGGTCTCCTCTCCTGGGACTTCAATAGCGATATGACTAAACCATGAATCTTTCTTTGCCCCATGCCAATGTTTTACATTTGCAGGTATTGTAATTACTGTTCCAGGTTCTAAGGATACAGCATCCTTTCCTACTTCTTGATACCATCCATATCCTGCTGTACAAATTAAAATCTGCCCTCCACCACTTTTTGCATGATGAATATGCCAATTATTTCTCACACTCGACTCAAAAGTAACATTGGCTAAAAAAAGATTACATGTTTTCGGATCCGTTAAAGGATTCAAATAACTTGACCCTGTAAAATACTCAGCAAATGCATCATTAGGTTGTCCTAACCCAAATACATTAATTTTATTAAATTCATTTTTATCTTTCATTTAAAATCCTCCTAATTCAATTTTTCTATCCATGCATCGATTTCTTCTTTTGAAGTTAATAATTCATCTCTTTTATTATCCTCTCTAGAAAATACTAAATCTAATTCTCCTTTGATTTTAGAATTTGGCAATAATGTTTCATAGTCTTTAAATGAGTGCCCAAGCCATCCAGCATTCGCACTCGCTACAATAATTTCTTTACCAGCTAAATCATATTCTTTTAAGAATTTCTTCATTACTGGACTAATTCCATACCACCAAGTACATGTAATTAGTACTACCTTTTTATATTGAGACAAATCTTTATCAATTTTCTTAATTTCGACATCACGCTTAATCTCATTATTCTGCCACTCAGCCACTACTTCATCATAATCACTAGAAAAAGGAACGAGTGGTTCTAGTTCTAGACTATCTGCTTGACATCTTTCCTTTACATAATTGGCGATTCTTTTACTATTTCCGGTAAAACTATAATAAATAACTAACGTATCTGTCATAAAGATCTCCTTTCTAATTAAAATTAATTCTCTTCTTCATAGACTTCTTTAGCTATTCTAAATACTGCCCAAGCATTTGGCCATCCAGCATAGAAAGCAGCATGAGTAATGATTTCTGCCATTTCTTCCTTAGTAATTCCATTCTTTTTAGCATTAATTAAATGCGCTTTTAGACTAGAATCTAAAATTCCTTTACTCATTAGAGCAACAACAGTTATTAGTGATCTATCTCGTAAAGAGAGTTGTTCCTCCCTACTCCATACTTCTCCAAATAATACATCATCATTAAGTTCCGCAAATTTAGGAGCAAAATTTCCTAATCGTGTTCTTCCAGCGGTTTGTTTTTCCATTTTTATTCCTCCTTCTACTTTTCTATCATAACACTTAAAGTCCGCTTTAGGTCAACAAAAAAAGAGTTAATTAAACCCTTTTATGGACGTATTTTAAACGTTTTTGGGGCATAGCGATAGACTAAAATCAAAGCAATAATCACATAGATGATAGAAAATAAAGTCATCGCTGTACCAAATAATACCGTAGGTAAATGAATATCCATCCCCATATAACAAACAACATAAGTCAATAAACTAATCACATTATAAGTCATACTTTTCATTTCTAAATTCACATTATAAGGCTGTAATAAATAATACATTGTTAGATAATGTACAGAAAAGAAGATAGACATAGCGAGAATGGTAATTGCTAAAAATAGATAATTTAATGGATCATTAGTACCACCACTCACTAAAAGAATTAATGGTAGACCGATAGCGATTACTGTTGTGGGAATCAAATTGATTTTGATTAATGTTTTTAATCGTTCTTTGAATAAACTGAGGATAGCTTGTGGCTGTCGATAAAAACGATAGCTTAACATACTATGATCACAGTTCATAAACATTGCTTGAGTAACTACGGTTCCTCGATTGATGAAATACATAATAAATAGAAAATATGGTAAGTAAGTAAGCATCACATGGTTCACAACTGGACGAGATTGTTCAAAGAATACAAGAACTAAAATTACAGCTATGATGATAAACAAAGCAACAATCGCAATCTTTTTCGCTGATTCTGTTAAAATCTTACGATGACGCTTAGTAAAAATTTCGTTTAAATAGGCATAACCACTTTTTTGACTGGTGATGATTACTTGATTATCAATTTGACCGAGTACTGTTTTTTGGGTCGTCTTTTTACTGACTTCTTTCGCATCAAAAATTACAACATCTTTTTTTAGGAGTGACTTATAAATACGAGCATATTGATCAAAGGTAACGATTCTGTAAGTAGCAACTCCAGCTAAAGTAATTGCGAGTAAAAAGATTCCACTATAAATCATTTCATTCATGACAACGCCTAAGAATGGTAAACCATATCCTAGAAGAAGGAAAACGGCTACTAAACTCCAAACGAGCGGTGTCGGTAAATTTTCGTTGACGATTTTTCCTTCTTTGGTAAATTTATATAGACAGATTGCACTGTAGATTAATTTACAAGAGACAACAAATAAGGGCATCGAAAGACAAACGATAAGAGGAACTTTCAAGCTTAATCCAAAGATAATGGTAAATGGTAGAAAGCCAATCACCATCTTTAATAGAAAGTAAAGATAATTCGTTAACGTATATCTTTTGGCATCCATCTTCATCAGAACTAAAGCATAATATTTGTCTTTTGTTGGATTAAACATCTGGGTGTTCAATAGCGCACCAACAAAAGTTAAGAAGACAAAAATATGAACAAACCAATTAGCGGAATTCGTTTTAGAAACACTTGCGACTGTTGCAATCATCAACGCAATATAGAGAAACTTGCCTACGAAAATCGAACCGATTTCTAATAGTATACTAATTACATTTCCTAGTATTTTTAAGGCATGATTACTATAAAGACTCTGTGGTAAAATCTTCTTTATGAATGGTAATTGACGTAGCGAGTACAGAATACTATTTACTTTATACGTATTTCGCAAGCGAAAAGAAAATATAAAATCATTCATCTTCGTTCTCACCCTTTAATTCTTCGATAATTTGTTTTTTCCATTCGTCTAATTTTTTCGATTTACGGGGCATTTCTTTTAATATTCCTTTGTTTAAAATCACAATTTCATCACATAAATCTAAGGCAAGTTCCATGATATGCGTTGAGAATATAATGATATGATCTTTTTTTGTCTCTTTTAGCATCTGTTTCATTTCTTCTTGGGCAACAACATCAAGAGAAGTTAACGGTTCATCTAAAAGAAGAATATTAGGACTCGCAATAATATTTACTAACATTTGGATCTTATTTTTCATTCCATGAGAATAATCTTTTAATAGTTTATCCCTATCTTCTTCTTCAATTTTTATAAAGTCGAAATACTCATCGATTGTTTTTGGATTTTTTATGCGTTTTTGATTGATTTCGATAAAAAACTTTAAAAATTCTCTAGCAGTTAAAAACTCTGGAACTACTGGAGTCGATAAAATATAGCCAATATCCTCTGCTTCGATTGTTCGTAAATTTCCCTCTTCTTCAATTAAGAAGCTTCCGCCATCAACAGGAAGATCTTCATTAATACAGTTGAATAGTGTTGTCTTTCCTGCTCCATTTCGACCTAATAGACCATAGATTTTCCCCTTTTCAAAGGAGAAATTGATATCTTTTAATACTTGCTTCTTTTCAAAACTTTTTTTCAAATTTTTAATTACTAATTTCATGACTACTCCTTTTTCTCCACTAGTATATCATAACTCTAAGTGGAACAAAAGTTTTTTTGATTAGGGGTATCATTCCTTTTAATAGTTCACAATCTTAACTTCAAAAGAAAATGTGTTTTTTCATTATAATATCCTATTTATGATGAACCTCTTGACACTGTTTTCGTACAAATAGGTTAAATATAAAGCAAATTCCTAGTATATAATTATGTAGAGATATAAAAAAACAATATGTAAAAAAAAGAATATTGCTCCAATAAAGGATAATATTTCATCGCTTTTCGTATTAAAGTAAAGATTCTATGAAAGTAATTACTTTAGGTAAAAAGATAATTAATCCGATAATAAATGCGGTAATGGCAACAACTAAAACTGCTCCAGCAGCGGTATCTTTAGCAAGTTTCGCTTTGGGATGAATATCAGGCATGCATAAATCAATCGTCGTCTCTACCGCTGTATTAATCAGTTCGGCTGACATCACTAAACTACAAAGTAAAAGACAGATAATCCATTCACTACTAGAAATTCGAAAGAAAAAGCCACAGAAAATAACCAAACAAAAGGCGCAAAAATGAATCAACATATTTCTTTCGGTTTCAATACAATGTCTCATTCCTTGAAAGGCATAATAGAAACTTCTCCATAGAGGCTCGTTTATTATTTTTTTAAACTTCTTTTTCATGTTACTTCTCCTTCATATAATTAGTAATTAATTTGGTAAAGATAATTAAATAAGCAAGGGTAAAACTAAACCCAGCTAATACATCACTTAGATAATGTACTCCAAGGTAAATCCTAGAAGTACCGATTAACATAATGATTATTCCTAAAATGGTAATTAACAGTATTTTTAATTTCTTTTGAATAGAACTTTTATATAGTAAGTAAATGAGAAATCCATAAAAGGCAAGAGAGGCCATGGAGTGTCCTGAAGGGAAACTGTATCCACTTTCTTCAATTATCGATTCTATCGGTCTTTCTCTTCTAAAAAGAACTTTTAAGGCAGTATTCAATATTACAGTATTGATTAAGTTAAGTCCAACTAAGTAAAAATAGGTTCTTTTTTTGATAAAAATAAAAATCAAAAGACAAAAGAAAATGAGTACTGGAGCACTAGCTAAGAGCGTAATTGTTTTAAAGAAAGTAGTTAAGCCTGGACTTTCCCAATTTTTTAGTACTTTAAATGCATGCTCATCAAAAGTAAACTGTCCTTGATTAAGTAGTGTTATCGCTAGAAGAGAGAAAATGAGTAAAGCAATTACGAAGAGAATCCAGCGAATATTTTTATATAAGAATTTATTAATACTGATGTTTTTGTGTTTCATATTTCACCGCTTCTTTGTCGAATATTTTCTTATTTATAGATTATAACATGTCTTTATCGATATTTCTACTCACTTTTTGCTTTCTTGCTGTAGTAAATAAGCCTTTATAATATTATCCATTAACATGAGGGAAGTTAAAGCCCCTACTCCTTTGGGAACTGGGGTGATTTTTTCTACCTTTGGATAGACTTCCTCCCAACAAACATCGCCGTAAATTCTATTATTTTCGTAATTAGTTCCAACATCAATAATAGTACAATTAGGATTAATCATATCTCCTCTTAACCATTCTTTTTCTCCAATTGCAATAACAATGAGATTCCCTTTTCGAATGATTTCTTTGATATTTTTGGTATCACGCCCACATAAGTACACTCTCGTCTGATTATGGAGTATCTGATAAAGTGGCATACCGACTATGTTACTTCTACCAATAATTACGATAGTTTGACCCTTGATTGGAATCTGGTAATATTCCATAAAAGCTAGAATACTACGTGCAGTTGGGGCGATTAGATTTTTTGTTTGTTGTTGACTTTTGGTTACACCTTCGACATCTTTTGTTGGTTCGATATGGCCAATTAAAGTTTGATAATCATACTTAGAAGGAATTGGTTTTTGAATCATGATACCAGTCACACTATTATCCTTGTTTACTTCTTCTATTTTCGCAATGACTTCTTCTTCAGATATAGATATAGAATATTGAATCACTTCACATTGAATACCAAGTTGTTTGGCTAAACGTTTCTTGCTAGCTAGAAAAATTTGACTTTCCGGAGTAGGTTCGATCTGAAAAATAACTAATTTTAATGGTTGTTTGATTTCTGATATTTTCTTATTTAACTGTGTAAACATGTATTCTTTTATTGGTTTAGCGAGTAATACTTTTTCCTCCATTTTCTTACTTCCTTTCCATAGTTACTTTTTACTAGTTCATTTTTAATTTTTCCGGCTTATAGAAAAAGACCAATCAACTTGATCTTTATTCTATACTCGTACAAACAAATTCATTGCTTTCAATTTCTTCTTTAAACTCCTGGAAATTGATAATTGTTGCACCTTCCCCAGTATCATATTGATAATCTGATGTTACAGTTACCGTTCTAGTTTCAGGATCATAGGTTGTCATCGGATCTTCATATTGACTACTATCTGCAGTATATTGTTGATATAATTCATCAGATAAATAGACGGTTTTCATGTTGAATTGATTTCTAATTAAATTTCCGTTATCATCGGCATAGATATGATACTCACTCATCATTTCATATTCATCGGTTGTTAATTCACGAGTACAGAGATATTCTTTAGCTAGCATTTCTTCTTTGTTATTACTATTGCTGTTTTTTGAATTAGAATCCTGTCTTGAATGAATAAAACGATTCCAGTAATGACTAAAATTATTCCCAAAGCAACTACAATTATAGGGATTAATTTTTCTTTTTTAATTTTCATTTTATCGCACCCTTTATTTCTTTTTATTTTCTCTTTTATTCTAACAAATATTTTCTGACTTGTCTTTACTTTTTCTTGATTTTAAGTTTTTTCCAAAAGAAAAGAGGAATTTTCCTCTTTCTTTTAAAGATATAGTCCTACCGGTTTTGGTTTAATTCGCATTTCAAGTTTTTGATCATATTTATCTATGGTGACTACACGCCCTGCTTTTAGACTTTTCTTTACATCTATAATTCTTTGATTAGTACTTCCACGATAGGCGGTGCTGAGGCTTCTTTTTGCAAGGATAAATTTTCCATCTACTAATACATCGATATGGTTTAAGAAGTTGGTGATGTCGCGATTAGTGCGTGACAGTTTAATTAAATCTTCAAAAAGATAGCCTGTATAGCACCATATATTCCAATCTTTCGATTTGGCATATTTAGCAATAACTGAACAGGCACCGGGTTGAACGAAGGGATCCCCACCCGAAAATGTCAAGCCATCTTGTCCTTCTAATTTATCCAACTCCGCCATAATTTCTTCGACATCGAACTCTTTTCCATCTTGAAAATCATGAGTATCGGGATTATGGCAACCTGGACAATGGTGAGGACACCCTTGAGTCCAAATTACGGTTCTAATTCCTTCGCCATCGACAATACTATCCACTTGTAAGCTAGCGGCTAATCTAATTTTCATTTTTTACTCTGCTTCCATATTTTTTTCTGTTTTTTGATTCATTAATTCTTTAAGACCACTATGTTTAACTCGATCTCTTTCTTCGGCTCTCTTGCCATTATTAAAGCGGCTTACATCTCCGGCAAGATATCCAGTTACTCTTCTGATCCTTTCAAATTTTACTCCTTCTCCTACTGTTCTTTCCATTTTTATTCCTCCTCTATTTTATTTCTTTCTAATTATTTTTTTGAATTATTCTTTATCTTTTAGCACCCGCAATCGCTACCGTGCAAACGCTCAATTGGAATGCTTTCAAATTCATGTCTTCCACAGCCTGGGCAAACATCACCAATTACTCCAACATAACCACAAACCGGATCGCGATCTACAGGATGATTAATTGCCCCATAACCAATGCCTGATTCTTTCATCAAACGAATAATTTTTTCAAATGCTTCCACGTTTTGAGCAGCATCCCCATCTAATTCGATATAGGAGATGTGTCCACCATTTGTCAATTCATGATATGGCGCCTCTGTTTTAATCTTATGGGTAATACTAGTATTGTAATAAACAGGAACGTGGAATGAATTGGTATAGTATTCACGGTCAGTTACTCCATTTATTTTTCCATAAATTGCTTTATCAATATTAGTAAATCTACCGGATAATCCTTCAGCTGGGGTTGCTAAACAAGCAAAGTTTAAATTATATTTTTCTGCGTATTCATCACATTTCTTTCGCATAAAACCGATAATTTCTAGTCCTAATTTCTGAGCTTCTTCACTTTCTCCGTGATGTTTTCCAATCAATGCTTTTAAACATTCTGCTAGACCAATGAACCCGATTGATAAACTACCATGTTTCCATACTTTACGAAGACGATCAGTTGGTTTTAACTTTTCACCATCACTCCATACTCCTTGTCCTAAAAGAAATGGAAAATTATAATTATGCTTGTTACATTGAATTTCAAAACGCTCTAATAATTGATCTTTTACCATATCCATCATTTCTTCTAGTTCCTGATAGAAGCCTTTTATATCCGCTATATCTCGCTCCTTTAAGCAGATACCATGTTTTATTCCTAATCGTGGTAAATTAATTGTTGTCCATGACAAGTTTCCTCTTCCAGTTACTACTTGGTGATTTGGATCGGTCACATCAGAAATTACTCTCGTTCTACATCCCATATAAGCAATCTCTGTATTAATATCACCTGGTTTATAAAATTGTAAATTAAATGGGGCATCAACAAAAGCAAAGTTAGGGAATAATCTCTTAGCAGATACTTTACAAGCTAATTTAAATAAATCATAATTGGGATCCTCTGGATTATAGTTAACACCTTCTTTAATCTTAAAAATAGATACTGGAAAAATTGGTGTTTCTCCACGTCCTAAACCCGCTTCCGCTGACTCCAAAAAATTTCTTGTTACCATTCTGCCTTCAGGGGAAGTATCTGTTCCTAAATTTACTGATGAGAATGGAACTTGAGCTCCAGCCCGGGAATGCATGGTATTCAAGTTATGAATAAAAGCTTCCATTGCTTGTTGTGTAGCCCGATTGGTTTTCTGCAGTGCTTTATCATACCCCATTTCGATTATTTTTTCAATTTCTGTTGATCCTTTAGCAAACGGATAGAAAATTTGGTGGTCAAATTCAATTGATTCCAATTTATCTATTTCTTTAGCTATTCTATCCATATTGACAAAAGGAAGAAATCCTTCTAAATCTAAACTATCATAAATTGCTTGTTTAAATTGTCTCTTAAAAGTCTTTAATACACCTGGTGCCATATAATAATCAAAAGCTGGTACAGATTGACCGCCATGTTGATCATTTTGATTAGCTTGAATAGCAATAGCTGCAAGTGAGCCGTAAGTACTAATATCTTGTGGTGGTCTGATATATCCATGTCCTGTATCAAAGCCGTTTTTAAACAAACGAGCTAAATCTATTTGACAACAAGTCGTCGTTCCCATAGCGAGGAAATCCATATCATGAATGTGAATTTCACCACTATCATGAGCCTCGGCATATTTTGGTTTCATTAAATAAGCTTTAGCAAACTCTTTCGATACAGTCGCTCCATATTGAAGCATTGTTCCCATCGGACTATTCCCATCTATGTTGGCATTTTCCCGTTTAGCATCTTCCTCATTTGCGGACTTTAACCCTAAGTTTTCTAATGATTTTAAAAATTTATGCATTTTTTTATCATCAGCGAAGTTTTGACGTGACTGATTTCTACGATCACGATATTCTGAAAAAGAGCGATAAACATCCCCATATCCTTTTTTCTCTAATTCTTCTTCGATCATATCCTGGATTTCTTCTATTTTAATTTTTCCAACCTCACGGTATTCTTTATCAATCCGACTAAGTACCGCTTGATACACTTTCTGAATATCTTTTTCACTGTATTTTCTTTCACCTTTTTCTTCTTGATCAGAAGTAAGGATACTATCGAAACCCTTTTTTATCGCCAAAGCGATTTTTGAGCCATCAAACTCTACTTTTTTTCCATTTCGTTTAATTACTGTCAATTCTTTTGCTTCTTCTATTGTATCTGTCATTTTATCATTTCTCCACTTCTATTTTTTGTTAATTCGATTGTATAACTATGTCGGTCATTCGGTCAACGACTTTTTCTATTTTTTTTAAATTTTACATTTTTTCATTTTTACTTTTTCTGTATTTTTTCAATTTTTTCTTATTCTTAAAATTATGTAAACATCTTATTTTTCCTTTATTTTATATAGGTTTTACATTTTTTATTTTTTTCTTGACTTTTTTCATTTTTTTGCTTTTTTCATAAAATTTGATTTTTTTAGATTTTGATTTTTTCTATTTTTTTGATTTTTTCTCTGTTCGATTTACACGACAAAAAATAAAAAAGACACTTGCTTTACAAGTGCTTTTTAGTATTTTTGTTTTCCTAATACATTTTTTATTTTTTATGTTGTGTGAGATCTACTTCGTATGTATTCCAAAATTCTCCTTCTTCAGCTTTTACTCTTTGTCCACCGAAGGCTTCGATTGTTTTTATCGAGGCAATATTTTCCGGATAAGCAGTAATTTTAATTTGGGAAAAGCCTTTTTCTAAAAGTTCGGGCCGAACAAGTTCTAAAGTTTTTAAGGCATAGTGATTTCCTTGATACCTTGGAAGAATAGAATACCCAATATTTGCATAAAAAGGAATAATCTTCTCTAGTTCTAAACTAAGGCGAAGATTTCCTATTCTCTTTGTTGTGCCATGAAGAGTAATTGTATAGTACTCACCTGCCAATTCTCTAGATTCTTGTTCATTTTCATTTAGATAAAGATCAATTTCCGTTCTTGATAAGTCGGGCCATCCGCATAGGGATATTGAAGTTTTAAAAGATCAATCTGGTGGTTAATATTCATAATTCTTTGAACAGTATCCGTCATATATCCATATTTTTCTAACGTATAAAGTTTTCTTAATTCTTCTTCTAACTCTTTAATTTGTTGTTTAATCTCAATTTTTCCCATTCTATTTTCCTTCGATTAGGCTTAGTGAAACTTTCTCTTGTTCTTTTTTGATATCAATGACATAACAATCAACAATATCTCCTACAGAAAATAATTCTGAAGGATGTTTGATATATTGATTAGTTAATTTAGAAATATGAGCTAAACCATCTTGGTGAAGTCCAATATCAATAAATAAACCGAAGTCAACAACATTACGTACCGTTCCTTGAAGCTTATCGCCAATATGAAGATCTTCGATATGAAGAACATCGCTTTTTAAAAGTGGTTTAGGTAATTCATCTCGTGGATCACGATTTGGTTTTTGAAGGGCATCAACAATATCTTGAAGTGTGTAGCTATCTACCTCTAAGTTGGCATTTTGTAAATTAAAGGTGGCTAATTTTTCTTTTAGTGCTAGGCTTCCCACCTCATTAGGGGTAAATCCTAGTGAAGCCAGTAATTTTTCCGCAACTGGATAACTTTCTGGATGGATAGAAGTTCTATCTAATGGATTAGTCCCCTCTTGGATACGAATAAATCCAATAGATTGTTCGTAAACTTTATCGCTAATTCCTTGAATTTGATGGATTTCTTCTCGAGAAGTAATTTTACCATGAACTTCCCGATAATGAAGAAGGGCATCAATGGCTTTTTTAGTTAATCCCGAGACATATTTTAATAAAGAAGCGGAGGCCGTATTAATATTTACACCAACTTGGTTTACCGCTTTAGTAACGACAAACTCTAAAGTATCATCTAACTTCTTTCCTTGTACATCGTGTTGATAGAGTCCAACACCGATACTTTTAGGATCAATTTTTACTAGTTCAGATAAAGAATCTTGTAATCTTCTACCAATAGAAATAGCACTTCGCTTCTCGACCGTCAGATCAGGAAACTCTTGAATCGCTAGTGGAGAAGCGGAATAAACCGATGCTCCTGCTTCACTGACAATAACATATTCAACAGGGTGAGAAGACTCTTTGATCGTATCAGCAATAAAAGCTTCACTTTCCCGAGAGGCAGTTCCATTGCCAATAGCGATAATATCAATGTTGTAACGATCAATTAAATCAAGAACAACTTTTTTGCTCTCTTCTATTTTATGATGAGGCTCCGTTGGATAAATCACTTCAATCGCTAGTACTTTACCTGTTGGGTCCAGTACAGCAAGTTTGCATCCAGTGCGAAAAGCCGGATCGAATCCTAATACGGTTTTCTCACGCATTGGTGGCGTCAACAACAGACTCTCTACATTTTTCGCAAAGTTTTCTATGGCAACAACTTCCCCATCTTCCTTTAATTCGGCGCGGATTTCTCGTTCAAGACTAGGGGCAATTAAGCGTTTGTAACTATCTTTTATGGCTTCTTTAATCTCTGGGGTTACAAATGAAGACTTATTTTTGATGATTTTGGTTTCTAAGTAACCTAACATCTCTTCTTCATTAACAGAAATTCCTACACTTAAAACATCTTCTTTTTCTCCTCGATTTACTGCTAAAATACGATGAGCTTTCATCCTCCTAACTGGCTCACTATAATCATAATACATTTCATATACTTTTTTCTCATCGACTGCATTTTTCTTTTTCTTAGCGGTTAGTATACCTTCTCTAAACATTCTACGACGCAATTCTTTTCGATAGCTAGCATTATCACTAATCCATTCCGCAATGATATATTTAGCGCCTTGAATTGCCTCTTCGACAGTTGGTACTTTATCGGTAATAAACTTTTCTGCCATCTGAGTTAAATTTCCTGTTGTCGGAAAAGACATCATCATTTTAGCTAGTGGTTCTAATCCATTCTTAATGGCTTCGGTTGCTTTAGTTTTCTTTTTCTCTTTATATGGTCGATATAAATCTTCTACCTCAACTAATTTTTGACAAGCTAGAATTGACTGTTTTAAATCTTCTGTTAATAATCCTTTTTCCTCAATCAAACGAATAACATCTTCTTTACGTTTTAATAAATTTTCTTGATATTCATAAACCTCATTAATCTTTCTAATTTGTTCCTCATCTAAAGCACCTGTTACTTCTTTTCGATAGCGAGCGATAAAAGGAATAGTATTTCCTTCTTGTAATAATTTTAAAACTGCTTCTACTTGTTTATTTTTAATTGCTAATTGTTCACTAATTTCGTTAATAATTTCTTGATTCATCTAGTATGTACCTCCTTTTTCATTGTATCAAACTGAAGAAAAAAAGTTTAGCCATTTTACTAAACTTTACTGAAAATGATTTTTGAATCATTAATCTCCTCTTTTAATAATAATTTATAATAGTCAAAAAATAAGTATTCTTTACTTATTTTTTATACCTTGACTAAACTGTAGTAAAAATAAAAGATAAGTTATTTTTCTTCTTTAAGGGATTTTTCAAAAATAAATCTTACAATTTTAGTTAGCATATGGAGTAATAACAAGACTCCATTTTTCTAATCCTGTTTCTCTTATTATATGTGTATTTATTTTAGTTTCCATTTCATAATCTGATACTTTTA
>CASFOW010000077.1 GCA_949296705.1 uncultured bacterium
TAATGTCTTTCACAATAAACAAAATTTAGTTTTTCATAGAAAATAAAGAAATTTTAGTAGAAAAATAAAAAAAACTAATTCTATAATGATTAGTTTTTGGTAAATGGAGCATTTTTTCTATATCTTAGATAGTTCATCTTGCAAAGCGGGCTTATTCTTATACTGTTCTTTTATACTAGTATATAACTCATCATATTCTTTACTACTATTTTTCATCTTTTTGATATGTTTCATATATTGAGCTAAAGTTTGATATTCATGTCTATTACTCGCTACTCTTACTAATCTTTTACAATAATCGATATAGATTTTGATTAATTCTTTATTGTATTGAGGTAGAAGATACTCTTCATAATGGATAATCACATCCATTCCTTTTTCTTTAACAATTTCATAAATATATTCTTTTCTATCTTCTTCGATATAGATATCTAACATATCATCTGCTAAAGAGTTTTTCTTACTCTTGGATAAGGTACGAATAATTTCTTCTCTTACGTTTAACCATTCTTGCTTAGGATATAACTCTTTTAACTTGCGATAGGCTTTAATATTATATTTATCTAAGTGATAGAGGATTTGATAAAGAATATCTTTATATTCATTGGCTTGGTGATTAGCTTGATATATTTCAGAAAGTTTCCAAGCATAGCTAGCTTCATTGGTTGTTTTTATTCTTTTCTTTAATAAGGATATAGCATCATCAATTTGATCAAGATTCAAGTATTCATCGACAAGTTGGAAGCAAATCTCTTGATTGGTAGAATATTGTTTTAATAACTTAAATTTCTTATCCTTTTCTTGACGTTGTTGATAAATATCTAATAAATACTCTACGTATTCATTTTCATGCCAAAAGTATTTTTTGTTTTTTCCTTGTTCTAAGGCAGATAATAAGGATTTTTCGATTGTTTCTAAATACAAATTATTTTTAATATAAAAGTGAAATAATGTACATAGTTCAATTCCATAATTAGAAAGTCTATCTGTTACTACTTCTTCTAAAAGATAATCTAATATCTTTTTAGAAACTTCCTGATCACTAGTAGTAGCCATTAAAATTTCTTCAATGATTTCAATACAAGAATAGGCAATTTCTCCCGTTGAGCCATTAGAATCGTCAATTTCAGTATCAGGAATACTATCTAAAATTTCTTTGATAACAGAAAAAGCTAACTCGTTATGGCGCTTATCAACTAAGGTTTCTACTTCAGTTAATATCTTATACATGGCATTGGTATAGTCATATGCTTCCCTGTAATCAATAAAACCATCTCTTCCACCACTTGTTATTATCGCATTACGAATTTTCTTTTTGTATTCTTCTAGGGATAATGGTGGAAAAATATGACTAAATTTTAATCTAAATTTATCAGAAAAACTTTTATCTGTAATCAATAACTCTACTAAAAACTCTTGTAATTCATCATAATCTATCTTCTTTAACCATGTTTTTAATTCTTTCTCTTTGCTATGATAATTCTCTTCTTTTGTAATCGGATTCTCATCTAGATAATATAATAGAGCTGCCATATGCTTACAATAATTGCCTTCATCTGCATAAGGGCAATCACAACTACCATCCACGAAAATATTATTTTCTATTTCTACTTGAACATTATAAAGTTCATTTCCTAATACTTTCGCATAAAAGATATTTCCTTTTTTCATTACATCTTCTACAAGATTATTTTCATAATATGTATATCCTCTATCTAATATCGCAGGAAAGAATTCGTCTTCAAATTTAATTTTCATAAACTTCTCCAATCAAAAATAATCTGTTTATTATCGTTTGACTATAGTAAACTTTTTTCTATAATAATTTGCCAATAAATATCATGATAATAGATAGCATGATAATTGCTAATATTCCCATTGGAATATATTTACTATACTTTTCTTCTAAGCGAATAATTTCTTCACGATTTCGAATATTATCCACGTTCTTTCCGATAATAATTTCACTTGTTGTTAGGAATTTATCGATATCATCTTTATAGATACTTTTGTGTTTATTGGCATCGTATCCAGCATATTTTTGTTCAGGAACAATTGTCTTATATAAACGATCTAATTTACCACCAAAGGCAGTATTTCCAATTAATAAAGCAAGTATCGAGACTACAATAGGAAATACTACATAAGTTGCCCCATAAACTTCTCTTACTGTTGGAATTAAAGCAAGTAAACTACAGACAATTAAACTAGGAATTACGCCAACTGCAAAACCGATCTTATTTGTAATTGTTCCTTTTTTCTTAATTGTTCGATCATATCTTTCTGGTGCCTTTAAAATCTTTTCCTTAATTAATTGATAGATATCATTCATCTTCTGATCTTGGCTACTTAAACTAACATCAATTTCCATTTTATATTCATAAATATTCATATTGATTCTCTGACTTACTGATTGCATTTGTCTTCCTTCTACGATCAAATAGCTGTAACGATATCTTACCCACATGTCTTTTACATCTTGTAAACGATTGTTAAAAATTGTCATAAATGAATTATAGTTATCTACGGTAATATTAGTATCATCATAAAAATCAAACGTACATAGGAATTCTCCTTCAAAATTTTTTACTGTCCAATGCTGATATTCCAGATCATACTTTTCGTTTTGAAGAGTTTCTTGACGGCATAATTGCTGATTTATCTTAAGTTCATCGTCCATTTTTTGAAAAATATCCAACAGATCAGTATCTGATATTATTTTATTTGCTACTTTAATGGTATCGTTATACATAAAAAGCCTCCCTAATTATTCCTTATCACAAAAAATACTATTCATTACTGGGAATTGTTCTAAAATTTGATTGATTTGGTTTTCAATATTATCCATATTTAAATCTTCATAATTGGAAGTTCTCACAGTAGTGATTTCGTAAGGTCGAAAAAGAATAGAAAAGGTATTTTCACAACTTTCTAAATTATTTCCTCTTCCTCTTTTAAAATGTAAACGTAAGTTAATGTCTAAACCAAGTACTTGTTTTAAATTTCCAGTTTGTACTGCGGATAAAAAGGATTCGTAATCTTTACAAGTAAGATTACGAAAGGTTTTTTCTCTAATATAAATTTCTAGTGGTTGATAATAACTATCTTTATATTTATATTCTCTATATTCAAATTTGAACTGTTCATTCTTTTTTTCATCTTCTTCTATAAGGTTGGTTAATTGTTTAGTTAATTGATCACAGTATTGTACTAAATAAGTTACTGCTTCAACAGTTGGTACACGATTAGAATAATCATGTTCGTGATTAATTACTTTTTTGGTAGAAAATTCATCCATCATAATTTTTCTTTACTCCTCACTTTCTTTAATACAATACCATTTTATCATGGAATTAATGTTTATTCATCTTTATATTTTCGTTTTTTATATAATTTTTCGATAACAATTAATAGGTCGATAAAATCATTCCAATTATCTGGAAAGGCATCTGTTCCGTGAAGGATACGAACTCCGTTTATGTTGGTAATAAAGATATTCCAGTTTATTTTGTTTTTTGGAAAACGACTCCAATCTTCATTTTCAATATAACTATCTTTCCATTTATTCGTTAATGTATAAAAGTTTTCTATAAAATGTTGATACTCTTCTCTTGAAATAATAACTGAAGAGGAGTAATTATCCTTTCCAAGTGCTAATTTATAACTATCACTAGAAAAATAATGGCCAATGATTAATTGGTAAGTCGTTTTCTCATTATTAAGTGAAACTGCTATCTCTTCTTTAGTTACTTTAAGTACATTATTATCAATCGTTTTTTCTGGATTGGCTTTAGGGATGCCATAAACTTCATATGGAATATTTTCTTCTGGATTTATATCGTATTTTTCTTGAAGAAAAATATCATTAGAAATATCCACCGCTTCATAACCGCAATTAGGACATTTCTGTTTGTGATTCATTAGATCATCATTACTTTTCTTATCTCCTAATGAATAATTCACACTATATACAAATAGTTGTTCACTTTCTTTCCCACAATTACAACACTTAACTACTCTTTTACTTACTTTAGTCACATGCATACACTCCTTTATTAATTTTACTTTATCAATTATTTATATCTTTTTGATAAATCCTATTTATACAAAAGTTAGGTTTACCGTTATCAAAATCAAAAGTATGAAATGAATCCCCTAAACAATATTTCCAATCTGGACAGTTTCTACACTGTTCTGATTTTGTTCGGTTATTATTTCTAAATAATTGGAATTTATTTTCCCATACTTCTACAAAATTATCATTTTTTATATTTCCTTGAATAAATTCTTTTCTTCTTTCGACATTAGGGCAGATAAAGATATCGCCATTACTTAGAATACTTGCGACATAGAGTCCGGCAACACAAGAAAAGTAAGTATCTCGTAATTCTTTTTCTAAAGAAAGACCTAAGTAATGACTACAGCCATATTCTACGTTGATGATATTTTCTGCGCGTTTTTCTTTAATAAAAGAAAATAAATATTGATATTCCTCTTTATCTAATAGAATTTCTTGATTTTCTTTTGCTCGACCAATTGGATCTACATTAATTACTCGCCAAGAGACTACATTTAACTCTTTCATCAACTGATATAGAGCTTCTAGTTCATGAAGATTTTTCTTATTAGCAACAGTGGTGACTTGAACAATTTTAATAGAAGGGACTCGTTGTAATTTTTTTATGTTTGTAATAATTCGTTCAAAAGAGCCTGGTACTTGACGAAAGCTTTCATGCGTTTCTTTCAAGCCATCTAAACTAATAGAAATGGTCTCCATATTAGTTTGATTCATCTTTTCTAGAATCTCATCGGTAATTAACATCCCATTAGAAGTCATTCCCCAATGGAAACCTAAGTGGTTGGCATAATCCATGATTTCGAATAAATCTTTTCTAACTAGAGGTTCTCCTCCGGTAACATTTAATACAATATTAGTCGCGTTATAATGTTTAGAAATATTTAGTAATGTTTTTTTCAACGCTTCGGCACTTATTTCTTCTTCGGGAATAAAATCTCCACAACTACTTCCACAATGATGGCATCTAGCATTACATCTAGAAGTTACTTCTAAGAATAGATCTTTTAAAATAGGTTTTTCATATAGTTTTTGTCGATAGTCATATAATTGTTCTAAATTTTTCTTCTTGATTTCTTGGATTCTTTCCTCCATCCCTACACCTACTTCATTTATTTACTCTTCAATTTTAAATTGTTCTAATTCTGATTTTTGGTCTTTATTTTGATAATAAGCTTCTTGCTTGGTTAACTCTTCAAGCTTATCATCTATTTTTTTTATCAATTCTTGAGTATCAAAAGCTTCCATCATCTTATCATGACGAATCTGATGTACTTTTTCTTTTAAATCAAAACATTTAATGATTCTTTTTCCGTAACTTGGATAAACAATTGAGGTTTGGGAAATAAGTACTTGTTCAAAATCTTTTTCGTATTTTTCTTCTTCATCTCCTATTTCTATTTTGATATCATGATTTCTAATCTCGATTATGTCTCCAACTCTTAACATATATTTTCCGTAAATAGAACTTAATTCTGATAAGGAACGGCTGGCAATATAGACTTTTATATTTCTAGCAATACAAGATGTTAAAATATTTACTAAATCTGGACATAGTTCAATACTATCGAAATTATCTAGTAGAAAATGAAATCTTGTATTTATTTTTTGGTCAATTAATCTAGAATATAATTGTTCAATAAACATAGTAGCTATTGTATTTAACAAACTATTTTCATCCCTAGCAATTACAATAAATGCAGTTGGTCTATTCACCAATGAATCAATATCAAAAGTTGTGTAATTCATCATTTGCGATAAATTCTCTCTAACTACATATACCCCTAATCGTTGTCTTGCGACTGATAGGATACTATCTCTCGTCTCTTTAGGCGCTAAAACTGTAGTGGATGCAAAAATATAGGCATTAGAAGTTTTACTTTTCGTATTAAAATACTCATTTAGGTAAACAGAACCCCCTATTTTTTCTACTGCTTGATTAAACATATTTGCTATACTATTGAAATTGATTTCTTCACTAGTACCATCCTCAAATAAACTAAGTGTCATTCCCGTAAATATATCTGATGCGGCATTATCCCAGAATGGGTCTTGAACTTGTTTTTCATAGAAACAAACTTTTCCAATTTTTTCTAAATATTCTTGAGCTTTATCTTTTTTTCCCGCTTGATATAGTTGATAAGGATACCATAAAGGATTCCATCCCTCACTCTTATCTGGTTCTCTTAAATTTAAGATGATTGTCTGATAACCATTTGCCTTTAATTTTTCCTGATATTGATGTAAATACTCTTCTTTTGCGTCTAGAATCAATAGATTTTCTTTTTTCTCGATAATTTTATCTACCATAGGAAATAATACATTGGTTGTTTTTCCTGATGAAACATTCCCTTCGATAATTAAGTTTTGTTGGCGATTAAATAATTTTTCTAATATTTCCTTTTTCATAATTTCTTCTTAATACTCTCTCCTTTTTTCTTTCTTTTCTCTTGATGTAACTTTGATTATTTTGCATATCTCTTTGCATTTGATTTACTTTAGCGATTTTTAAATTCAGTAAATATATTTTTTCTTTGAATTCTACTTTTTTCTTTTCTAGGATCTCTTCATCTAAATTATCTTTATACTCTATAATTTCATCGAGAGTAAAGTCTAATGTTTTCAATAACTTAATGACTTTGCATTCTCTTATATTATCTTCGCTGTAATATTTATAACCAGTCCAAGCATCGATTTCACTAGGGACTAATACACCATATTCCGCATAATATCTAAGTGTTCTAACCGGAATATCTACGATTTTGGAAAACTCACCAATTTTATACATGTTTATCCACTCCTTTTTCTAGACTCCTCCTTTCTGTTAAGAGTTTAACAAAGCAGTCAACTGCCGAGTCAATAGAAAATTAAATTTTTTTATCTTTCTATACAAATTGTACTAAATTTTTTTCCATAATAAAAGATTATGAGAAACTTTTTTCCTGATTCTCATAATTATTTTGGCGCTAAATAGTAACTTTTTTAATAAAGTTTGCCCGTAGGATCTAATGGAATATTTTCACTCATTTTAATTAATTTTAGACATTTAGGTTTTTGTTCTTCTTGATATAGATGAGAAACTTCTAACTCTTCTTCTTTAGTAAGTGGTTTTTTCATCGGAATGCCAAAATGACATTGAGGTTCTATGACAGTGGGATTAATCCCTCTAATTAGTAGTTCAATTTTTCTATCGTAATCGCTTTCTAATTCTAATAAGGGCGTTACTAGTTCGATTCCATATTCTTGTAAAAGGCTTTTATATTCTTTTAACATACTTGGCTGTTCTATTGCAAATAATTGACTAATCCTAGCACCTTCAGCAACTACTTTAATATTTAATTTTTTACATAATAAAATTGTGTAAATATACATCGCACTTCGACAAGCTAGACAGTTAAATTGAGATAAATTAAAGTAAGGGTATTTTTTTATAATTTCTTGTATTTCTAAACTATAGATTTCATCTCGTAATGCTTTAAAATAACCTACTGTTAACCGTATCCCCAAAATTTTACTTTATTCTCCCCATAACGTCTTACTAATCTCTTGGCTGTTTCCACAACGGTTTCACAACCACTACTACTCCCATTATCATAATGGACTAGTGTTACTTGATAGCCATTCTCAATCATTTTACAACTAGTAAGAAGAGAATCTAACCCGCCAGAAAATAAAATTAATGCTTGTTTTTCTTCCATAAATTTCCCCCTGCTCGTTTTATTTTAGCTTATATTTTTTCTTTTTGCTATTTTTTAGCTAAATTTATTTTGGCAAAAGCAAATAAGAAAACAAGATGAGCTATTATAAAAGAACTCGCTCTTGTTTTCTATTTTTCTACTTTATTCTTCTTCTAAATCCAATTCTATTTTTTCCACTTCATAGTCTTTATCAATTAACTGCATGGTTAAATTATCAATAAACAAAGTAGCCTTAAAATCTTTTATTGAGTCATTAATGGCTTCTTTTAATTCTTTATTTACTTTTATTTCTAAATTTTTAATTGGTGTTTTTAATGACACATTATGATTGGTTTTTACACCGCGAGCTTGGCTAATGATATTCATCATGAGATCCCCATTCTTGATTTCCTTTTCAAAAGAATAATTTAACTCTTTGATTTCTGTTAGATGAATAGACTTATCTTCGTGATACAATTCTTGATAAATTTCTTCGGTAATGAATGGGAAGAAAATACTAAAATCTTGTAGTAATTTATAAAGTAATGTATAGACTGTCTTTTGACCAGAATAGCGAGGAGTTTCTCCGAATTCCTCAGGGCGGTACAACCGATGTTTGACAATTTCAATGTAGTTATCACAGAAATTCCAGAAGAATTTTTCTAAAGTATTTAGAGCAAGTCCCACTTCGTATTCATCTAGATAGCGGAGAAAGTTTTTCTCCATTTCTTGGAAGCTTCCTAAGATCCACTTATCAATATATTCATATTCTGTGAACGGTTTATCTGTATAATCTGAAAGATGCATCTCAATAAACTTAGCGACATTCCAAAGTTTATTAATAAGTTTCTTGCCCCGTAATAACGTTTCTTCACTAAAGACAATATCGGTTCCTAATCTACCGGAAGCTGCCCAGTAGCGAATGACATCCGCAGAATATTGGTCGATTAGGGCAAGTGGTTCCACTTTACTGTTTCCTTTACTCTTACTGATTTTTTCACCTTTACTTGCCATAACGAATCCAGAAATCATTACATTATCCCAAGGCCTCATACCAAAATGATAAAAACTCTTTACGATGGTGTAGAAATCCCATGTTCTAATAATCTCTGAAGCATTAGTTCTTAAACTCATCGGTTTTAAAAGAGCTTCATAATTGTCTTTTTCTCCATAGTGCATGTTGATTAATGGTGTTACGGATGAAGTTGCCCAAGTATCCATAACATCACTTTCTGGAACAAACTCCTGGCACCCACATTTTGGACAACAATTAACTGGAGGTTTATCCGTTAATGGATTGACTGGTAAATCTTCCTGTTTAGCAAGAATTACCTCACCACATTCTTTACAATACCAAACTGGAAATGGTACACCAAAATATCTTTGTCTAGAGATACACCAATCCCAGGCGACATTATTTACCCATTCATCATACCTAGCATGCATGTAATCAGGATGCCATTTTATTTCATTTCCAATTCTAATAAAGTCCTCTTTATGATTCATAATATCGATGAACCACTGATTCATTACCGCATATTCTACTTCTTTACCACAGCGTTCATGCGTTTGTACTTCATGCTCTAGTTCTTCGATTTTTTCAATATAGCCACCATTTTGTAGATCTTCGATAATCTTCTTTCTTGCCTCTTTTATTTTCATACCACCGTAATTAGGAACAGAATCAATAATTCTTCCATCATCTGTGAAAATATATTTTAATGGGAGATTGTATTTTTTCCACCATTCAATATCGGTTTGATCGCCAAAAGTACAACACATAACGACACCGGTTCCCTTATCAATAGCGACTTTTTCATCTGCCATGATAGGTACTTCTACATCAATTACCGGTATGTGAGCAGTTTTTCCAATTAAAGATTTATGTTTTTCATCTTCTGGATTCACAAAGACACATACAATAGCTGGTAATAATTCTGGTCTCGTTGTCGCAATAGTAAATTCTTTACCATCCTCTACCGTTTTAAATTTAACATAATTGAAGGTCGTTTTAATGGTTTTTGTCTCTAGTTCAGCTTGCGCAATTGAGGTTAAACATTCATTACACCACAAAGCTGGACTTTCTTTATGATAACAATGTCCTTTATTAATTAAATCTAAGAACGATAATTGGCTTACTTTTATAGTTGATGGACTTACTGTTTTATAATGAATAGCCCAATCAGTACTGACCCCCATCTTACTAAATAATTCTTGGAATTCTGCTTCATATTTATCTGTTGTATCATAGCATAATTTTGAGAATTCTTCTCTTCCTATTTCAGCGGCTTTTTTTCCTTGTTCTTTTTCAACTAGACGTTCACTAGGTAACCCATTATCATCAAAACCAAACGGATAGAAAACATTATATCCTCGTAAACGTTTATATCTTGCAATCATTTCTGTCTGTGAATAAGAGAAAATATGACCAATATGAATACTACCACTTACTGTTGGAGGTGGGGTATCAATGGAGTATATTTTTCTTTTATCTGGTTTAAACGCATAGATTTTATTTTCTTGCCAGTAGTTTAACCACTTAGCTTCTTTTTCATTTGCATTATATTTTTTATCTAACATATTTCTTCACTACTTTCTATTTATTTTTTAAACCGCTTTTTCCTACTAGATATTTACGGTTTATTTCCTTTTTTATTTTATCCATTCCATAGAAGTTTTCCCATTTAACTTCATCACTTATTTTTTGTAAATTATACGCTCCAATCACACTATATTTACTAAGTATCATTTCATTTTGATAAACCCATTCTAATTGTCTATCGGTTATTCTTTCTGGTAAATAGAAAATGACAAGTCCAGATGAATCTTCACTTTTTACTACCATGTGACCAAGTTCTGCTATTTTACATGGGGCTTCTTGATAATCATCGGATTTAAATTGAAAACCCTACTGATACATATCCGAAAACTCTTGAATCTTTTTGGTATGATTCTCACCGAGAGCTACTTCTTTTTCAAATAGTGGCTGAATTATCTGGCCTTCATCGGGAATTATCCATAATTTTCCTCTATAATTCATGATGAACTCCCTCATTAATCGTATCGTAACAAACCTCTCTTACTTTTTGCCACAACTTCTCACTATCTTCTGATACCTCAATTGTACTAATAAACAAGTCAAAGTTATCTGTCTCTACTAATATATCCAAGCTCTCATCAAAATTAAAATCAAAGATAAAAGCTAAAATGGATAATACCGCATCAGATTTACTTTTATTTTCTTTGATATCCAAAGGTTTTCTTTCCTTGAAGTTCTTTAATACCGTCTGGGTTACTTCCTCTGCTTTAAATACATAGTGATAATGTGTAGCATATTGTTTAAAGATATCGACTTTATCCATATCTCTAATCATTGAGACAAATAATTTTTCCTTCCCCGTTAATGAAGGAACTTCTAACTTATTATGATATTTTATCGCTAATTCCATGATTTTATCATACTTATCTTCTTCAATAAAATCTCGGATATGACCCTCTTCAAACAAATAGATACAACTTTGATCGGCATGGTCAACGGTTTTCTTATCTGATAATTTTCCATAAATCCTAAATTGCTCAAAACGACCAATATCGTGTAAGAGTCCAATTATCTTTGCTAGAATAATTTCTTCCTTGGATAAATTAAGCCGAAAAGCAAGTTCTGCCATTAAATTCGCAACTTCTAAACTATGTTTCTTCTTAAGAATAATCATTTCTTCTTTTTGATCATAATTTTCTACATATTGATTAAACACTTCTTTTGCTCGTTCATAATCCATAAAAAAACTCCTCCTTATCTTTTATTCTTAATAAGGACGAGTTAAACCCGCGGTACCACCTTAATTTACTCTAAAAAAAGAGTACCCTCAATTTTAGAACTAACGTATCTTTTCTACGGAATTACCTACTTATTGTTCAATAATTCTACTCCATCGCTACCTTCCAAAGATAATTCTATTCATTTTCACCAACCATGAATTCTCTAGCAAAATTATACTTTGTACTCCTCGACTTCTTTGTATTTCGTGTTTTTATTATAGACTAATTTTTTTACTTTGTAAATAAGTTATCTGTAGTTCCTTAATTTAAAAGGATAGATATTGACTATCTATTCCTTCTAACTTACAATTAATTCAAATTATAATTTTTATTTTTAGGTGAAAAATCTCCGCACTTATTCTACACTAACCACTATTTATGAGAACTTAATTTTTAAAAGTTTTAATTTTTCTACTACCGGAAACTTACTTTTTAATTCAACCATTCATTTTATTTTCATACAAAGAAAGGCCTATACAGATACTTAATTTTTTCATATGATACTATAGGTGAAAATGATGTTTAAAAAAGGACAAGGGCATGGTTTTTTCTGCCGATGTGAAGCTTGTAAATTTAAAAGAAAATCTAGTATTTTTTATATGGGCTGTCTTCTTAGTTTATTAGTTATTTTATTCTATCAATGTCTTTTTGCGATATTCGTTGTTTCCCGATTTAATTCTTTTTTATGCTTTTTATTTTTAATACTAGTTATTATTGGCTTCATCCGGATTATCTTTTAAAAAACTAAATAGAATGTTTAGGTTTAGAATTTACCTTATTCATTCTATTTAGTTTTTCTTGTAATTGGTAGGCAGTATCGGTAATCGTAAATACTTGTTTAATTTTTTGAATCTCTGTTTTTTTCATTTCTAATTTTTCTGGTAATAGAGTTAGGGCTAGAAAAAGATCAATTTCTTCTTCTTTTAAACTGTACTTGGTTTGATAGATATCTAACAGATCAAAGATATCAATTTTTTCTTTATTATTTTGATAAAGACTTAATAGATCATAGACTGGCAAATTAATTTTTGCTTTACCCCAACTAATTAGATATAGATCATGATTTTCAATTAAATGTTCTTTTTCTAACGCACCATGAGTCATCGCATAACGAAGTTTCTTACTTATTTTTACTTTTTGATACCACGACTCGATTCTTTTTTTACTTTCTCTAATATTTTGATATAAAGTAGAAATGTTTCTGATTAATAAGTAATGACTAGGTGACATATAAACTTCGCTTTCAATCATGTTCTGTAACCCAGAATAATAATTATATAGATAATCTTGGCGATCGATGATTTCTTCATAGATCTTTTTTATTTGATCAATATCTACGTTTTTATAAAATGTGGTCTTGGTATGTAATAAACTGACAAGGTAGATTAAATCTTCTATTCGTTGTTCAACTGGTACTTCAAAGTCATCGATATATTCAGTTATTTCGTAAGGATCGGAATTATTAGTTAAAGTAGAAGGAAAATTATGGAAATTACGTGTTTTTAGATATTCATAAATATTGGTGTTGTTTTCTTCTTTTAGGCAATAGCGATTATTCTCGGTAGAGATAATATCTACTTTTTTCTTTTTTTGATAACGTAAAGCCTTTAAATTGTATTTTTCTAATTCTTGTCGTTTATTCATGTTGACAAGGTATAATTACTTTACTACCAATTTTTATATTTTCTAGATCGTTATACGGGACTAAGTCATCACGAGTAGTTTTATACTTTTCGATAATGGAATCTACGGTATCATTTTCTCTAACGATATAAACATGATAGGTAACGAAAGTCTCATCACTAGATGCGATAGCATTAAAGATAGAACTCATTTTAGATTCTTCTTTAGGAGCTTCTTTTTTCGGCATGGAAGATTGATGAATTTCTTCTTTTGATTGTGTAGAAGCAGTAATTATATCACTTGAAGTTTGTTGATATTTTTTTCCTTCTTGATCATAAATTTCTTTATTTTTAGAAATTTCTTGGGTTAATTTAGCCTCGATTTCTTGTTCTAAATCGCTTTTATTGGCTACTCCCGGAAAGTCTTCTTCTCCACCAATCGTATCTGATATATTAGATAGTTCCAATTCGTCGATTGCTTCTTCTTTTTCTAACGGTTCGATTTCTATTTTTTCTTTCTTTTCTTCTAGTTCGATTGGAATTTTTTCTACTGTCTTACGAATAACTTCTTCATCTAATGAAATATCTTCTTTAGGTAAAGGCTTTTCTAAAACATTACTGATTTCTAATTCTATATTAATTTTTAAATCTTCTTCGTTAATAATTTCAAAATAAAAGTCATCAATCGTAATCGTGCAGTTGGAAATATCGTATTTATTATCTACTTCTATGGTAAATGGTAAATTATAGTGAAACTCTTCCTCTATTTGGCTTGCTTCATGCATTTTATATTTACCATCAAGTAGGATGTCTCCTTCGATAGTATTTCCTTCCACTTCAAGGTTGTGTTTGGTTTCAATATCGGTGATCTCGGCGATCATCGTTTTAAATTTAATTGTCTTCGTAAAAGGTATTATTTTTTTCATCTTATCCCTCATTTCTATTTCACTATATGAGAATAATGAAAAAAACATGCACAATGAAAAAAGAAAATACATTCAATTCATATTTTCTTTTCCCTTTTAAGCACTAACAACAACACTACCAGACGCAAGTTTATCTTGTAACCACGAAATAGCATCACTATTTGTAATCGTTATAACAATATCAGCATTAACTCCACCAAACATGGCTTCAGAATCTACAATACTAGAATAATTAAAATTACCAAAATTAATCGCTTTTAAATTTCTACAAGCAGAAAACATCCACTTTGTATTTTGTACTTTAGACATATCAAAATTACTCAAATTAACACTGACTAAATTCCAACAAGAATCAAACATTGTCTGCATATTAGTCACTTCAGGTGTACTAAAATTAGAAAGATCAAGATTAGTTAATGCTGTACAATGACTAAACATCCCATTCATATTCGTTACATTTGTAGTCATAAAGCTACTGACATCAAGGGATGTTAAGGAAGTACAATAAGCAAACATAAAACTCATATCTGTCACATTTTCTGTATTAAAATTACTTAGATTAAGGGAAATTAACGATTGGCAATAATCAAACATACGAGTCATATTTAGTACTTGCGATGTATCAAAATGACTAAGGTCTAATGTTAATAAGCTATTACAATCATAAAACATCTCCGTCATACTAGTTACATTGGAAGTTACAAAGTTAGAAATGTTTAATTCCTTTAAGGCATAACATCCGTAAAACATACGGTACATTGTATTTACACTAGAAGTGTTAAAACTAGATAGGTCTAAATTTTGAATAGATGCACAACCTGAAAACATACTATCCATTCTTAGTACTTTTGAAGTATTAAAACTACTTACATTTAAATTCAATAAGTTCGTACATCCTGAAAACATGGCACGCATATCCGTTACTACAGTAGTATTAAAGTTCGCCAAATTCAAGTTCTTTAATTGAACACAGTTGTTAAACATTTGCTCCATATTTTCTACTTTAGAAGTATCAAAACTGGAAATATCTACCCATTCTAATACTGAATTATTGTAAAACATTCCACTCATATCGGTAACTTGACTAGTATCAAAATGAGAAAGAGCAATTCCTGTTAAACCGGTATTTTCAAACATCCAAGCCATTCTCGTTACTTTGGAAGTATCAAAATTACTAATGTTTAAATCCGATAACTTACTACACTGAGCAAACATCCCCCACATGTCATTCACATTAGAAGTATCAAAACTAGACAAATCCAAACTAGTCAGCTCTCCGCATCCCGCAAACATATTCCACATACTCGTTACTTGAGAAGTATTTAATACTCCTATATTTTCAATTTCTCTTAATTTAAT
The DNA here is from genome assembly GCA_949296705.1 of uncultured bacterium. GTDB lineage: Bacteria > Bacillota_I > Bacilli_A > RF39 > UBA660 > Alloscybalousia. Next base: position 15,479 of record CASFOW010000077.1, read on the forward strand.
AAAACCTTGAAAGAACCTAATTCCTTCCTCTAACCAAATTTCGTCATTTCCTTGAAAGTAAACCGTATAAGTTCCCGCTTCATCTTGGTTTTCCGCTAAATAAACCATACAGCTACCATCCTGATTAGGAGAAAAGTCCAATGATGCTTCCGCACCTTCAATAGGAGTTATTCGATTTTGTAAGATGATTTTTGTAACTGATGCTTTCTGTTCATCGGTTTTTACAGGACTTTCTCCTTCCTTATAATGATAAATAGACTGCTTACTAACAGCTTCTACCCGGTCGTATGTATCGACTTGAATCTTAAAAGACAAATCGCTTCCCAGCATCTCTATTTTGAATACCACCACTTTCTAGTAGCCCTACTCTTAAAATGAAGCTTTGACTTTCTCCCTTTTTTAAAGGAATATCGGTCTTAATCACTAATTCTTTATCTCCAGATAAAAAACCGCTTAGTGAAGAAAAACTACCTGATTTTAATAATGTTTCATTTTGATAACTAGAATCTGTTTGATAAATGGCTCAGACTAAATCATTAGAAAAGGTATCTTGATTTTCTTTCGTTAACGATATCTCACTAAAAACCATATTATAATTTATGTCTTGATTACTGGTGTTTCTAACTGTAAATTGATGACCAGGCGAGGATTCTAATGATTCTAGTGGTTGTGGTAAAGCATTTTCTATTAGAATATCTTGGCCTGTCTCATAAGTAATCTCTAATGTATCTAACATCACAATTTGTGGTTCAGAAGTAACAGAAACCGCAAAATAGGCATAACTTCCACCCATAATAAAAGTAATACCAAGTAAACTTAAAACTAATATCCATATCTTTGTACTATTTTTCATACTTCACCTCGTATTCTTATCATCCTATTATTAGTATACCAAAATCTAAATTACTTTTCAAAATCTTTATATTTTGAAAAAAGAATGAGTTTTTATCTTCTCATTCTTCATCTTTTCAACAAGCGTACTAAAGTTTTTCCATGTTCTAAATTTTTTAATCGCTGAATCGTTTTCTTAGCTTTTTTCTTTACCCAGTCTCTCATCTTTGCGTGGTATACTAATAATTCATTTATACTCTCTATTAGAAAATTGCGATACTCTTCTTGTTCTTTTAATATATCCGGATATTCATTTAGTAATAAATTTATAGTAGAAAGAAAATAGGCTATATTCATAATTGGTAATTCTTTATTTTGTTCGAAAATTACTTTTAAATAATAAGGATCCCACTCAACAGTAGCCATTACTTCTTCGACAGTATTGCCAAAAGTTTTTGAAAATAACAACTCATGTTTTCTTCCTTCTTCTTTTAGCCAAATATTTCTTCTTTTCAATAACTCAAACTCTTCTAAATTTTGATAGGTATCGGCATGATGAGTAATATGTTGTTTCATCGCAAATAAATCTTTATTTTCGTAGTAACAAAATCTTATGGCGCAGATGACTTCAAGTAGCTTTTGATTTAATTCATCTGTCATTAAGAAGAAATCTTCATGATCAATTACTTGACATAGTGCTTTACACATCATAATTTGTTGATGTTCTTCTTGATTTTGTTCTAAAATCTCACTACTAGATAAGAAAAGAAATTGATTTTTAATCGAGTAATAATTGAATATTTCTTGGATCGACATATTTCTTCTTCCCTCTTTTTTCTTTGAATAAGACATGTTGAATATCTAGGTATCGATCTACTAAGATAAAATGAATGTCTGCTGTTACTTCTTTCGGAATTTCATCGAGGTCTTTTTCATTCTGACGAGGAATAAAAATTGTTCTAATCCCATTACGATGAGCACCGATTACTTTTTCCTTTAAGCCTCCAATTGGTAGTACTTTACCTCTTAAAGTCATTTCCCCTGTCATCGCAATATTGGTTTGAATCGGGGTGTTTGTTACTAAAGATAATAGTGTTGTAGTTAGTGTTACTCCCGCACTTGGACCATCCTTTGGTACTGCTCCTTCCGGAACATGAATATGAATATCATTTTTTTGAAATACTTCAGAATTGATTTTAAATTTTGCGCTATTCGATTTTAGATAATCTAAGGCTAAATGAGCGGATTCGCGCATGACATCTCCTAAACTACCGGTTAAGATAATATCCCCTTTTCCTGGAAACATTACGGCTTCAATCGCTAAAATATCACCACCAAACGGTGTATATGCTAAGCCGTTCACAATACCTACTCTCTCCATAATATCATTTTCATTCCAAAAGTATTTTTGTTTCCCTAAATATTTTTCCAGATTATAAATCGTAATATCGTAGTTTTTTTCACTGATATTCATAATTTTATCAGTTACTACTTTACGTAATATTGATGCAATGTTTCGCTCTAAGTCCCTAACTCCGGCTTCTTTTGTATAATTACGAATGATTTCTAGGAACGCTTCACGATCAAAATGTACAGTGTCTTTTTTTAAGCCGTGTTCTTTTTTTTGCTTAGGTAATAAATAATTCTTGGCAATATCTAATTTTTCATACTCAGTATAAGATGAAAGTTCGATCATCTCCAAGCGATCCCTTAATTCAGTAGGGATTTGTTCATAATAATTGGCAGTCGTAATGAACATAACATTACTTAAATCATATTCTTCTTCAATATAGTGATCGACAAAAGCTTTATTTTGTTCTGGATCTAACACTTCTAATAAACTACTAGCTGGATCTCCCTTGATGTCCTTAGTCATCTTATCAATTTCATCAATGATAAAGACAGGATTTTTAGTACCAGCTTTTTTCATTCCTTGGATAATTAAGCCTGGCGCAGCCCCGATATAAGTTCTTCTATGACCGACGATTTCTGCTTCATCGTTAATTCCTCCAACTGAAATCTTCGTACACTTTCGGCCTAAACTTTCGGCAATGCTTTTCGCCAAAGTCGTTTTTCCCACTCCCGGAGGACCTACTAAACAAAGAATCGGACTTTTCAAATTATGGGTATTCTGCTTTACAGCTAAGTATTCAATTATGCGGTTTTTTACTTTGTCTAAGCCGTAATGAGAACGATCTAATACTTTTTTTACTTTATGTAGATCTTCATTATCAACCGTTTCTATCTCCCAAGGTAAATCCAATAACCAATCGATATAGTTACGAATAATTCCGGCATCTGGGGCATTAGGGCTACAAGTTTCATAACGATGAATCTCTAGTTCTAATCGTTCTTCAATTTGTTTTGGATATTTTCCCGTTTTAATTTTTTCTCTTATTTTTTCTATCTCACTATCTTTATCGCTAATATCCCCTAATTCTTCTTTGATAATTCTAATTTTTTCGCGAAGCACATATTCTTTTTGATTTTTCTCCATTTCTAAGGATAACTTTTCATCGATTTTCTTTTCAATTTCTAAAATTGCTAAATCGTTTTGGATGTCTTCCATGATCATTTCGCTACGACGAATAGAATCTGTCTCCCAAATATAGCTTGCTTTTCGGTTATAGTTGACTGGTAAGGTTGGTGCGATTAAGTCGGTAATTTTCTCTAAACTATTTACACCAATTAAACTATGGATAATATTATTACTATAAGAATAATCATCAATATATGTTTCTAATAAATTCATAATCTTCCTGGAATAAGCAATTTCCTCTTTCGGATTATGATTTTCTTTACTAATTTCTTCGATTGAGGCACTTAAAATTTTATCTTCTTCTTCAAGTTCTAAAATCTTTACCCGTCTTAAGCCATGCATCAATAGTCTAGTCTTCCCATTAGGCATATCCATTCTCATTTTTATTTGGGATACCAAGCCAATTTTAGGTAATTCTTTTATGGTATATGGTTCCCTACTATCACTACTAGGATTTATGATCAGGATATTACTATCAAAACAACCCTCTGCAACAGAAACAATCTGTTTTTCTACCAAGGTATCAAATTCAAGGCGTAACTCACTACCTGGAAAAAGAACCATATCTCTCAAAATCAAAATTGGTAATTTCTCTTGATTATTTTGCATACCCAGCCAAGCCTCCTAGAAACTATGATTTTTATTATAGCATTTCCCATTAAAAAAGCAACCTATTTATACATATTTTGACATCTTCAAAGGTGGAAACTTTTGGTAATAAAAGTTACTTTTAAAAAGAAAAAAGTTCTTGTATCAGAACCTTTTCATGTTATTTATTTTCTTCTTTTAACATTTCAATAGTCTTACGCATTTCAAGTTCGTACTTGATCATAGCTTTATCATGGAACATCTTGACTAATTCATCTTTTTCCATGTTATATTTCTTAGCCATTTCATCAAGTTCTTTTTCTACTTCTTCATCGGTTACTTCGATATGTTCAAGTTTTACAATTTCTTCTAACATCAAACGATATAAAACACGTTGATAAGCATCTTTTTCCATTTGGTCACGAAGGGCTTTTTCATCAGATTGGGTAAATTTCAAGTACATATCTAGACTGATTCCTTGCATTTCAAGTCTTTCTTTGAATTGTTCCATCATATGATCAATTTCTTCTTCTACCATTTCTTCAGGAATATCTACATCAACATTCTTACCGATTTCTTCTAACAAGCGATCGATATGACTATTTTCTGCTTCTACTTCTTTTTGAGCAGAAATCTTTTCTTTAATTTCTTTTTCTAGTTTTTCTTTGGTATCAACACCTTCCATACCTAAATCGTCAAAGAAATCTTTATCTAATTCACGTTTTTGTTTTTGTTTAATTTCATTTACTTTTACTTTGAAAGTTACTTCTTTTCCTTTTAAATCTTCAGCCATGTAATCCTCAGGGAAAGTTACTTGAATATCTTTTTCTTCACCTGTTTTCATTCCGACTAACTGTTCTTCAAAGCCTGGAATAAATATCCCACTACCAATTTCTAGGGAATAATTTTCTCCCTTACCACCGTCGAAAGCTACTCCATCTTTGAATCCTTCAAAATCGATAACAGCGATGTCACCATTTTCTACTTCACCATCTTCTTTGGTTACTACTTCAATATATTTTTCTAATAAATGACCTAATTCATGTTCAATTTCTTCATTACTTACTTCTACTTTATCTTTCTTTACTTTTAATCCTTTATATTTTTTAATTTTCACCTCAGGTGCGGTAATAATAGTAAATAAAAACTCTACTTTCTCATCATCGATACTCTTGATATCGACTCTTGGTTGAACAACAGGAATTAAATCTTTATGTTCATCTAATAGCTTCTTGTAAGCATTTTGTAATAGGCTTTCTGCTCCATCTATGTATAAAGATTCTTTACCAAACTTCTTCTCATAGATATCTCTTGGGCATTTTCCTTTACGAAACCCATCTACTGCTACAGTTTTTACTTTTTGTTTAAAGGTTTTATCTAAGGCATCTTGCCATTCTTTACCTTCAATTGTGATTGTAATTTCTAATTTATTGGTCTTTTCTTTTTTTGCCATATTTTTATTAACATTCCTTTCCTTATTTTTTTCCATTTCAGGAAAATTCAAAAATTGATACGAAAAAGTAATAGCCACCTTTTCTCCAATACGTCTAATATTATAACCTACTTTTATGTTTTGTACAAGCGCTTCTTAAAGTAAATGACGATAATTCTTCTAAAGCGAGAAGAATCTGATTACGCATAGTTTCATATTCTTTCAATAGAATCTTTTCTCAATTCTTTTTCTTATTCACTTGGTTTTCATATCCTAGAAACAAGTCATTTTTTCTGATATATTCTACTTCTTCTAATATTTCGTATTTATGACAAGTAGAAAATAAAACAGGATTTATTTAGATACGATAATTCATTGTTTTAATACCTGATTTAAATAAAGGCGAATTCACTTTTTATAGAAGTATTCATGGTGGCTACTTGAAAGAAAAAAATAGTATACATGGAAGTATCTTAGCAACTAATTCCCCCATTAGGTAGTACGATTGTTAGATTATGGTTACTTTTATCAGATTCTAGTCGATATAAAAATATTAATTTTTGTTCACATTGATATTTATTTACTATATCTTCAAGTATTTTAATCCCTGTTAGAAAAAGATAAGCTAAAGAATTTCTAGCTTATCTTTACTTAATCTCTGTAATTTGTACTTGATAGCTTCCATTTGGACTTTCTACTGTTACGATATCGCCTACTTTACGATTAAGTAGCGCTTTAGCGATTGGACTTTCATTAGAAATCTTGCTGGCAAATGGATCAGCTTCCTGGCTACCAACAATTTTATACTCATCTTCTTCGTCATCGTCTTCATCCATATATTTGATCACAACAGTACTTCCAAGATCCACTTTGTCTTTGGAAACTTCTTCTATAATCACGTAATTTTCAAGCATTTGTTCAATCTTCTTAATTCTTCCTTCTAGTTGAGCTTGTTCATCACGAGCGGAATCATAATCAGCATTTTCCGATAAATCACCTAAAGCACGAGCTTCTTTAATCGCTTGAATATTAGCAGGACGTTTTACATTGATTAAATCATCAAGTTCATTTTTTAACTCCTCTAATCCTTCTTTTGTTAAATATACCGGTTTTTTATCGTTCATATTATCACCTCATTTAAAAATTCTTCTAACATGATACTATAAAACTATGACAATGTCAAGTTATTTTTGTTGACACATTTATTTTTTTCGTGTTCTTGTTTACTATATGAAAATTCTTTTAAATGGTGAATACTATGTATGAAATATTCATCCGTCATTCCGGCAATAAAATCAATTACGATTCTCTCAGGTGAAGTGGTTGTTTGATAAATTTTATCGGCATAATCAAGATAAATCGTAAAGATATCACTTGATTTATTTTTCATTTTAATATCGTTTAATAACTTTTTATAGAGTTGATTCATTCCTTGACGATAAAACTCAATTTGCTCTTTAGTATTTGCTTTGTTGTAAATATTTTCATAGTTGAAACTTTTTAAGGCTTTAATAGCTTGAAAAACTTCTTTACTCATCTTTATATATGGTTTATCAAAACTATTTTTAATGATATCGATAATAATCGTATTAACAATTTCTTTATTAGTTACCCCTAATACTTTTTTTATCGATTCAGGAATTTCTTCTCGTTTTAACACCCCAATATTAATCGCATCTTCGATATCTCTACCAATATAGCCAATGATATCACTAATTCGTACTACACATCCCTCTAAAGTCATTGGTCGCACCTTTTTTAAGGTTTCTTTATCGGTATAACATAATTCGTACTCTTTTAAAAATTCTTCAGTTGTTTTCTTCTTAGGACGATAGACATTTTCTAACATTTCGCCATTATGGCACATGATTCCATCTAGAACTTGAATCGTTAGATTGATTCCTTGTTGATTCTTTTCTAAGTTCATATAAGTTCTTACACTTTGGATATTATGAGAAAAGAAAGTATTGGTTTCTTGATAAGAAATTTCATTTAACAAACTTTCCCCAACATGACCAATTGGGGTATGACCAATATCATGTCCTAAGGCAATAGCTTCGATTAAATCTTCATTTAAGTTTAAAGCTCGGCCAATCGTACGGGCAATTTTACTAACTAGTTGAACATGAACGATTCTCTTACTGATATGATCATTTTGATTAAAGGAAAATACTTGGGTTTTATTCAAATACCTGGTATAAGATAAGGCATGAATAATTCGGTCAATATCGTGATAAAATTCCGGTCTAAATTCATCTAAGCGCACTTCTTTTTTTAGACGAATTCCCTCTTTACTTTTGGTGGCATAACGACTTAACTGTTTTTCTTTTAATAGAAAATTTTCTCTTACTTGTTCTAACAATTCTTTATTCATAACTTCTCCTTGTGATCATAGTCAGTAATAAAATCTTTTTATCTAATACTGACTAATTCTCTTCCTTTTTTTATCTATTTTTTTTCTAAATTCATAATTTATACTTCTTGTATGTCTACATCATATAGAATCTTTATGTTCACTTTATCCTTTACTCACTTTCTGCCAATCTTTTCTCTATATCCTCAATACTTGGTAAAGTGTTTTCCAAGAATTCTGGTATTTCTGATAAGATTTTATATTCACTTACCCCAATAGGTTTATTAATATCTTTTAAAGCGAGTTCAGCAGTAACCCTTTTCTTATCTTTACAAAGAAGTATTCCAAACGTTGGATTACCGCTTTCTGCTTTAATATACTTATCAATAGCACTTAAATAGAAATTTAACTTACCGGCATATTCAGGTTTAAATTCAGTTGTTTTTAATTCGATTACAACATAACTTCTAACTTTTAAATTATAAAATAATAAATCAATATAATAATCTTCATTTTCTATTTCTAAGTGATATTGTCTTCCAACAAATGCAAAACCATTTCCTAATTCTAATAATAGTTTTGTTATATTGGCGGTTAGTTCTTGTTCAATATCTAACTTTTTTAACTCTTTATTTGCAGTTATAAAATCAAATATATAAGGATTTTTTAATAGTTCCTTTACATGTTCATTATTGGGAGATAGCAGTGTTTCATCAAAATTCGTTGTTTTATCTTCAAGTAGTGCTTGTCTTTCATATAGTGCTTGCTATTTGATGAACGATTACAGGTCTTGACCAACCATTTTGGACAGATTCTTTAATATACCAATTTCTTTGTTCTTTATCTTTTACTTGATCCATTATTGTTGTTACAGAAGTCCAAGGTAATTTTGCAACATCGTGTTGCAAAAATTCATCGTTATCAAATTCTGTAGTAAATTTTTGCATATATCTTAAATTTCTTGCCGACATTCCTTTTAAGGTAGGAAACTCCATTTTTAAATCCTTTGCTAATGTATCGATAAAAGAAGAACCCCATTTATTATTTTCAATTAGTTTTAAGCCGAGGTTATAATACATTAAAATTAAATCTTTATTTGCATTTTCTACTATCTTATTTCTAGTTACCATTAAGGTTTTCTTAATATCATGTAATACTTCAAAATATTTATCGTCATTTTCTAACATAAATTTCTCCTTTTACACCCATTCTTGCTCGTATTATACTATAAATTCTAGTAAATTCCTATATGTCTACTGATTTTGATTTAAAAATATTAAATTGGCTATTTATCTTTTAAGTATATTTTGTTTCAAGTAGTTCTAAACTTTTCTTTTAAATGTTAAAAAGCAATTAACGGTTAATCGCTAATTGCTTCTTTACTTACTCTTAGTTTTTGTTCGTATATGCTTGTTCTCTTAATTTATTTACTTCTTTATTTTCTAGATATTCATCGAATGGTAAGCGTCTATCGATAATGCCAGTTGGTAAAATCTCGATAATACGATTAGCGACTGTACTGGTAAATTGATGATCGTGAGAAGTAAATAAAACTTCTGAATCGTATTTTATTAAGCCATTATTTAAGGCAGTAATGCTTTCCAAGTCTAAGTGGTTAGTTGGTTCGTCGAGAATTAAAAAATTACTTGCTTCTAGCATACATTTTGATAGCATACAACGCATCTTTTCTCCACCCGATAAAACGGGAACCTTTTTAAATACTTCTTCACCAGAGAATAACATTCTACCTAGGAAACTACGTAGGACTGTCTCATCATCGACATGATAATATTTTCCCATCCATTCCATAATCGTCTCATCACTCTGGAAGTAATCCGTATTATCTTGAGGAATATAACTCTTGGTGATGGTCTTACCCCAAATCACTTCTCCCCTATCTGGTAATAATTCACCCATTAGAATTTTAAACAAGGTTGTTTTAGCGATATCGTCCCTACCTACAAACGCAATTTTATCGCCTTTTAATACCGTAAAAGAAACTTTATCTAATACTTTTCTACCTTCTATCGTCTTGGTTAAATTTTTTACGGTTAGAATTTCTTTACCTGATGGTTTTTCTGGTTTAAAGTCAATATATGGATATTTTCTAGAAGAAGGAACAATTTCCTCCAGTTCGATTTTTTCTAACATTTTCTTTCTACTCGTTGCTTGTTTACTCTTAGAAGCATTAGCTGAAAATCTAGCAATGAAATCTTGTAATTCTTTAATCTTTTCTTCTTTCTTTTTATTTTGTTCTTTCATCTGTTTTAACGCTAATTGACTAGATTCATACCAGAAATCATAATTACCAATGTATAATTTCATTTTACTATAGTCGATATCGACGATATGGGTACAAACTTTATTTAAGAAATGGCGGTCGTGGGAAACAACGATGACAGTATTTGGATAATTAATTAGGAATTCTTCTAGCCAATCGATAGCTTCCATATCTAAGTTGTTGGTTGGTTCATCTAAAAGAAGAATATCGGGGTTACCAAATAAAGCTTGGGCAAGGAGAACTTTTACCTTTAACTTGGCAGGAATTTCCTTCATCAAACTATAATGAAGCTCAACCGGAATTCCCAAAGCAGATAACAATTCTCCAGCTTCACTTTCTGCTTCCCAGCCATTCATCTCCGCAAATTCTGCTTCTAATTCAGCAAGGCGCATTCCATCTTCATCGCTAAACTCAGTTTGCGCATACATTTTTTCTTTTTCTTGCATAATAGAATAGAGTTTCGTATTTCCCATGATAACGGTATTAACAACCGAAAATTCTTCATAGGCAAAATGATCTTGTTTTAATACCGAAATTCTCTCTCCCTTAGTAACAATAATCTCCCCACTTGTCGTATCAATCTCTCCACTTAATAATTTTAAGAATGTCGATTTACCGGCACCATTAGCTCCAATAATTCCATAACAGTTACCTGGTGTGAATTTGATATTGACATCTTCAAATAATGTTCTTTTTCCAAAACGTAATGTTACATTTTTTGCACTTATCATATTAAGATCATTCCTTTCCCTACATTCAAGACACATATAGCTACGAAAAAAATAATTTTCTTTCAGATTATCCCTCTAAAACTATTCCTAATTTTACTATATTTTTAGCGGATAATCAATAAAAACCCAAAGAAAAAAAGGAATAAGATTTTACTCCTTTTATTATTTTTTATTTTGAGTTAGGAATTTGATTATTACTAGCAATTAAACTAGCATAATCAAGCCTAATAAGTGGTTCATTGATTAAATCGTAAGAAGTAGTAGTTCCTCTCATCACTAATCGTTGTTTACGTTCCAAAAAGTTTTTCATTCCTGCATCATAAAGGGTATTTACACCAATTTCTCCGAATTCTTTGGCAGCATGATAAAAAGTATCATAGATTTTAATCATTTCTTCTTTAATTTCTGATTTACTCTTTTCTTTTCTTGGTATTCTATCCGTAATTTGTTTTTCCATATCTAGATACTCTTCTAAGTAAGAAACTACTTTATCTGTCATGATATTTAATGTTTCCATGTCAGCTTCTCCATTATTGATTTTTACAATGACACTTTTTCTTTCAATCGCATCCATTACATTAGCGATAGTATATTCATCAGTTGTTTGCCATAAAACTAATGGTACTCTTTTTAATTCTTCTACTTGTTGAATAGTTTCTCGTCTTAAACGATCTATCTCTGCGATTTTTAAAGCATTAGCTTCATAATTTTCTAATAAAAGTTCTACTTCTTTTTCCTTCATTTCATTAATTTTTTGTTCTAATTTTCTAATTTCTAAATTTTTTTCTTGACCGGCTGTCATTGTAGCTGAAAATACCTTGCCATCTATTTGTTTTTTTGTATTAAAATAGTATTGCTTATCTCTTGTAGCCATATTTTCATAATAATTAAATACTCTTCTTAACATATTTATCTCTTTCCTTTCTGCTTTTCTTTTATTTAATGACGTGATTTTATCTTCTTGCCAACTTAGAATCATCCAAGAAATATTTTGGTCATTTGTTTTCCTTTTTACTGCGTTCGTTATTATACCAATTAGTAGGAAAAACAAGTTAAATAAACTTCTAGTCAGGTAAAAATTTCTCGTTACTTTTGACTCACTTATTTTCTTTTTTTCTTATATTCTAAATAATGATATTGATTGGTTAATTCAAAACCTGCTTGATCAGCTGCATAGATACTAGCTAAATTGGTGGGATTAACTCTAGCAATGATTTCAGAAAATTGTAATTCTTGTGGAGCTTTATCCGATAATAAATAGTCTGTAAATTCACGTACTAAATTTTTCCCAAAATCGTAATTACGATATCTTTTTTCTATCGCACACTCTATCTCAGCACTTTCAGAAAGACAAAATGGTACTTTCCATACTTTGATGAATCCAATCTTATTGTTCCCAAAATAGGAAATGTAAGGATGAATATTACTTTTCACTTCTACTAAAGTTAAGATCATATCAGGTAGTACTTCTTGAATAGAATTATCTTGATAAAGCCTACTTAAGTAATCCCAGTGGGATTGATTATTTCCATCTACTCTTTCTAAGCGATATGTTGGCAAAAAGATCTCTTTAGTCATTTTAGTTTCCCCTTTCAAAAGCGAGGGCTATTATAGCATATTTTCTAACAAAAAGCAAAAAAACTTCCTTTTAACTGCACAAAAAAACAATATCCTTCTATCCGAAGAATATCGTTTTTACAATTACCTAGTTATAGAATGATTTTAGTTATTTACAACAGTATAAGAATTTAAAAATTGCTTTAAAGTAGTCGCAGCTTATTATAACTTGCTTCACTCAGCTTTTTTACACCAAAGTTATAACATCTATTAATTACCAACTTCCACAGGATAGCTGAAATCGTTCACATATCTCTTTAGTTAGTGGTACACTAAGATCACCTGCTCTAGTATCAAAAATTAACTTCTGACCATTATAGTTAGCAGTAGTTAAAGTATCCTTGTAAAAAGTTAATGGTATAATTGGATTTAAATTAGAAGCTAAATGCTTAGTACAACGACTATCTCCAATACAAGTAGCATAATAAGTACCTTTTAGTTCAATGGAATAAAATGAACCTAATGAATAGCTACTATCATTACAATAACTAATGCCATTAGAATCAGTCATTACTTGGCTTTCTGTACAATACATTCCAAAAGCAATACTATATGTATCCGTATTAAGATTATAATCACTAATTCCTACCTTAATTATTTCATCAATTGGTTCCGAAATCACCACCTCATCCACCTTTTCTCTGGAGATTTCTTGACCTTTATCATCAAAAGTCAATAAATATTTTACACTCTTACTGCCATTTTGTCCTTTTTGAAATACTATTCTTGTTCCTCTTAAACTATTTATATTTTCTTCTTCTAATATTTGATAAGGAATTTCTTCTTGAATAATTTCTTCTTTTGTCGTCCTATTTTCCTTTTTATTTACATCTTCCTTTTCCTCTTTATTATTAACCTTAGTATCTTCCTGTTGATTGTTAGTATTTTGTATTTGAATATTACTGTTTTCTTTAATTTCAACTTTAATATAACCTAAATAATTCCCAGAATCCTTTTGTAAAGCAATATGATGTTTACCTAAATCGATATCTGTTTTTTCCAAAGCTTCTTTTAAACCATCAATAAATCTTTTTCCATTTTCTTCTTTTACAATAAAATATCCTAAAAATTTAGGTTCAGAATAAATCCATACCGCAATTTTTTCGCCTGTCTTAACGGCAATATCATTAGAAAATTCTATTTTGTCCTCACTAATTACCGGATTGGTAATTTCTGATACATTATTCAATAATTCCATAGTGTTGTTATATTCATTAATTATAGGCTGTTCTGAGGAAGATGATGAATTTTCTTGAATCGGGTTAGTTTCTTCTTTTACTTGATTAGTTTCTGTTATTTCTATTTGTTCTGTTTTTACCATTGAACGATAATTATCTATCTTTAATCCTACTAGGATAACTGATAAACCTGATAATAGAAATATTCCCGCTATATACCACAATTTTTTCATTTTCAATCTTCTCTTTCTAAGCTCATTTTTAAGCAACTACTTGCTAGTAACACAATAATAATCGCAAATACCGTAGGAACAACGATAAATAAAGCAATCGGTATTACTTGGTTCATTCCGGCAAATATAAAGCCTGGTATCGAAAGGAGTTCTAAAATAAATAGAACGATTAGAACTCTTAAAAATAATTTCCGATGATCTTTTTTTACTTTTTCTTTCTTTGGTTTAGTTTCTTTTACCTTTTTTTCTTTTTCTCTTTTTTCTTTTTTTACCATAATTTACTCCTCCTATAATACATGATCTAATTTTTTCATAAATTGATCTTTCTTTACTTTGACTTCAATAAAATAATAAATACAAAATAGAATGGATCCGAAAAACGCAATTAACATATCTCCCATTGTATCATCCACACCGGTTTCTTTCACCCACTGAGTATCTCCTCCTAATATTTTATCGGATGCGAATTCAAAGAATTCCCAGAATGAAGCAATCATTAAGCCAAAGGCAATCATGAAGATAATATGAAACCACATTAATTCTTTTCTTAATAAGTGATTCTTCTTCAAGATAATTAAGGCAACTACCATCATCACAATTCCTGAAATTAGATGGGCAAATAAGTCAAACCAACTAATCTTATAGTACCATCCTAAAATACTACCCAAGATAAGAGCAATCAGTACAAACAAGTAATAAAATATTTTTAAGGTTTCACTCATCTCATACTTTAAAATTTTCTTAATCAGAAAAGGTCCAGCAGTAACCGGAATAATCGCTAAAGTAGTTAATATCTTTGAAGTAGTCATCGTACTTCCATAATTCATTAGTTGAAAAAACATAATTCCTATATATAAAACAATAAAACCGGTATTGATGATTTTTAATTTATTCATCTTGTTTATCCTCCAATTTATTAACTTCTACTTGACTGATAGAATCGAACTTTCTAGTAATTTTTTCGGTTGTGATATAAACATTTTCTACATCCTTATTCACCATCTGGATACTTTTTGCTAAATGATCCCATCTTTCCTTATAACGAGAAAATTCGACACCTAATTTTTTTAACTCTTCGTGAATAATCGAAGTATACTGATCTCGTTCAATATTTTTTATAATCATCTGAATTACACTTAGAGTAGAAATCAAAGTGGTAGGAGAAGTAATCCAAACCTTTTTCTTGTAAGCATACTCCAATAAATCAGTGTGATAGGCATTGATCTCTGCGAATATCGCTTCAGCTGGTAAAAACATGATAGCCTGATCAGAGGTAATACCAGGAATAATATATTTACTACTAATCGCATCGATATGCTTTTTGACATCAATTTTAAATTGTCTTTCATGAATTGCGCGATCCGTTTTTGATAAATTTCTATCTACCATTTGTTGATAATTTTCTAAAGGAAACTTCGAATCAATCGCAATCATTCCTAGGGGGTTAGGGGCATAGAGTATGCAGTCGGCAATCGTACCATTAGGAAGCGGGCATTGAAGTCGATATATTTTATCATTCTTTTCGCCAAAGACATTAGAAAGAATATGTTTTAGATTGACTTCTCCATATATTCCCCTACTCTTTTTATCCGTTAAAATACTCTGTAAAGAAACAATATCGGTCGATAATGTTTCGATCTTTTTCTGAGCTTCATCGATCCTACTTAACCGATCTAAGACATTTTGAAAGGTACGATTCGTTTTATCGAAATTCTCATTAATTCTTTCATTAACTTTATGATTAATTTCCGTTAACTTCGTTTCTAATTTCTCATTTACTTGAATAAAGTTTTGGTTCATCTCTTTGATGATATCCACTTCAAATCGTCCTAATCTCTCTGTCATATCACTATTATCCTTTTTTCGAAATAAAAGAATCACTAATAAAATTAAATTACACACTAACAGTCCAACAATAATATACTCCATAATTATCTAACCTTCCATTTCTTTTCAATTTTTCTAGAGACAATAAACGTAATAGTTAAAAGAAGAAATATTTTGATCATAATCGTAATATCCGTTAAACTTTCTAATAGTGTGGTGCCAATATATCCCCAAAAATAAACCATGACTATTTTTCCAATCAATAAAGCCAAAAAGAATTTTTCTATTTTCATATGGGATATTCCCGATGCGATATTGATTAAAAAGGCAGGAGAAAACGGTAAAGCAATCAAAGTAACTAAACTACTAAATTTCGCACTACTAATCTTTTTGGTTAATGTCTTTAGCGTTTCACTATCTTTTCTTTTGATAAAACGATACCATTTCTTTTGTAAGAAAAAGCGAAAGATAAGAAACGAAAGCATGCACCCAACTACCGTCGATAACCAAGAAATGATTAAACCAAAAACATTTCCATAGCTAACCATATTTAACGTAATAAATACTGATAATGGTAACATCGGAATAATAGATTCCGCAATAATTAAAAGAACTCCCGCAATAGGACCATAACCGATTAAAAAACTAGTAGTACTAGAAACAAAGCCATCGACAAGTTCTTTCATATCCTTCACCTAGTATATATTATACCTTGTTTTTATGGTTTATAAAAGTGAAATAAAAAACTAACTAAATTTTTACTTTAAAGAACAATCTTTATTTTGTATACTTAAATATTTTTATCTGCCTATACTTATATATGCTTCAAGAAATAATTCTTTCCAATAGAAAAAGACGTAAATTGTTTACTTTTTAAATTTTACGACTTCTCTATATTTTTATTTTTCTTTTAATAACCAATCTATAACATTGATTTTAGTAATTCCATCATAATCTGCTTCTAAATCCATATCCAAAGTTAATAAATATTTTGGATAATGATCTCCAGTTTTTTGTAGTGCACGTAATTCTCGTTCTAGAACCTTTTCTTCTCTTACGGTTAAAGCAACCTGATAGTACTTAAGTCCTTCCCTATTTTTCGCCACAAAATCTACTTCTAAATCATCTACTTTTCCAATATATACCGTGTATCCTCTTCTTAATAGTTCAAGAAAAACAATATTTTCTAAAATATGCCCCATATCACTATCTGCTTTTTTCCCTAATAAATAACTTCTTAACCCAGAATCTACTGAATAATATTTATAATCTCTAGCTAATAAGTTTTTTCCTTTAACGTCAAACCGCTCAACTTTATAGATTAAAAAACTTTCTACAAAAGCACTAATATAATTTTCTACTGTATGATTACTGATTGAAAGACCACGACTAGTTAAAGTATCACTAATTTTTTTGGTTGATATAGAACTACCTATACTATCAAATATAAATTTTAAAATACTCTCTAAAATCATTTTATCTTTGATATTATTTCTGAGCATAATATCTTTATATACTATAGTTGAAAAAATTCCATCTAAATATTTATCCAAATCATTGGGATTTGTTTTAATGATATCAATATTTCCTGGCATACCACCATTTTTCATGTAGTTTAAAAAAAGCTGATAATCATTTTTATCGCCAAATGCTGTTCGATATTCTTTAAAAGATAGTGGTAGCATTTTTATTTCTATATATCTTCCTGATAGAAGTGTTGCGAGTTCACCAGATAACAAATAAGCATTAGAACCTGCAATATATACATCTACATTCTTTTTTATAGGCGTTGTCCAAAAATGAAAGTTACAATTTTTAAATTAATGGGGTGATTAGAATACTCCATTTTTTTAACAAATTATTTCTATGAATGTTAACACCTTCATAATTATTCATGACTTCTTTTGTATATTTGACCCCCTTTGGATATTCTTTGGTAATATATTTTACTTTTGCTTTTACGTTTTTCCAAGTAAGCGAAGACATTACTTTATTACATATATTATTGCTTAATAGTAACATCCCATTCCACATTCTTTCTAATCTTGCCCATAATCTTTCTATAGGATTATATTTAGAATGATATGGTGGATAATAAACTAATTCGATTTCTATTTGATATTTATCAGATAAATCAACAAGTGATTTTAAAAA
>CASFOW010000078.1 GCA_949296705.1 uncultured bacterium
ATCATTTTCTCGTAAAATACAATCACTAAAACCAACAATCGCATTTAAAGGGGTTCTAATTTCATGAGACATACTAGATAAAAACTCTGATTTAGCTAGATTCGCTCTTTCAGCATGAGTTCTCGCAACATTTAACTCCTCAATCATTTTAATATCTGGATTTTCAATCGTAAAGTACATTAAAAAGTCGATAAAAGTCAAAGTGATCGAAATAATAATCAAATACGGATCTAAGTTATACAAAACAAGTAATAAAATAGTAAGTCCAATACTCATTAAAATAGGAATATGTCGAGTAGATATTCTTTTAAAGCCTATCAAAGTTACCACAATAGCTGATAGAATATGTATAGCACAAAGTATAGCTGTAATAACAGTAGCTTCACCTATAACAGTTGCTTTATTACTTTCTAAAAAAGTAACGTCTATATCTAAAAATAACATAATAATAATTCCTAAAATATTAAATATAGCAGAATAACAGAACAATCGATTAATATTCTGTTTGATTTTAGGAAAAGTAATAAGAACAGCATACAAAAACAAACAACTAGTAAAACAAATCAGCAGAATAAAGTCCAATTTATTAACCCATTCAATTATCACATGTAAGGTATCAGTTATTTCAAAATAGCCACATATTTGTAAAAAAGTAACTAGCAAACTGTCGATAATACTACTAATTAACATAACAGAATAAATTTTATTTTCAAAAGAGTTGATCCTTTTTTTAGAAAAATAAACAACAGCTAATAATATAGAAAAAAATACTGAACATACTGGTAATTGTAATCCTACCATATCTTACCACCTATTGTTATCATATCACATAATTCTAGGTAGAAAAATATTTATTAGAAAAAACAAAAATTAGTTGACAGTCTTCCATCAACTAATTATATTTCTTTATTATTTGTTTTACTCCAGACATCACATAAGCGTTATCTTTTGTCAATTTTACACTTTCGGCAACAGGTAAGAATACATCTAATTCATTCGGTTCGTTAGGATCTTTATACATTGCCTTGCTTTCAACTTCGTAATCATAATAATCTACTTGAGCAATTAAACTATCAATATAATCTTTCCAATATTCATGTAAATTGGTATTTTCTTTTACTAAATCATTTCTAGAATAATGAGAATACTTGTCCATCAATTCAAATTTTAAAGTAGCCATTTTATCTCTTAATACTTGTAAACCTTCTTTTTCTGAATACTTGGAAATATCAAAGGCTTCCCCTAAACTTCCATAACAAGTATCTTTTTCGACATGTGTTGCAACTGGGGCAACCCAAGCCCCTGTTTCCTTAGCAACTTTATAAATTCCTGAATATAGTTTTAAAATTAAAAGACACTCTTCCTTATTCCAAACCCCTTCTGGAAAAACTGTTAAGTTCGAACCTAACTCAATTGCCTTTTTCATCTTTTCAATCGAGGCATGACGGCTTGCCGGATCTTCTCTATCTACAATAATAGAACCATTTATCCAAGAAGCAATACCATCAATTGTATGATAAAACTGAGGTAAACTGCCAAACAAAACATAAGCATGATCATTAATTACAGACAAAGTATATAAAAAATCGTCTTTAAAGCCATGAGTAGGTGCATATATAATAGGCACATTCTTAGGCATTTTAGCTCTTTTTTCAAGTTTAAAACGATAATGGCCAGTTGGTCTAGCCCCTATACGAAGAAGTGGATTAACTATCTTTCTCATTCTAATTCCATTTTTACTAATAACTTTATCAGGATCATTGCTTTTTAAATATTCTAAAAACTGATTATACATCTTTGCACCCTCTTTAAATACTAGTTGTTTTTTCTATATAGTCGTGCTTATTTTATCATTTTCTCTTCTCCATGTCAAAAAGATGAGCATTAAAATGTATTAACGAGTAAAAAATAGATTTTGACTATCTACGCCTTCTAGCTTACAATTAACTTAAATTATAAATCCTATTTTTAGGCTGAAAGTCTCCGATCTTATTTTGCACAAACGATTGCTTTATATTTAATATTTCTTACTAACTACTAATCTACAATTTCAAAAAGAAAAATAATTAATTTATCCTATTTCATTACTACTTTAAGATAAAATTTTTATTTTTCACAATCAATTACGCTAAATACTTTTTATACTATGTTCCATAATCACGTTTTATCTTTGACTTAATTTTTTTTGTTTATTAAAATTATTAACAACACTTACAATATATTCCATGTCTGCCAGAGAATATCTCTGATCGATTGGTAATAAAACCATTTGCTCGGAACGTTTTCTTTCAAACTCACTTGCACCATTCCATTGAACATTAGGCCACAGTATCTGTGAATATATATTATTTTCTTTTAAATACTCTCTTAAAGCTATACCATTCGGCGATAACACAGGGAACATATAAGTTAATATTATACCATCAAGATTTAAATCATTATCTTCTATCCCCTCAAATAAAGTCTTATAATTTGCTATTCTTTGTTCAAGAATTTCATCATAACTAATGGCTTTTAAATAATTTTGTGTAAAATTAGACATGTAACATAATTCCTCGTTTTTAAAATGCTTATCTGCTTCTAAGAAAGATGGATAATGAAAAAAATCCCCTGTTTCATCCCTTGCGATCATTTCTATTACCTTTTTTAAACTTTTACCAATACAGTAATGAGTATTGTAATCTAAGTCTCTACTCACAATACATGCACCGTCTGGAACGCCAAAATATTTCCTATAATTATATATGACATCTGCATCATAAAAATTAGTATCATAAAAATCGTGAGTATTATCTACTATTACATACTTATATTTAACGCGTTGTGCTAGTTAAAGTTTAAAATATGCGATATAGAAGTTTCGCCGTTTATAAGAGTTAAAATATTAAAGCATAGAAATTTAATTTCTAACATAGTGGAAACTCCAATAATAGAATTAGCCCTTACTCTTTGTATGTCAAAATGTTCTATTAGTTGATTGAAAGTC
>CASFOW010000079.1 GCA_949296705.1 uncultured bacterium
AAGCCATATAATATGAATTCCAAAGAAAATATTATCGTAGGAGTCAATTAATGGGAAATCTCAATTATTAGTCAGACACCCCATCTTCCAAACTGAATACGGGGGATAAAAAAACAGACTCAATTGAGTCTGTTTAAGTCACCTGGAGCGGATGAGGGGAATCGGACCCCCGTATTCAGCTTGGAAGGCTGGGGTTCTACCATTAAACTACATCCGCAAATATATTATCAACCTCTTTTGAATAGGCAAACTCAAGAAAGCCTTCCCAAGCTACTAATTCCAAGCTAACCAACTTTTACTAATAAGGCTAAGCTGTAAGCTGTTGACAATATCCATTATACCATAACCAAATAAGCTGTCAATAAAAAAATGAAAAAAACTATAAATTTTAACATTTAACAATTTTAAGAAATAAAGTTAATGCTTTCCCAAAAAGTTAAAAAGGAAAAAATTAAGCACTGTCAGCTCGACTATATCCTATTTTCATGTATTTAATTCTCTTTATTATCGTTGATTTCTAATCCGGATTTATTCTTAATCCCCACACTCTCTTTACTTGGCCCTTCAATTAAATTTCCATCAATATCAAATCTAGAACCGTGACAGGGGCAATCCCAAGTTTTTTCTTTCTCATTGAAAGCAAGATTACATTTCATGTGAGGACAAACAACATCAACAATATGTTTTACCCTGTTTTTATCAACATAAACCCCGTATTTTTTCCCTTTTACAGGAACAACATATACGTTTTCAGGATAAAAATAAGGACTTGCTAGTACTTTAGTTTGCCAATACGCCTTCAAATAATGAAGCCCAGTAGTCAAACTTTCTTTGATACCTGCCACTGTAAAACGATTGGGATTAAATAATTGAACATATGGAGTTTTTCGTTTGCTAATTAAATCACTAATTATTTTTCCAGCAATTGTTCCATTAGTGATTCCCCAAGCTTGGTAGCCAGTAGCGATAAATATTTTTGGTTTGACCTCGCCGATAAAAGGTAAGCCATCATTAGTCATAACATCCTGATTTATCCAAGTATATTCAGGCATTTTTCCCCATAAATGTTTAAAATCTATCTGACTTTTTTGAAAATTATTATGAAAACTTACTTGATCAGTAGAACGGTGTTGATTAGAGCCATAGATGACATACTGATGATAAAATCTAACAGAGTGGAGCTCTTGATCAATATTAATGGCTGTAAAATTTGATGGACAATTTTCATACTTTGCTACATTGACATATTCTCTTTTAATATAGCTTTTCATAGGAATAAAAGCTGGTTTTAGAAAAAAAGGAAAATGACAAGCAATGACAACGTTATTTGCTTCAATGGTTTGTTCTTTCATTTTTATATAAAAAGGCCCATTTCCAGAAATTTGTGTTGCCATACAGTGTTCCTTAATCTTAATATTTTTTTCAATTACCTTTCGCAAAGCTTTAATATACTTTACAGGGTGAAATACATAAGTATTATTAACACCAATTCCATATTTCATGGGAATAGGAATAGGTAAATGTTGGACTTCTTTACATTTAATATCCCAACTAAATAATAAATCTCTTTCTTTTTTTAATTTGTCAATATTTTTTTCTTCATTGGTAAAGACAAAAGCATCTACTGCCTCCAAATCACAATCTATCTTATGCTTAGCAACAATATTTTTAATTATATTCATTGCTTCAACCTGGGATTTAAAATATAACTCGCTAGCTTTTTTAGAAAAATTTTTTTCTATTGTCTGATAACAAATTCCCTGCAAAAAGTTGATTTTAGCGGTTGATTTTGTCGTGATGCCAGTATGACCGATTTCTCCTTGATCAATTAAAGTAATATCTCGCTTTTGTTCCATTAAAAAATACGCTGTTGTAAGCCCAGTAATCCCTCCACCAATAATCAAAATATCTGTTTTCTTAGGAATTGCAGAATTTTTTCTGTTTTCTTGTGTCGAATGTTGATTCCAAAGTGTTTTAATTTTCAATTTTATCACCATTCTTAGATTGGCTTTTTTTAATGGAAACATACGTAAATTTAAAGTTTCCACCATTTAAACAAGTGACTGCCCTTATTCAAACCACCTCACTATACATAGTCATAATAAAATACATAAAGACGATATTATAAATAAAAGGCTTGCAAATCTGAAAATATGAAAGGTTGAAAAGCAGAAAATAAAAAAAGTGACTTTCAGAAAGTCAGAATTCAAAAAAACAGTGGGCTATTTTAAAGCTTTCACTCATTCAAAATCTTAAATATATTATTTTTCCTATTTGGAGTCTTAACCTATTTCATGATATACTATTCTTAGAAAAGAGGAAAGAATATGGCAGATGGCATCTTAGTTGTAAATAAACCGAGCTGGGTAACGAGTCGCGATATCGTAAATCAAGCATGTAAAATTTTAGCAACCAAAAAAATAGGGCATACAGGCACTTTAGATCCTTTAGCTAGTGGCGTGTTGGTTTTAGGTGTTGGTAATGGCACTAAAATTATAGATTTATTAACCAATCAGGAAAAAGAATATATTGCTGAAGCAATAATTGGTCTAGAAACGGATACCCTAGATATTACAGGTAATGTGCTAAAAACAGAACAAAAGCAATTTTCTACGGCTCAAATCCAAGAAGTTCTCGCTTCCTTTTTAGGAGAATATCTTCAAGAAGTACCTCTATATTCTGCGATTCATGTGCAGGGAAAACGATTATATGAATATGCAAGAAATAAGGAGGAACAAGATGTCATTCTTCCGAGGAGAAAAGTAAAGATCTTGGCCATAAAATTACTAGAAGAACCACACTTTGATGAAAAGAAAAGAGAATATTTCAAATTTTTAGTTAAGGTAAGTAAAGGTACATATATTCGTAGTCTTATCCGTGATATTGGACTAAGATTAGGAACTTGTTGCACTATGAACAATTTAATTCGTACTAAACAAGGTAATTTTACCCTTGAACAAGCTATCACTCTTCCTAAAGAAGTATCTGAAATTCAACTTTTAAAAATAGAAGATGCTCTTGATGAATATGATAAAATAGTAGTAGAAGAAGATATGTGTGAAAAAATACTTAATGGTTGTCTTCTAGATAAAACTTATACCACAAAATATGGGCTTTTCTTTGACAAAAGCGGTCAACTGTTAGCAATTTATCAGGATTATCCTAAAATAGAAGGAAAAGTTAAACCATATCGAGTGTTCAAAAGATGATGGGAGGAAAATATGAAACGATTAAAAGAATTGTACCCAGAATATAAAGGTGAAGATGTCGAAATCCAAGGAATTAAAATTAACTCCAAAGAAGTAAAGCCAGGAGATATTTTTGTCTGTACATTGGGTGTGACCACTAATCGACATGATTTTATTGACGAAGCTATAAAAAATGGGGCTTCTGCTATTGTTGTTAGTCGTGATATCCACTTGCAAATACCAACAATAAAAGTAGAAAATACTAATCGCGAACTTCCATTATTGGCTAGTCGTTTTTATGATCATCCTGAAAAAGAATTAAAGTTATTAGCAGTAACAGGAACAAATGGGAAAACTACTGTAGCTTCGATTACCCAAGATTTATTAGGTAAAGATATTTGTGGTTACCTAGGAACAAATGGAATTATTTGCTCTTGCTTTAATGAGTCAATCATAAATACTACTCCTGATAGTGATCGCCTTTATGGATATTTTCGTCGCTTTGTAGATAGTGGCTGTAGATATTTGAGTATAGAAACTTCATCAGAATCCTATTTCCGTCATCGCTTAGACAATCTAGAGTTTGAAGTGGGCGTTATTACTAATATTACCGAGGATCACTTAAATATCCACAAGACGATAGAAAATTATGTTAGTTGTAAGCAACAGCTCCTTCGCCAAGTAAGAGTAGGGGGAACATGCATTTTAAATACTGAAGATCATTATTTTTCCTCTTGTCGTGATTTAGTTTCAAAAAATCGTCATTTACTAACTTATGGAAAAAGTCCTGATGCTACCTTACGAATTATTGATTATCGGTTGGGGGAATCATCTACTAAAATAACCTTAGGCTATTCTGGAAAAAAATATACCGTAGATAGTCCTCTTCTAGGAGAGTTTAATATCTATAACCTATGTGCTTCTTTATTGACATTAGTCGCACTAGGGTATTCTTTTCCAGCTATTTTAAAAAGGATATCACTCATTCAGCCACCAAAAGGAAGAGTACAATTCCTTCACTTCGGTCAACCCTATACAATAGTCTTGGACTATGCTCATACTCCAGATGCATTCACACAATTATATCCATTACTCCATGCAATTCAAAAAGGGAGGATCATTACAGTGACTGGATCAGCTGGTGGAAGAGAAAAAGAAAAACGTCCTCTTATGGGAAAAATTGTATTAGAAAACTCTGATCATGTGATTTTTACTATGGATGATCCTCGTTGTGAAAATGTAGAGGAAATTATTGATCAATTAGTTAGCTTATCAGAGTGTTCTTATGAGAGAATAATCGATCGTGAACAAGCTATTCGCCATGCATTAGAAATTGCCAAACCACAGGATATCGTATTAATTGCTGGCAAAGGAATTGATAACTATATGGCCATAAATAACGAATATTTGCCTTATAGTGATTTAGAAGTAATACAAAATTTTTTCCACAAGAAGTAGTTCCAAAATAAAATATACAATATGCTAGGATATAAAAAGAAAAATCACCAAAAGAGTGGGATAAAACTAAATTAAATAGAACAATCGGATGATAAATTAAACAAACTAAATAAAGCCCACAATATATATAAAGTTATAATTAAAGAAAAGATAAATAGTTATAAAACCAAAAAATAATGATTGCCAAAAAGAAGTAAGGAGGGAGACTATGAGGCCTTTAATTAAAAGAAAAAAAGATTATCTAATACTAACGATTATTATGATTCTAATTATAATAGGTTGTATTTTATATCAATGGTATTTTACGGGAATTTCGTTTGAAGTAGTAATACGAGAAAATTGTGTTTCTAATTCAACTCCTAACAAGGAACTTTTATTTATTGATTCAAATGGGCAAAAATATTATACTTCGTGCTTAGATAAGCTTGATGTCCATTTAAAAGATAATCGTGTTTTTACAATGAAGCAGGCTTTAGAACAAGAAGAGGTAACCTTAAATCAGTTGTTTAAACAAGCTAAATCAAAAGAGGGGTTATGGGATGGAGGAACAACCATTTATCGGTACTCTAATTTTTCCATTATCCGGTGTCAGCGCGGTCTTTTTACGGAATCTTCTAATCGTGATATCATTTTTGCTCCCGCAGATGCCAAAGTAGAATCTGGTTTTTGCGACAGTACTTCTGAAAATGAGAAACTTAGTGAAAGTGAAATTGTAGCTATTGCCCAAGAAACAGTAAAAAAAGAGTGGCAATCAAAAATTACCAATTGGACTCAGCCAGAAATTAAAATTGTTCAATTTCATGAAGAACCAAATATAAAAGAAAAAGGGGCAGAATTAAAAAGTAGTTTAGTAGGAATTGACCTTTATCAAGTGACTTTCTTTCTAGATAATACTTCGGAAGAAAAACTTGTTGTCTACATTGATTGTTACGATAAGACGGTATATGGACTTGATTACGAGTAACTAAAATAAACTTTAACTTATTAGTTATTTTAAAACATATTTACAACTTTAAGTTATACATACTCTAAAATTAAAAACCTTTGTATTGTTTGTATTGTTCGCCACTTGGTTCAGTTGCCATTTTATTTTTAATAAACTCTCTTAAAATTTTGGTTAGAGCTCTTTTCTCGATTCTAGAAACATAACTTCGAGAAATATGTAATTCCTTAGCGATATTTTTCTGTGTTTGTTCTTCTTGATTATTTAATCCATACCGACGAATAACAATTTCTCTTTCTCGTGGACTAAGAATAGCCATATATTGAAGTAACAATTTGATATTGTCTTTTTTATCAATTTCATCAATAAAATCCGGTTTAGGCGCTTTTAAAACATCTAGTATTGTAATTTCATTTCCATCCTTGTCAAAGCCAACAGATTCGTTAAGTGAAATATTTTTCGTATTTTTATTATTCGAACGAAAATGCATTAAAATTTCGTTTTCAATACAACGAGCGCAGTAAGTAGTAATCTTAGTTCCTTTTTTGTTGGAATAAGAATCAATTCCTTTAATCAATCCAATTGTTCCAATACTAATTAAATCATCTTGCTCCCTAGAATCGTACTTTTTAGCAATATGTGCAACTAGTCGCAAATTATGTTCGATTAGTTTAGCTCTAGCTTCTTTATCGCCTTGTTGTGTCAGTTCAATATATTTTTTTTCTTCTTCTTTAGTAAGAGGCTCGGGAAACACATTATTTGAATAAGAAGCGGTAAATAGAGAAAAATTATCTAATAACAATTTGATTAAACTTTTAAACATATAACCACCTAATAAATTTTATGCATTATTTTATAATTTAACTTTATTTCTTTTTTCATATACTAGAAATTTGCTTTGTAAAAAGTTAAAACATATAAGGGGGATGACAACATGAATATGTATAAAAGCTATCAGTTTCGGCTTTACCCAACTGATCAACAGATTATCATGGTTCAAAAAACGTTTGGTTGTACAAGATTAGTTTATAACCATTATCTTGAAAAAAGAAAAAAAGATCATT
>CASFOW010000080.1 GCA_949296705.1 uncultured bacterium
ATGTTTAGTGGCTGCAGTAGTTTAACAAGTCTAGATTTAAGTAGTTTTGATACCTCTCAAGTAACGGATATGGGGGATATGTTTTCTGAATGTAGTGGTTTAACAAACTTAGATTTAAGTAGTTTTGATACTTCTCAAGTAACGGATATGACTCAGATGTTTGATAGCTGTAGTAGTTTAACAAGTTTAGATTTAAGCAACTTTGATACTTCTCAAGTAACGGATATGAGTTATATGTTTGGTGACTGTAGTAGTTTAACAAACTTAGATTTAAGTCGTTTTGATACTTCTCAAGTAACGAACATGGGTGGTATGTTTTATCTCTGTAGTAGTTTAACAAGCTTAGATTTAAGTAGTTTTGATACTTCTCAAGTAACGAACATGGGTGGTATGTTTTATCTCTGTAGTAGTTTAACAAGCTTAGATTTAAGTAGTTTTGATACTTCCCAAGTAACAAGTATGAGTCATATGTTTTATGACTGTAGTAGTTTAGCAGAATTAGATTTAAGTAACTTTGATACATCACAAGTAACGAATATGTATGGTATGTTTGATAGCTGTAGTAGTTTAACAGAATTAGATTTTAGAAATGCTACATTTATTTCAGTATTCAACTATAATAGAATGTTTAATTCCGTCCCATCCACTATCCAAGTCATTGTTAAAGATAGTACTGCTCAAACATGGATTCAAGAACGTTTAGATGAGGAAGAAAATGCAGGTACAGTTATTGTTGCTTAATTAAATTATAAAAAGATTTATTTACGTGGTAAAAGTAAATAGATCTTTTTAATTGTCCACATCAATATATCCTCTTATTTTTTTAACTTCTTCTAACTCACTTATCGTCACAAATTGAAAGCCTTGTTCTTTTAAAATAGGGATAATTTCTTCTAATGCTTGGCTACTGCGTTCAAAGATATCATGCATTAAAATGATATCACCATCTTTGATATTGGTCGTTGCTTTTTCGATGATACGATCGACATTTGTTATTTTCCAATCCTTAGTATCTACAGTCCATAGAACGATTTTTAACTCCGTATTTTTTCTAATTCTATCATTGACGGAACCATAAGTTGGCCGAAGATACTTGGGCTGATAAGACAAGGTTTCTTGTAAGACTTGTTGAGTTTTTTCAATTTGTTCTTTTAAACTATTAATGGGAAGACGACTTAACCATTTGTGATTATAAGAATGATTTCCTAGTTCATTGTGGTAACTTACACTTTTCTTTAATATTTCTTGATAATCTTCTACTTTATTTCCCAATACAAAAAAAGTCGCACACACTTCATTTCTTCTTAGTGTTTCTAGAATTTCTTCTGTATAACGACTAGGACCATCATCAAAGGTTAGTGCTACAACCGGTTTAGTTGGATCGATTATTGATTGTTGTTTACCAATAGAAATTGTTTTTTCTTGTTGCTTTGATGAAACTAAAGAAATAGTGGAAGATAATTCAGATTGAGGAATAGAAATCGTAATGATTTCATGATAATCACTCGCTAATTTTTCTTCTGGAAAATAGAAATAGAAATTATCTTGATCAAAGGAAAAATAGGGGTAATTAGAAAAGTCTTGAGCTAGTAACTGTTCTAAATTTTCAACGATAATACAATCTTGGTATTTTTCTAACATCATACTTTTAATTTTTTGTTTTAATTTTATCAATTCTTTCTCCGAAAAAAAGTCCGATAACTGTAATTTTTCTTTTTTATTTCCATCAAAATTATAAGTAATTACCGACCAAGAAGGATATTGAAGCTTATAACTATTGATATAGATAGTAAGAGTGATACTAATATAATTATTGTTACTTTTATCGTACTGATAATCAATATTTAATTCATCTCTATCCATCAAATAATCACTGTTTCCATACTCTTTAGAAAAAGCCATGTATTGTTTTACAATGTCACTTTCAATTTCTCGGTCCAGTTCTTTGATATTGGTTTTAGGATAATGGATACTAATTACCGCATCTGCTTTATCTTCAACGATAGTAATAATCTCCTTATCTTTTTCTTCGTGATGAAAACATTGTGTAATTAATTTAGTTGTGATGATACACATAATGATCATACCAAGAATAAAAATAATTTTTTTCATCATAGTTATCCCAGTTAAATAATATGAGGTTTAGGTTATGAATTGAACTAAAATATGGTATAATCTAAGTGGAATTAGAAATGGGGAGACTTATACATGAATGAAGAGATTAAACAACATATTCGAGAAAAACTGAAATTAGTACCAGAGTTACCAGGTAGTTATCAAATGAAGAATAAAGATGGGATTATTATCTATGTTGGAAAAGCTAAGAATTTAAAGAATCGTTTAAAGAGTTATTTTACGGGATTAGTAACAGGAAAAACCGCCATGTTAGTTGCCGATATTGTTGATTTTGAATATATTGTTACTTCAACGGAATTAGAATCTTTAATCTTGGAAATTACCTTGATTAAGAAATATAATCCTAAATATAATATTTTACTTAAAGATGATAAGAGTTATCCTTATATTGAACTTACGGATGAGAAATATCCTCGTTTAAGAATTGTTCGTAATATTAATCGTAAACGTCATAAAAGTCGATTGTTTGGTCCTTATCCTAATGTCGGAGCAGCCCGTAAAACGGTAAATATGTTAAATCGTATTTATCCACTTAGAAAGTGTGAGAATTTAAAAAAAGAAGTATGTCTTTATTATCATATTGGCGAATGTTTAGGTTACTGTCAAAAAGAAATTGATGAAGAAAAACAAAAAGAGATGCTGGCGGAGATTGTTTCTTTTCTAAAAGGAAATAACGAAATTATTATTAACCGTTTAAAAGAAGATATGCACCGCGCAAGTGAAGCCTTAAATTTTGAGAAAGCTTTAGAGTTAAAGAATATGTTAAATGATATTGATATTACGTTAACTAAACAAAAAATTGATTTAAATAAGAACTATAATTTTGATTTATTTGGGTTTTATCAAGATAAGAATTATCTATCGGTAACCGTCTTTTTTATACGAGAAGGTTTGTTGTTTGGAAGGGGAAACGATATTTTTAATAGTGTTGATCAATTAGAAGAAGATTTGACCCATTATATTATTCAATTTTATGAAAAGAATCATCTTTTACCTAAAGAGATTTTGGTTCCTGATTGTGTTGATAGTGAGTTACTTAGTGAATATTTAGAACGAAAGGTTTCCATTCCTAAACGGGGAGCATTAAAAAATCTTTTGAATTTGGCTTGTGAAAATGCGACAGTTTCTTTGAAAGAAAAATATGAAAATATTGAAAGAGAAGAGACAAACCGCCTGCAGGCGGAAGAAGAGTTAAAAGAATTACTTTCTCTTCCTAAATTAGAACGAATAGAAGCTTTTGATAATTCCCATTTATTTGGGACTTTCTATGTTGGAGGAATGGTAGTTTTTGATCATTTCTTGCCCAATAAGAATGAGTACCGTAAATTTAAAATTTCAACGGAAGTAAAAGATGATTTATCAGCGATGAAAGAAGTGATTTATCGCCGATACTTTCGCGTATTAATGGAAGAATTTGTCGCTCCCGATTTGATCTTGGTAGATGGTGGTGAATTACAGATTACGGTAGCTAAAGAGATTATCGATGAACTTCATTTAAATATTCC
The DNA here is from genome assembly GCA_949296705.1 of uncultured bacterium. Lineage (GTDB taxonomy): Bacteria > Bacillota_I > Bacilli_A > RF39 > UBA660 > Alloscybalousia. The sequence continues at coordinate 3,642 of CASFOW010000080.1, forward strand.
AATTGCCGGCTTAAAGAAAAATGACCAACACAAGACAAATGTATTAGTCAATCAGGATTTACAAGAAATTCCGTTACCTAAAGATAGTCATTTATTTTTATTTCTTAACCGAATTCAAGATGAAGTACATCGCTATGCGATTAGTTACCACCGTAATATTAAAAGTAAAGGTACTCTTTCTTCACTTTTAGATATGGCACCTGGTATTGGGGAAGTGCGAAAACATGCTCTTTTAAGAAAATTCGGTTCGCTAAAGAAAATGAAAGAAGCTTCTTTAGAAGAATTAGAAACGGTATTAAATCATGATGTTGCGGTAAAATTCTTTGAATATTTAAAGGAATTATGATATGATAATGAACTGTTAAATGGAACTGTTAGTAGGGGGGATTACTATGTCAGCAGTATATAATTTAAGTGATCTATATGTAGGGGATGTTTTAATCTTTAAAAAAGGTAAACTTTCCTTATTTCCTCATAAAGTAATTGTCGGAGTAGAAGAAGATTTAGTTGGGGCATTTCTTCGTTCTAAAGAAGAAAGACATCAAAATATATGGTTTTATACTTATTATTTATTTCCTCATTTTTCTTCGTTTGGTCAAGTATTGGGGTTATATGAAAAAGAGAAAATTTCCCAGCAAGAAGGATGTTATCTTACTCATTTAGAGCCTCTTTATCCATATTTCAATCAACAGGCCCCTGATTTTGCTCATCAAGCTTTACTCCAATCTAGTTTTATTACCGATAATGAGTTGTTTTCGTGTTATGTTAAACTTCGTGAACTAGAAAGAAATAGTGATTCTATAGTTTTTGAAAATCAACCCATTATCGATTATTTACACTATAAGTTAGGATTTTTAGAAGGAAGAGCAGTACGATTATCGGAGAAAAGTGGCGTTCATCTTCAATTTTCCGACACAGAATTTTCTTTCGATAATTTCTATCAATTGGGCTTTCATGCAGCTTATCATTATTATCAATATCATCCTGATGAACTTACTAAAAGAGTTGAAAATAATGAAGAATTTATCCGGCAGAAATTTGAAGAAAGTGTGATGCTTCATAATATGATTTATCATAGTGAAAAACCAATGTTAAAAGTAAAAATTGATGAGAGGAAGTAAAAAATGAGTAAAATAAGGGTAATGGATGAGGTTCTGGCGAACAAGATTGCGGCAGGAGAAGTTGTCGAAAAGTGCATGAATGTCGTTAAGGAATTGGTGGAAAATGCAATCGATGCGAAGAGTACAGTGATTAAGATCGAGTTAGAAGATTCTGGTGTAAAAAAAATTAAAGTCACTGATAATGGAATTGGTATGGATAAAGAAGATGCGATCCTTGCCTTTTCTAGACACGCCACTTCTAAATTAAAAGCGGTCGACGACTTATTTAATATTGATAGTTTAGGTTTTCGAGGCGAAGCACTGCCTTCTATTGCGAGTGTTTCTCATGTTACCTTAAGAACTTCAGATGGAGTGAGCGGTACGGAAGTAATTATTGATGGGGGGAAAATGCTAAATGTTTCCTCTTGTGATTTAAGAGAGGGAACTAGTATTATCGTTGAAGATTTATTTTATAATACTCCGGTTCGTTTAAAATATTTAAAGAGTTTATATACAGAACTTGCTTATATTAGTGAATATGTAGATAAAATGGCACTAAGTTTCCCTAATATTAAATTCGTATTAACGAACAATGAAAAGACTTTACTCAATACAGATGGTAGTGGACGATTACTTAAAGTCATTCATGATATTTATGGCCTTTCCGTAACTAAAAAAATGATTGAAGTCCAAGGTGAAAACAGTGATTATGAAATTCATGGTTATATTTCTTATCCTGAGGTGATGAAAAGTAATAAAAATGCAATTACGACTTTAGTAAATGGCAGAGTGATTAAAAATCATGAGTTAATTCGAATGATTACAGATAGTTATCATACCTATATTCCACCCGATAAATTTCCAATTATTGTTTTACAAATCGAAGTAGATCCGGCTTTAATTGATGTGAATATTCATCCAACTAAAATGGATATTAAGTTCTCAAAAATGGATACTTTAAAGGAACTAGTTACCAAAATAATTACTGAGCAATTAGAGAAATTAACCTTAATTCCTGATGCTTCTTTAGAAACAAAAATAGAAGAGAATGGTAAAACGATAATTAGTACCAATTATACATCAGGAAGTATGCAAGAATTTGATGTTCAACAAAAAGAACAAGAATTTCAAGAATTTGAAAGGATGACTTTAAATTTCGAAGCGAAAGAGGCTCCAGCTTCTTATTCTACTTTGGACAAAGAAGTAGTCAAAGATTCTTCCAACCAACGAGAAGAAAATTCTTCTATTGTTTCAAAAGAGCGAATCAAAAAAATGTATCCAGTTGGTTTAGTTCATGGAACATATATTATTGCGGAAAATGAAGACGGGATGTTTATTATTGATCAGCACGCAGCGAATGAGAGAATTAATTACGAATACTATTTACAGGAATTAGCTAACCCTAAACGAGTAATTACAGATTTGTTGGTACCGATTACTTTAGAGTTTCCGATGAATGAATATTTGATTTTAAAACAAAATTTCGCTCTTTTAGATAAGATAGGGTTTAAGTATGAAGAATTTGGTTTTCAGACGATTGTGATTCGTTCTTTACCCGTTTGGTTGACAAAAGCTAAAACAGAACAAGCTGTTCGACAAATTATCGATATTATTATTACTCAAGAAGACTTTCAAATGGAGAAATTTCTTCATCATATCGCCGCAACGGTTGCTTGTAAAGCGTCGATTAAAGCGAATGACCATATCATGCAAAAAGATATGGAAGTATTATTAGAACGTCTTCGTGATTGTGAAAATCCGTTTACTTGTCCACACGGAAGACCGACAATTATTACTTATTCTAAGTATGATTTAGAAAAATTATTTAAACGATCGATGTAGGGAGAATTTTTTATGGAACAAGAATTATTAAAACGCTTTGTGCGAGAAGTGAAACATGATCCGAGTTTATACTCTTATTATCTTAGAACCGCAATACCTTCTATTTTAAATGAATATCTTATGTTTTTACAAAAACAAACTAAAAATAACATTTCTTTTGCGAAAGGAATTCGCAGATATCACTTAGTCAAGAATAGTGATCATCTTTTAGAGACAGTAGCTCACGATGAATACAGTGTATCTTCGTATTTGGAACACCCTAATTCTAAGATACTTGTTTCTTCATATGGAAAATTGGTTATTCGAAAGCCTTTAGATCCCGAAGTAAATCTATCCTTTGATACCTGTTATATTAGTAATGGTGTTTATGAAGATACGGAAAGTATTATTCACGAGTTATTACATCGAGGAAGTTTTATTGTAGGAGTATGTGATAGTGAAGATTCTGTATTCTTTCAAGAGAATATGAAACTGTTAAAGAACCTTGAAGCAATTATTCATAAAAGTGATCATAAGATTCAATTAAAAAAAATTAAACATCGCCAACATCGAGATACATTTTATGCTCTTTATCATCGGGATCGTGATAGCTTATGATTATTTGTGTAGTAGGGCCAACTGGGGTAGGGAAAACTAAGTTAAGTGTAGAGTTAGCGAAAAAATTAAATGCAGAAATTATTAATTGTGATAGTATGCAAGTTTATCGTCATTTAGATATTGCGACCGCTAAAATCAAAGAAGAGGAAAAAGAAGGTATTCCTCATCATTTGTTTGATATCGTTAATCCGGAAGATTTATATACAGTTTATGATTATCAAAAGGATTGTCGGAAGAAGATAGAAGAAATCTCTTCTCGTGGGAAAAATATTATTTTAGTTGGCGGGACCGGACTTTATTTGAAAGCAGCTTTGTTTGATTACCGTTTTCCTAAAGAAGAAAAGACAAAAAAAGAGAATTTATCTACAGAAGAACTTATTGCTAGACTCCATCAGTATACTAATCATATCGATGTAGATTTACATAATCAAAGGCGACTTCAACGTTTGTTAGAGCGTTATGAAAATGGAACCGTAGAAGAGAAAAAAGGAAATCAACCGTTATATGATTTTAAGATCATCGGCTTAACTCTTGAACGGGAGCTTTTATATCAGCGAATCAATCAAAGAGTAGATCAAATGATAGCCGAGGGAATCATTGAAGAGGCTAGAGCTTTTTATGATAAAAACATTCGTAGTAAAGCCTTATTAACGGGAATTGGCTATAAAGAGTTGTATGCTTATTTTGATGGAAAATGTTCAAAAGAAGAAGCCATAGAGAAGATAAAACAAAACTCTAGACATTATGCCAAAAGACAGTATACCTTTTTTAATCATCAATTTCACGATATTGTTTGGCTTAAAGTAAATTTAACTCAGTTTAAACAAACGGTAGATGAAGCATTAAATATCATTAGGAAGTGAAACCAAGATGGAAACATTAGGACAAAGAATCTATGAAATAGATCAAACAATTTTTAATATTTATCACCGCTTAGCTCGTTATCCAGAAGATAGTAGCACTTATCAGGAAATGAAAGAATTCTTACGTATTGCGGTAGAACAGGAACATAAACTATATACTAAGTTAAAAACAGATTCCTTAGATTACCGAATTCTTATTTATCAGTTAGATAGCTATTATCAAAGTCCATTAGTAGATTTTAATGAAGAGTCAGAGAAAGCCTCTATTATACGAAGAATAGAAGTTTATCTAGCTAGTCGAGAGTCATATTTATTTTTGCCTTTTGAAGAGATTATTGATGAGGTTGGCTCCAATAGAAGAATGGTATTAGATAAAGCTATTGGTGAAAATATTTTTACTCATATTATTTCTAATGATTTTGACTATATTCAACTTTTATTGACCCAAAGTTTTCTGGATAAAGTTGTACCGGAAGATATTTTAGCTATCAAGACAAGGTGTTATGAGCAGATTTTTTGTTCTCCTGTTTTAGAATATAGTTTCCTACATCCAGAACAAGCCAAAAATAGTTTATTATCTCATCAACTTATTGATTGTGCTAATTCGCTAGATCAGAAGAGCATGCTAAAAGATTGGTTGGTTTCTTATATTGACGAAGCACTTTCTCCCATTTTACAAGAAGTTTGGAGTTATCTTTGTGAACAGTTGAATCGAAAAAAAACAGAAATAGAATTGCCAATTATTCCCCTTCATGCTTTGTATTTATTGATGCCTGATGATTATGAAGAAGGATTTATTACGAGAATTAAACGATTATTTAATGAGTTTAATTCTGAAGAACCAATATTAGATGAAGAAGAAATCTCTTGTGTTTTTGCCCTTGTGGATGATTTTTTTCAACAGGTGGAAAAACAAAAGCCAAAAAAAGAATATAAGCACCTTCTCACTAAACAGATAGGAGAAGGACATGGATAAGGAATTTGTTTTAAATAGTAGGGAAAAAGAAGATACTGTTAGTATCCTTGCTCAATATTTTGAAGATATTGCAAGATATCCTTTATTAAGTAAGGAAGAGGAGCTTTCACTTGTTCATCAGGTAAAACAAAAAGACGCTAGCGCCAAAGAAAAATTAATAAATAGTAATCTACGGTTGGTTGTCTCTATTGCGAAAGAATTTAGAAATAGAGGAGTAGAATTTCCAGATTTGATTCAAGAGAGAAATATTGGTTTGATTAAAGCAACTGATAAATTTGATATAGAAAAAGGGTAGCGGTTTTCTACCTATGCCAGTTGGTGGATTAAACAAGAAATTATTCGTTCAATATACAATAAAGGAAAAGATATTAGAATACCCGTATGGAAAAACGAAAAGTTGATTAACTACAAGAAAAATAAAGAACAGTTAAAATTAGAACTTAATCGCGAACCAACAATAGAAGAGATAGCAACAAAAATGCAAATATCTATTAATGATGCTTTAGAACTAGAATGCTTAACCATAGATACAATTAGTTTAAATAGTGCAACCGATCAAGTTGATAATTTAACATTAGAGCAATGTCTTTCTATTGATGAAAAGTCTGTAGAAGATCTTTCAATTTTAGCGATGTTACCTAAACAGATAGATCAATTATTTGCTCAAGCTAAGTTAAAGCCTAGGGAAAAGGCAGTTATTGTATTACGATACAGATTAAATAATGGTAGAGTTTGGACTTTACGTAAAATTGCTGAACGATATCATTCATCTATCTGCTACCGAAATAAAACGTCTTGAATTATCAGGACTTAAAAAATTAAGAAAGTTTGATGGGATAAAATCATTTGCTGATTATGTGGAAAATTCTTCTTGAATAAATTGTAAATAATAGAATAACGAGTTAATTTACTCTGATAGGAAAAAAATATATATCGAGTTTTTTGTCTCATATATATCTTTTTTCGTTTAAAGAACTTGCTGAATATGTTAGGATATAAAACATAGAGAACTATCCTGATTTATTTTGGGATAGTTTTAGTTTGTATTCCTTAAAAAATGGAATTGGACAGTTTTTTTGGAATATATATTGCTAAAAGTTTATTTTTGGCATATACTATTGATAGTTTATTAAGAAAGGTAAGGGATACTATGGAAATTGAAAGAAATTATTATCTGAACAAATTAATAGCTAAAAAAGAAAATAAACTTATAAAAATTATAACAGGTATAAGAAGAAGTGGTAATAATGTAAAGTTTGAAATAATGTAAGGTTTAAAGAAAAATGCTTTAAAACAAAGCACTTTTAATAAAAAAACTTTACATTATTTTATTTACATAAATTTTGTAACCATGCAATTAAGTCATGATTATCAGACCAACTTTCTTGTGTTATATCAGTAATTTCAGAATAAGCTTTCTCTAAAGCCTCCATTTTATTTTTATTACATACTTTCGCATATATTTCGGTGGTTTTAACACTTGAATGACCTAAAAAATCTCTAATATAGATTAATTCAACATTCGACTCTAATAAATGTACCGCTTTTGAATGACGAAATGTGTGGGAATGTACCTTTATTTTTATTATATTATTACTATTATTATTTACTTTAGAAACATACTTATTAATAATATAATTTATTCCCATTTTTGTTAATGGATAACCGCTTCTATTAAAAAATAAACTATTTATATTAGTATATTTATTTTCTAAAAGCTTGTATTCTATCATATATTCTTTTAATAAAGATACCGTATTTCCCATAATCGGAACTATTCTTGTTTTATTACCCTTACCATGTAATTTTATAGTTTCTGGTTTATTCAGTCTAATATCTTCAATATTAAGATGAATGATTTCACTAACTCTTGCCCCAGTATCATACATAAGAGTTAAAAGAGTTTTATCTCTCAAGCCCAATTTAGTAGTATCGTCAATTTGGTTTAATATATTTTTTACTTCATCAACAGTTAAATAAGGAATTTCTCTATCTTGATGTTTTTTCTTTTTTATTGCTATAATTTTATTAAACTCAAAAATATCATCAGGAACTTCTATCTGCATATATTTTACAAATGAATGAATAGCTGCCAATCTTACATTTCTTGAAGCTCTACTTATTTTCCTTTCATTTTCTAACCAATTTAAAAAATTTATTATATTAACTTTATTAGGGATTTTTCAAAAATAAATCTTACAATTTTAGTTAGCATATGGAGTAATAACAAGACTCCATTTTTCTAATCCTGTTTCTCTTATTATATGTGTATTTATTTTAGTTTCCATTTCATAATCTGATACTTTTATACC
>CASFOW010000081.1 GCA_949296705.1 uncultured bacterium
GTAGTTGTTGTGGATATAAAAATGAGAAAGTAAAGGATTTATCAGTTAGAAATTGGATATGCCCAGAATGTGGAAGTTACCACGATAGGGATATCAATGCTAGTCAAAACATATTATTTGAAGGAATAAAGAGATATATGAAAGAATTTGTGTAATGAAAAAAGAATAGAAAAAAACAAGTATAAAAAAAGTAAGAACAAAATCTACGGCAGCGACTGTCGGATGTTAAGTCTGTGGAGAATAGAGGTTACTCTATCTATGAAGCAGAAAGCCTGGGAGGTAACGACTGGGAGATGAAAATTTATTTTCATTTTGTTCTATTGTAAATCCATATCGTTTTAGGGTAACTTTCTCTAAAACAGAAAAAATAGGGGAGTAACTACTACTCTTCCCTATTTAATTTATTAGTATAAATTTAAACTTTTCTAGATTGAATTTCTGCAATTTTTTCCAAAACTTCTTTTGCATTTTCGTTATTGATTTCCGTATACCCTAATTCTTTCAATGCCTGAACTTTAGCTGCATTTAATTCTTGAGTTCTACTTAATCGTTCTTCTTTTTTATGTTCAATCTCTTGAACAAAGCGTTTATGAGTATCAGCAATCTTTGAACGCGATGCTCCACCATTTGTATATAAGGTCATCGCTGAAAATAAAATACTTTCAAAAATAAACTGTTGATTTTCGTTAAAAGCATATTCAGTATGATCGATAAATCCCATCGATTTAGACATATAAGCAAGAATATATTTTAATTCTTTATTTGTCTCCATTGACTGTAAAAAATGATATAAATAACGATAACTATTATAGGTATCTTTAGATTTATCATCTGCTAATTTTTCTTTTAATAAATTTATAATGTCTGTTAATAGCTCTTGTTCTTTTTTATTAAAACCCTTTAAATCCGTTAAGATTTCTTTACCATTTGTCTCTTTAACCCCATCATTTAAACGATTTTCTACTTGAATAATATATTCGCCGTCAACCTTAATGTTTTTTAGTTCATCAGGTGTGTTTACCCCAAGTAAACATAATATTTTCATTGCTTTTTCTTTAGGCCAATCATTTAAATTTTTTTGAGCTAGATAATTATACAGCATCTGTCTAGATACCCCTAAATATTTTGCTAATCTTACTTTAGATATTCCTAGTTCTATCAATAATTCATTTAATGCCATATACTATCAAACCTCCTAATATAATTCTATCACGTTTAAGCAAAAAATCAAGTAGTAAAGTTTACAAATTATTTACAATATATACCAAAGCTTTTTGTCATCTTTACATACTGTTTTTACGATGCCACCACCTAGACATTTTTCGCCATCATAAAAGACACATGCTTGTCCTGGAGTAACTGATTTTACTGCCTTGTATTTTACTTTAATTTCGCCATTATCCAAATATTCTAAGGTTACTGGATAGTCGTTTGCTCGATATCTAAACTTTGCACTACATTTAAGTGGTTTTTCTTCACTATTAAAATTAACTGTATCAATAATACAACTATCAGAATACAAATAAGGATTATCTTCTCCTAATGCTACATATAAAATATTGTCTTGTAGATTTTTTCCTACTACAAATAATCTATCAGCAGTACCACCTACTTCAAGTCCCCTTCTCTGCCCTATCGTATAATACATTAAACCAACATGACCACCAACAACCTCATTAGTTTCAATATTAATAATTTTACCAGGCTGATTAGGTAAATAATTTTTTAGGAAATTTTTAAAGTTTCTTTCGCCAATAAAACAAATTCCTGTAGAATCCTTTTTTTTAGCAGTAATTAGGCCGTATTGTTCAGCAATTTTTCTAACTTCAGGTTTCGTTAATTCACCAATTGGGAAAAGTACTTTGCTTAATTGTTCTTGATTAAGTTGTGATAAAAAATAAGTCTGATCTTTATTCGTATCTACTGCTCTTAACAATTGCCCATCCCTGATTCTTGCATAATGGCCAGTTGCGATATAATCAGCGCCTAATCGTTTAGCTTCACGAATAAAATAATCAAATTTAATATACTTATTACACATAATATCAGGATTAGGTGTTCTTCCTTTTTTTAACTCTTCTAAAAAATAAACAAAAACATAATCCCAATACTCTTTCACAAAATCAATTCGATGAAGGGGAATACCAATTTTTTTACATACCTCTAATGCATCGTTATAATCCTGTTCTTGAGGACAAATCTGATCATTTAAATTTGGGTTACCTAAAATATCTCCATTTAAAGAAGTATCCCAATTTCTCATAAATAATCCTTCTACCTCGTATCCTTGTTCTTTTAATAGAATGGCAGCTACACTACTATCTACCCCACCACTCATACCAATAACTACTTTCTTCATTACTTCTAAAGAGATTCTTCTCTTGTCACCACCTTTTTCTATACAATCACGAATATTATACCTTATTTTAGCTAGAAAATAAACAACTTTATCAATTGTGGTGTCACATAAACTTCAAATAAAGAAACAAGACAACTAGAAAGTAAACAGATAAGTAATATTTTTAAATATTTTCTAAAATGTTCCTTCAAATTAATATTCTTCTTTAAAAATAATAGCTTGAATAATTTACAAGAAAAAGATAAAGCATAAAAACTAAGAAGAAGCCACATTACTAAATAAAGAAGTTGATGAGGAAAAACATAACTAATAGCAACAAGTATTCCTTTAAAACCATAATTAACAAGAATAGAACTGATAGAAAATCCTAATACAAAGCATTTAAACACTAGAAAACCTAAAATAAAGGGAATTCCTATTACGGATATACCAAGTAACCAAATGAAAAGAATAGAAAGTAAATTACTAGAAGTACTATTCATTAAGCTATCTGTATAATTGAGTTTATTTTCTTTGATACTAGTAAAAAAGCTATTCAAATTGTCTAATAACAATGCTTTATCTTCACTGCTGATAAAGAAAACAAATAATATCCCTGCTAATATCCCTAAAGCCATAACCATAATTAAAAAAACATATTTCTTTTTTTGTGCCAATAGCTTGTCTCTATTAATATTTTTTATATTCATTTCTTCTTCACCTAGTTAACTATATTAAAAAGTAAAAAGAATATGCCGATAAATTTACTTTTTAATAAAAATCTTATATAATAATGACGAGGTGTTTACAATGAATAAAAAAATGTTAAAGTTTATGGCTATATTTTTAACTGTAATCATGGTTGGATCTATGGTCGCTAGTGTAATTTTATATTTCCAATAGAAAACGTAGAAAAGTTATTCCTTCTTCCACGTTTTTTAATTCTTTATTCTTCGCCTAAAAAGAACGGTTTTAAAGTAATTTTTGTTTCTCTATCGGTATCAGTTTTAACAATACGATATAAGCCCAAATTACAAGTTCTTATTGTTTTGTTCTCTTTTTCTTCAATTTTATCTTCTAAGCACCAAACTGGTTCTTCACCATTATTTAATTTCTGCATATTTATGAATCCAATTACAAGTTCAGCAAGCAAAACTAAAATAATAATGATTCCTAAAAGATTAAAGAATATACTAAAAATACTCCGTTTTCTTCTTTTCTTTTTTTTAGGCTCTACTGTTTGATTTTGGCTATTTGTAGTTCCTTGTTCTGGTACTGCTTGTTGTTCAGTATTGATTTGATTATCCATCATCCATCTTACTCCTCCTTATATACTATCATTATAGTCAAAATGGGGTCAGTTTGTCAATTAAAACGTAATTAAAACAGGTTAATTCCTGTAACAGTTCAGACCTTAAACAAAAAATTATGCACAATTGAATAAAATAGGTATTGAAAAATAAGGGTTTTATGGACTCTTATTTTTACTTTATCCACAGATTTAAGAAATTGCTTCAAAACTATTGATTTATAAATGATTTATTGTAATACTATAATCTATAGAGGATAGTGATTTAAATGGGTAAAGGATATATGACAGATATGTTTAAGCAATTGGAAGAAATTTCTAAAAAATTAGACACATCATTACA
>CASFOW010000082.1 GCA_949296705.1 uncultured bacterium
AAGAATATGTAGATAATCATTTATTGTTTTTAAGAAAATTCTATGTTACATTTTCAAACAATAGAGCCGAAGCAGACTTAAGGTTTGTGAAAGTTAGACAAAAGATTGGAAAATTTAGAAGTGTTGAAGGTGCAAATAACTTTGTAGTTATAAGAAGTTTTACATCTACATGTTCTAAAAATAAAAAGTCATTAAATTCTTCTTTAAAAGAGGTTTTTAGTAATAAAACAGTTAAGGCATAAAATTAGATAGAACTTGATAGTTCTACCTAATTTTTGTCATGTTCTATCTGAACTGTAAGTGCGACCGTGTAGGTCGAATAATTTAATGGGTGAAAATCCCATCTAGAAAGGTGTACCCGCATCACTAGTAGCGAGTCTTGGAACGAAACTGGTAACAGTTAGTTCAAGCGTAGACAGCTAGGTAATAGGGTTAGTATTGAGCCCCGAAATCAGAGGTAAATGAGAGGCAGATGTTGTTTACTAAACAGAAGGCAATACTTGAGAAGATGATATGGGAAGTCTATCAAGCTCTCACGGGGTCGAAGACCTAATCATGTTACACAATGATTATTCGATGAACGGTGAGAACCTATGTTTTCTCTTACTCTAGTGAGAGGCACTAGTACTAAACTAGAGATAGAAAAAAAGAGTATGCTATATCAAGTTACCAAATAATGAGATATAACAAATGAAGCATAGGTAGTCAGATGAACTCATAGTACTTTTGATACTGTATCAACAAATACAGAGTAAGGAAGGGGTTCACATAATATAGCTCTTGTTAAAAGAAACATTATCACTATGCAAGGAGGGAGAAATAATGTCAACTAAAATAACAAGAATAAATCAAATAGCAAAAGAAAGACCACAAGAGGCTTTCACATCAATCTATCACATAATTGATTACGAACTACTTAAAGAATGTTTTGATGAACTAGATGGAAATAAGGCAACAGGAATAGACAGAGTTACTAAAGATATGTATCTAATAAACTTAGATGAAAATCTAAATAATATCGTAAAGAGACTCAAAACAATGTCCTACAAACCGACACCTGCAAGAAAGATAAATATACCTAAGCCTAATGGAAAACTAAGAGGACTTGCAATATCCAACTTTGAAGATAAGATAGTACAACTAGCATTAAAGAAAGTGGTGGAAGCAATATTCGAGCCGAAATTCACAAATAATATGTTTGGATTTAGACCGAACCGGAGTTGTCATGACTGTCTAAGATATTTAAATAATTGTATTGAAAATAAATATACAAACTACATTCTCGATGCAGACATAAAAGGATATTTTGATAATATTAACCATGAATTAATTATGAAAGGATTGGAAATGCACATAAAAGACAAGCGTCTTCTAAGACTAATTAAAAGATTTCTAATTACTGGAATAATGGAAAATGGAAAACATCTAACAAGCGATACGGGTACGCCACAAGGCTCAATATTAAGTCCTGTATTAGCAAATATAGTAATGTACTATGGAATAATACTATTTGTAGAGAGAATCAAGAAAACTACAAAAGGCTTTGTAGAGATAATAAATTATGCAGATGATTTAGTTCTATGTTTCCAATATAGAGATGAAGCGGAAAGAACGTACCAGCTATTAAAACAAAGGTTGAAACAAATAAAACTAGAATTTGCAGAAGATAAAACGAGATTAATCGAATTTGGTAGATTTGCATGTGAAAATTGCAAGAGAAGCGGTAAAAGAAAGCCTGAAACATTTGATTTTCTGGGATTTACTCATTATTGTAGTAAAAGTAATAAAACAGGAAAATTTAGAGTTAAGAGAAAAACTTCTAAAAAGAAATTCAAACAAAAAGTACAAGAGTTCAAGGTATGGATAAAAACAAATCGAAACAAACCATTAAAAGAAATAATGGAGACAACCAAAAGAAAACTAACAGGACACTATAACTACTATGGAATAACAGACAACAGTAGAAGCATAACAGACTATGCATATGCGGTAAATGTATTGTTATTCAAATGGTTAAATCGTAGAAGCCAAAAAAGAAGTTACACTTACGATGAATTTAACATGATGATTAAATGTTTTGACTTACCATTGCCAAGGATAAAAGTAAATATCTATGCTATTTGATAAATAAACACTATATTATGAAGAGCCGTATGCGGGAAATCCGCACGTACGGATCTGTGAGGGTTGTATAGAGTAATTTATACTTCTACTCGATCACAGAAATTGTAAAATTTTGTCCAATTACTTGAAAAAAAGCAAAAAATGTGTTGCATTATTTTTAAAAATTCAGTATTATATGAGTACGAAAGGAGAACTAACTATTATGGATAGAAAATAGTTAGTTCTTTTGCTTTGTTGGGGGTGATTAATTGGCACAGTATTTTGACAACGTCGATTTGAAAAGTAATCGCAAAGAAATAGTAATTAAGATAAAAGATACTTCTTTGAAGATGACAACAGATAATGGTGTATTTTCAAAAACTAAGTTAGATTTTGGAACGAGGTTACTTTTGGAAAGTTTTCCTTTAGAAGATTTTCAAGGTAAAGTTTTGGATGTTGGTTGTGGATATGGAGTAATTGGTATTTATTTAGCGAAGAATACTTCGTGTACGGTGGATATGTGTGATGTCAATAGACGAGCACTTCATTTAGCGCGAACAAATGCGAAAGATAATCGAGTTGATGTAAATATTTTTGAGAGTGATGCTTATCAAAATGTATCTGATCGTTATCAAGTAATTATTACTAATCCACCGATTCGAGCTGGGAAAGAAGTAGTTTATCGAATTCTACTAGGCGCGAAAGAGCATTTATTGCCTGATGGGTGCTTGTATTGTGTAATTCACAAAGATCAAGGTGCTAAATCGACGATTTCTGAGTTTGAAAAAAGTTATAATGTTAGTATCTTAGAGAAAAGTAAAGGTTTTTTCGTAATAAAGTGTACAAGTTGTTGACTTGTTGATAAAATTATGCTATTAATATAAATTGGCAACGTATTATTTTTTATCAATATGTTCTTTGATTATATGTGTATAGGGGTGAATTTAGTGGCATATAAAGTAATTAAATGTGGTGACCACCGAGAAAGAAGAAGTTTTTCTAGAATTAAAAATACTTATGAACTAAAAGATTTGTTGGAGATTCAGACTAAGTCCTATGAATGGTTTACAAATACTGGTATTAAAGAAGTATTTGAGGATTTATTTCCAGTTGAAAATTTTGCTGGTACGTTATCGTTAGAATTTGGCGATTATCATTTTGATTCTCCTCGTTATTCGATTAAAGAATGTAAGGATCGCGAGACGACTTATGCTGCTCCATTAAAAGTGGATGTCAGACTTTTTAATCATGAGACAGGTGAAGTTAAAGAACAAGAGATTTTCTTGGGTGATATGCCAATTATGACGGATAGCGGGACTTTCGTCATTAATGGTGCAGAACGTGTTATTGTCAGTCAGTTGGTTCGTTCGCCAAGTGTCTATTTTAATCGTGAAATCGATAAGAATGGTAGAGAGTTAATCACTTCTCAAATCATTCCTACCCGTGGTACTTGGTTAGAATTTGAAACGGATGCAAGAGATGTTCTTTATGTTAGAATTGATAGAACTAGAAAAGTAACACTTACTACTTTGTTACGTGCTTTTGGTTTGTCAAGTGATGACGATATCCGTAAGATGTTCGGTAAGAATGAATATATCGAAAATACAATTGTTAAAGATTCTACTAAGAATACCGATGAAGCTTTAATTGAAATTTATGAGAAATTAAGGCCTGGTGAGCCAGCTACATTGGATTCATCTAAGAACCAAATTATTACTCGTTTCTTTGATGAATTTCGTTATGATTTAGCTCGGGTTGGTCGTTATAAATTTAATCGTAAATTAAATGTACTTGACCGGGTATTAAATCAAACTTTAGCTGAAGATATCAAAGTAAACGGTGAAGTAGTTATTCCTAAAGATACATTAGTAACTAAAGAAGTCTTGGAACAGTTACGTCCTATCTTTAAGGATGGTTATGGTGTTCGTGAAGCTATGATTAATGAAGAGCTAGATACTTATAATAAGATTCAAGAAATTAAAATTTACAATCCAAACAAAAAATCAGAGAAGCTTACACTTATTGGTAATAATCAGACTGTGGATATTAAGCGTCTTACTATTCCTGATGTTTATGCGGCTGTATCTTACTATTTATGTCTATTAAACGGATTTGGCAATTTTGATGAGATAGATCATCTTGGTAATCGTCGTATTCGTCAAGTTGGTGAACTTTTACAAAATCAATTTAGAATTGGTGTTTCTCGTATGGAGAGAGTTATTCGTGAGAGAATGACGACACAAGAAATGGAAGAAGTAACGCCAAAAACGTTAATTAATATTCGTCCAGTTACTGCTGCAATGAAGGAATTTTTTGGTAGTAGCCAATTATCTCAATTTATGGATCAGATTAACCCAATTTCTGAACTTACCAATAAACGTCGTTTATCTGCTTTAGGTCCAGGTGGTTTATCAAGAGATCGTGCTGGTATGGAAGTGCGTGACGTTAATCCATCTCACTATGGACGTATTTGTCCGATTGAGTCACCAGAAGGCCAAAATATCGGTTTGATTACTTCCCTTGCTAGCTATGCTAAAGTGGATGAGTATGGTTTCATTATGACTCCATATCGTAAAGTAGATCATTGTAAGATTACTGATCAAGTAGACTATTTAACAGCGGATGAAGAAAATGATGTAATTATTTCTCAAGCTACAGTTACAACTGATGAGAATAATATGATGATCGATGAAAAAGTAGCTGCTCGTTTTAGAGGAGATAATATCTTAGTAAAACCTGATCAAGTAGATTATATTGATGTATCTCCACAACAGGTAGTTGCGGTTACGACAAGTTGTATTCCATTCTTGGAACATGATGATGCTACTCGTGCTTTGATGGGAGCTAACATGCAACGTCAATCTGTACCACTTTTAAAAGCCGAAGCTCCATTTGTTGGAACTGGTGTTGAATATATTGCTGCTCGTGACTCCGGAGCTGCTATCTTAGCTAAAGCAGATGGTATTGTTGAATATGTTGATGCTAAGCGAATTGTAATTAAAAATAAGACTGGTAAAGATACTTATTATTTAGCTAATTTTGAAGAAAGTAACCAAGATTCATGTTATCATCATCGTCCAATCGTAAGAGTTGGTGATGAAGTAAAACGTGGACATGTTATCGCTGATGGTCCAAGCATGGATCAAGGTGAACTTGCTTTAGGTAAGAACGTCGTTGTTGCTTTCATGACTTTTAATGGATATAACTATGAAGATGCAGTTATTTTAAATGAAAAATTAGTTAAAGATGATGTTTATACCTCTATTCATATAGAAGATTATCAAATGCAATGTCGTGAGACTAAATTAGGACCAGAAGAAATTACTCGCGATATTCCTAATGTTAGTGATGAGGCGCGTAAGAACTTAGATGAAAATGGTATTGTTATCGTTGGTACTGAAGTTAAAGAAGGCGACATTTTAGTCGGTAAAGTTACGCCTAAAGGAATGGCTGAACTTACTTCAGAAGAAAAATTATTACATGCGATTTTTGGGGAAAAGACTCGTGAAGTTAGAGATACTTCTCTTCGAGTACCTCATGGTGGTGAAGGTATCGTTCATGATGTAAAGATTTATTCTCGTAAGGATAATGATGAATTACCAGCTGGAGTAAGTAAAGTTATTCGTGTTTATATTGCTCAAAAACGTAAGATTCAAATTGGAGATAAAATGGCTGGACGTCATGGTAATAAAGGTGTTATTTCCCTTATTTTACCAGAAGAAGATATGCCATATTTACCAGATGGTACACCAGTTGATATCATGCTTAACCCTCAAGGTGTTCCTTCTCGTATGAACTTAGGACAAATCTTAGAGTTACACTTAGGTATGGCTGCTAAGAAGTTAGGTATTCATGTTGCGACTCCAGTATTTGATGGTGCTAAGAACCAAGATATCCTAGATATGATGAAGGAAGCAGGAATGAGTGAAGATGGTAAGACGATTCTCTATGATGGTAGAACCGGTGATCCATTCGATAATCGTATCGCAGTTGGTGTTATGTACATGATTAAACTTCACCACATGGTTGATGATAAATTACATGCTCGTTCAACAGGGCCTTATTCATTAGTTACTCAACAACCTTTAGGTGGTAAAGCGCAATTCGGTGGACAACGTTTCGGTGAAATGGAAGTATGGGCACTAGAAGCTTATGGTGCAGCTTATACTTTACAAGAAGTAATTACATATAAATCAGATGATGTTCTTGGCCGTGTTAAAGTTTATGAATCGATTGTCAAAGGTGAAGAGATTAATCAAGCAGGTGTTCCAGAAAGCTTTAGAGTATTAATGAAAGAATTCCAAGCATTAGGTCTTGATATTAGTATTATCGATGATGAAGGTAAGACATTAAGCTTGAAAGAAATAGAAGAAGATGAAGCTAAAGAGGATATGATTCAACAAGATAGTCCAGTAGTTTCCTTAGATAATTTATCAGATTCAGGAGATTCTAGTGAATCTGAAGATGATGAATATAATGAAGATGATGACGAGTTTGAAGACGATTTAGATTTGGAGTTTGATCCAAATTTTGAAGATGATTTGATGGAAGGGGATGAATAATTATGATAGCAGTAGATAGGTTTGAAGCTTTAAAAATTGGTATCGCATCTCCTGAAAAGATTCGTGAATGGAGTTATGGAGAAGTTAAGAAACCAGAAACGATTAATTATCGTACACTTCGTCCAGAACGTGATGGATTATTCTGTGAGAAAATTTTTGGGCCTACTAAAGATTTTGAATGTGCTTGCGGTAAATACAAACGTGTTCGTTATAAGAATATTGTCTGTGATCGTTGTGGTGTTGAAGTAACTCGTAGTAAGGTAAGACGTGAGAGAATGGGACATATTGAACTTGCGTCTCCTGTTTCTCACATTTGGTTCTTTAAAGGAGTTCCTTCTCGGATGGGACTTGTCTTAGATATGAGCCCAAGAGACTTAGAAGAGGTATTGTATTTCGTTAGTTATGTTGTTATTGATAAAGGAAATACACCACTTGAAAATAAACAGACACTTTCTGAAAAAGAATACCGTGCTTATTATGAAAAGTATGGAAATACTTTCCAAGTAGGTATGGGAGCAGAAGCGATTAAAGAGCTTTTAAAGAAAGTTGACTTAGAAAAAGAAATTAAGCAGATTTCTAAAGAGTTAGAAGGAGCTCAAGGACAAAAAAGAACTCGTTTGATTAAACGTATCGATGTTTTAAATGCCTTCTATCAATCAGGAAATAAACCTGAATGGATGATTATGGATTGTATTCCTGTTATCCCACCAGAATTAAGACCAATGATTCAGTTAGATGGTGGTCGTTTTGCGACTAGTGATTTGAACGATTTATATCGCCGTGTAATTAACCGTAATAATCGTTTAAAGAAGCTAATTGACTTAGGTGCGCCTGGTATCATTATTCAAAATGAAAAACGTATGTTACAAGAAGCAGTTGATGCCTTATTTGATAATGGTCGTCGTGGTAGAAGTGTAACTGGTGCAGGAAATAGACCTTTAAAATCTATTTCTAGTATGTTAAAAGGTAAACAAGGACGTTTCCGTCAAAACTTATTAGGTAAGCGTGTTGATTATTCTGGACGTAGTGTTATTGTCGTTGGACCTAGCCTTAAGATGTATCAATGTGGTATTCCTAAAGAAATGGCTTTGGAATTATTTAAACCTCATGTTATCCATGGTTTAGTTCAAAAAGATATTGCTCATAATATTAAAGCGGCAAAGCGATTAATTGAAAACCAAGATCCAGTTGTTTGGGATGTTGTTGAAGAAGTAATCAAAGAGCATCCAGTTCTTTTGAACCGTGCTCCAACCCTACATAGATTAGGTATTCAAGCATTTGAACCAATCCTAATCGGTGGTAAAGCTATTCGTTTACATCCGCTTGTTTGTACTGCATTTAATGCCGATTTCGATGGGGATCAGATGGCTGTACACGTACCTTTATCAGAAGAAGCGCAAGCTGAAGCTAGACTTTTGATGTTAGGTGCTAATAATATTCTACATCCAAAATCAGGTGATCCGATTGTTACGCCATCTCAGGATATGGTTCTTGGTAACTACTATATTACGATGGAAAAAGCAGGACTTCCAGGTGAGGGTAGATTATTTAAAAATACCAATGAAGCTCTAATGGCTTACGAAAGACGTGAACTTACTCTTCATACCCGTATCGCTATTCCTGTTGATTCCTTTAAATATAAAATATTTACGGAAGAACAACATGGTAAGTTCTTAGTTACTACTGTAGGTAAGATCAAATTTAACGAAATATTACCAGATTCTTTCCCTTATATTAATGAACCAACTGATGAGAATATTCAACAAATAACTCCAAATAAATACTTTATCGAAAAGGGAAGTAATATTCCAGAAGTAATTGCATCTATGCCACTTGTTAAACCTTTTGCAAAGGGTGTTTTGGAAAAAGTTATTGCGCAGGTTTTTAAGCGTTATAAGACGACTGAAACTTCAATTATGTTGGATAAACTTAAAGATTTAGGATTCCACTATTCAACAATAGCTGGTATTACGGTTTCTATGAGTGATGTCGTAAGTAGTGAAAAGAAACCAGAAATTGTTGCGGAAGCGAACAAGATGGTGGATAAGATTAATAAGCAATATAAGCGTGGTTTGATTACTGATCAAGAACGTTATGAAAAAGTAGTAGAAACTTGGAATCATGCTAAGGATTTAGTTCAAGAAGAACTACAAGAAAAATCTAATGCAGATATGGATAACCCAATCTTCATGATGATGCACTCCAAAGCACGTGGTAATATCTCTAACTTTACTCAGGTAGCTGGTATGCGTGGACTTATGGCTAAACCTAATGGTGAAAGTGTAGAAATTCCAGTACTTTCATCTTTCAAAGAAGGACTTTCTGTATCAGAATTTTTCTTAAGTACTCATGGTGCTCGTAAAGGTAGTGCTGATACTGCACTTAAGACAGCTGATTCTGGATACTTAACTCGTCGTTTAGTTGATGTTAGTCATGATGTTATCGTTAAAGAAGAAGATTGTGGTACTGACCAAGGTGTTGTTGTTCGTGCCTTTATTAACGACAAGACAGGTGCTGTTATTGAAAGCTTATATGACCGTATTGTAGGTCGTTATACGAATAAAAAAGTTCTACATCCAGAGACTAAAGAGATGATTTGTGATAAGTTAACTTTCATTACTGAACAAATTGCAGATAAGATTATTTCAGCTGGTGTAGAAGAAGTCGAGATTCGTACCCTTCTTACTTGTGGTTGTCCAAACGGTGTTTGTCAAAAATGTTATGGACGTAACTTAGCTACTGGAAACATCGTTGAAGTAGGCGAGGCAATCGGTGTTATGGCAGCTCAATCTATTGGTGAGCCTGGTACCCAATTAACTATGAGAACTTTCCATACTGGTGGTGTTGCCGGTGGAGAAGATATTACTCAAGGTCTTCCTCGTGTACAAGAATTATTTGAAGCTCGTAATCCAAAAGGTAAAGCAACAATTGCTGAGATTGATGGTGCTATTACGAAGATTGAAGAAGATCATGGTAAATTTAGAATCTTTATTAAGAATGATGTGGAAACAAAAGAACACGTTACTAATTACGGCGCAAAACTTCGTGTAGAAAAAGGAGATAAAGTTGTAGCTGGAGAAAAACTTACTGAAGGTGCTATTAGTCCAAAAGAGTTACTTGCAGTTACTGATCCACTTACTACTCAGGAATATATTTTGAAAGAAGTACAAAATACTTATCGTAGTCAAGGTGTTGATATTTCTGATAAGCACATTGAAGTTATTGCTAGTCGTATGATTAATAAGATGAGAATCGTTGAAGGTGGTGGCACTAATCTACTACCAGGTTCTTTAGTTAGTATGCATGAGTTTACTGATTTGAACAAAGAGGCAATTATTAATGGAAAGAAACCTGCTTCAGGTAGACCAGTCCTTTTAGGTATTACGAAAGCCTCTTTGGAGACGGATTCCTTCTTATCTGCTGCTTCATTCCAAGAGACAACAAGAATTTTAACTGATGCTGCTATTCGTGGCAAAGTGGATCATTTGACCGGTATGAAGGAAAACGTTATTATCGGCAAATTGATTCCAGCAGGAACAGGAGCTAAGAAATATAGAAATGTGGATTTCGATTTAGAAAGTCAGTTTATTGATGAAGAACCACTAGAAACTTTAGAAGAAGAGTTTATGTAATTCTTCTTCTTTTTTTTCCTTCAAAATTAGTGGTTGTTTAACAAAAATTAGACTTTTACTGTCAAAAATTAGGAATAAGTGATTTGTATCAACTTTGTTTTTTTACGGATTATGTTGATTAATAAAAGAAAATGTGTTTTTCTTTTTTCTTTTTTCTATTATAATAGTATTAGTGGTGATGTGGTATGTTAAGAAAATTAGATAACCGTGGTTGGGGATTTAGTACTTTTATCGCTTTTATTGGTGTGTTTATTTTAGCCATTATTTTAATTGCTATCGGGGCAGTTAAAATGGGAATTGGTAGTAAGGATTCTCTTCCTTTAGATGTCCCTGTTACTACCCCCAGTCCAACACCTAGTAGCCCTCCTGCTAGTTCTGAAGATAATTATCAAGAACAACTTTCGGAATATAGTGATCAGGTAAAGGAAGTAGCTGCTATGGTAGTGGAGGATTATGAGGATAATTGGGATGGACAGCAGCTTGTTTATACTGTTTCTGATTTTATTCAAGCTAATTATTTAAATAAATTAGAAATTGACGGAAATATATGTAGTGGTTATGTTATAGTTTCTCGAGTAGATTCTAAATTAAATTATCAAGTTTATCTTCGTTGTGGTTCTTTATATACAACAGATGGTTATCAAGTTGACCTAGATAAAACGGTTTTATAGCTGTTATAACAAATATTTGGAGTTAGAAATGGGATCTTTTTTTGAATGGTTAAGTCACAGTAAAAAACAAGTTTTAATTTTATTAGTTTTGACTTTTGCTTATGGGTTATTTAAAATTATTAATTATAGTTTTAGTTATGATACTGATTTGATTCTTTTGGATTCTAAAAATATCATGGATAGTTGGCTTGGATTGGGTAGGTATTTTTTAGTCTTTTTGAAATGGATATTTTCTACATATGATGATTTATGTTTAATTAATTTTTTGACTTATGTAAATATTTTTGTTTATAGTATTTTGTTTATTTATTTTTTAAATATTAATGTCAAAAAAACAAGCATATTGCGTGATGTTTTGTGCGGGGCGCTTTTGATTACTTCGCCATTTTTTTTAGAACAATATAATTTTACTCTTCAATCCTTTGAAGTTTCTTTTTCCATGATTTTAATGATGCTTTCTTATATTTTTACTTATTATTATTTATCTAAGAATAAGAAAATATTTGCATTTATCACGATTATTTTATTAATTTCTACTTTTGGGGTATACCAGTCTTTTATTAATTTATATATTGTTGGAGTTTTGATCAGTTTATATAAAATAAACGATTTATCTTTTAAAGAAAACCTACAAAATATTTTTAAAACAGTATTTTTATTTTTAATAGGAATGTTGGGGTATTTTATTGTTTCTAATGTTGTACAGGATATGTTAAACATTCCGGATAATCCTTATTTAGATAACATGATTATGTGGAATAAGCAATCTATTTTTACTACTTTGTTTGGTTTTTTGAAGGATATTGTTAAATTAGGTTTAGGTATAGGAGAAATCTTTAATTTATCATTTATTTTTAGTTATTTTTTAGGTTTTTGGTTTTTAGTTTTAGGTAAACGAAGTAGAACTCAAAAAATATATATCTTCTTTTTGATGATGGCTCCTTTCTTATTAAACTTTTTGACAGGTTCTAGAGTTATTTTTCGATCGTTTTTAAGTTTACCTATTGTTTGTAGTTTTATCTTTTTTGAAACTTATCATTGGTTTGATTGGATTAAATTTATTCTTGTTTTATGTTTGATTGGTCAAATGGTAAATGGATTTTTATTGATGTTTTCCGATTATAAAAGGTATTTGAATGATGTAGAAATTGCTTCTAAGATATACCGTGATTGTGGGAATTCTGATGATGTAGAGATTGTAATTAAAGGACTTGAATATACAGAGGAAAATATTTCTATTTATAAGGGGGAAGTTATGGGGTATTCTTATTTTGAATGGACGGCTGATGGAGACAATGCTGATCGTTATCGGATAAATAATTTTATGAAAATTCATGGATTTGATACTAAATTGCCAACGGATGACCATATTGCGAAACTTAGGTATATGAATTTTGAATCAGAGTATCCTAATTCTGGTTATTATATTGTAGACCATCAAGTTTGCTATGTTAATTTGGGTAATTGATGGGACATTTTACTTTAATATTATTTTGAAATGTTATATTGAAAATCTAGAATTATTTAAAGCAATAAAAAATTATTGACTTTCTCAGTTAAGAATGTTATATTATATACGCTAATAAATTTAGGTTTTGCTGTTTAGGCAAAACTTATATTTAGATAGAAAATGATACACCTGGATATGTGTAAAGAAAGGAGAAGGAAATACAATGCCTACAGTGAATCAATTAGTTAAGAAAAACAGAACTGATAAGACGAGAAAAAGCAAATCTCCAGTATTAGGCTTTGGATTAAATACGATTCAAAGAAAAACTACTACTTTAGCTTCACCTCAGAAGCGTGGGGTTTGTACTCGTGTAGGAACAAAGACACCAAAGAAACCTAACTCTGCATTAAGAAAGTATGCTCGTGTTCGTTTATCTAATGGAAAAGAAGTAGATACTTATATTCCTGGAGAAGGACATAATTTACAAGAGCACAGTGTAGTTTTAGTTCGTGGTGGACGTGTTAAGGACTTGATTGGTGTTCGTTATCATATTATTCGTGGTACTTTAGATACAGCTGGTGTAAAAGATAGAAAACAAGGTCGTTCTAAATACGGAGCAAAGAAACCAAAAGACAAAAAGTAAAATGGTAATTAGGAAAGGAGGATAAAATCATGCGTAAAAGACAAGCAGTAAAAAGAGATGTTTTACCAGATCCAATATATAGTTCTAAAGTGGTTACGAAGTTAATTAACAGAATGATGATTGGTGGAAAAAGAGGTAAAGCGCAGACTATTTTATATGATGCTTTTGATATCGTTAAGGAAAAAACTGGAGAAAATCCACTTGACGTATTCAATAAGGCATTAGAAAATATTAAACCATTACTTGAAGTTAAATCACGTCGTGTTGGTGGTTCTAATTATCAAGTGCCAATTGAAGTTAGTGCTGAGAGAAGTCAAGCATTAGGCCTTCGTTGGTTAGTAAATTATGCTAGATTAAGAGGCGGTAAAGGTATGGCTGAAAATTTAGCTAATGAAATTATCGATGCATCAAACGGAACAGGTGCAGCGGTTAAAAAACGTGAGGATACCCATAGAATGGCAGAGGCTAACAAGGCATTTGCTCATTACCGTTGGTAGGAAAGGAGAACATATGGCTCGTGATACGTCATTAGAACATACAAGAAATTTTGGAATTATGGCACACATCGATGCTGGTAAGACAACGACGACTGAACGTGTTTTATTCCATACAAAGAAAATTCATAAAATTGGAGAGACTCATGATGGAGAATCTCAAATGGACTGGATGGCTCAAGAGCAAGAACGTGGTATAACGATTACTTCAGCAGCAACAACTGCTTACTGGAAAGGTTATCGTATGAATATTATCGATACTCCAGGACACGTAGATTTTACAGTAGAAGTTAGTCGTAGTTTGAGAGTTTTGGATGGAGCGGTTGCATTATTAGATGCTCAAGCTGGTGTAGAACCTCAAACTGAAACTGTTTGGCGTCAGGCTACTGAGTTTTCGGTTCCTCGTATTATTTTTGCAAATAAAATGGATAAGATGGGGGCTAACTTTGAATATACGTTATCCACAATCAAATCTAGATTAGGCGTAAATGCAAAACCAATCGAATGGCCAATTGGGGCTGAAGATGAGTTCCATGGTGTTATCGATTTAGTTACAATGAAAGCTTATGAATTTGATGGTAAGCAAGAAGAGGAAGCAAAAGAAATCGAAATTCCAGCTGACTTAAAAGCTATCGCTGAGGAGAAGCGTAATGATTTAATCGAAGCTGTTGCTGAATTTGATGATGAGTTAATGGAAACTTATTTAGATGGTGGAGAGATTTCAACAGACTTAATTAAGAAAGCTATCCGTAAGGGAACACTTGCTGTAGAATTTTTCCCAGTTATGTGCGGAACTGCTTTAGGTAACATGGGTATTAAATTCTTACTTGATGCCGTTGTTGATTATTTACCTGCTCCTACAGATATTGCTTCAATTGAAGGAACAGACTTAGATGGAAATCCAGCAGTAAGGCATCCATCTGATTCAGAACCATTCTCGGCTTTAGCATTCAAAGTAATGACTGATCCATTTGTTGGAAGATTAACCTTCTTCCGTGTATATTCTGGACATTTATCTAGTGGTAGTTATGTACTTAACTCTACTAAAGATGTTAAAGAAAGAGTTGGACGTCTATTATTGATGCATGCTAATAACAGAACAGAGATTTCAGAAGTATTTACAGGAGATATTGCTGCTATTGTTGGATTAAAGAATACAACGACTGGCGATACTTTATGTGATGAAAAGAAACCAGTTATTTTGGAATCTATGGAATTCCCTGAACCAGTTATTCAGTTAGCTGTTGAACCTAAATCAAAAGCTGATCAGGATAAGATGGGAATTGCTTTACAAAAATTAGCTGAAGAAGATCCAACTTTCAAAGTACATACTGATCATGAAACAGGACAAACAGTTATAGCTGGTATGGGTGAGTTACACTTAGATGTATTAGTTGATCGTATGAAAAGAGAATTCCAAGTTGAAGCAAACATTGGTCAACCTCAAGTTGCATATCGTGAAACCATTCGTCAAGCTGCCGATTGTGAAGGTAAATATATTAAGCAATCTGGTGGACGTGGACAATATGGTCACGTATGGGTAAAATTTGAACCAAATCCTGATAAGGGTTATGAATTCGTTGATGCGATTGTTGGTGGTGTAGTGCCTCGTGAGTATATTCCAGTAGTAGATAAGGGCTTACAAGAAGCATTACAAACTGGTATTTTAGCTGGATATCCAATGATTGATGTTAAGTGTACATTATTTGATGGTTCTTATCATGATGTCGATTCTAATGAAATGGCATTTAAGATTGCTGCAAGTATGGCACTTAAAGAGGCTAAAAACAAATGTAAGCCAGTCTTACTTGAACCAATTATGAAAGTAGAAGTTACTACTCCAGATGAGTATTTTGGTAACGTAATGGGAGATTTAACTTCTCGTCGTGGTAGACCATTAGGTCAGGAATCTGTAGGAAATGCGATTCGTTTAGATGCGATGGTACCACTTTCTGAAATGTTTGGTTATGCGACAAGTTTACGTTCTAGTACACAAGGTCGTGGAAACTTCGTTATGGTATTTGATCATTATGAAGAAGTTCCAAAAAATATCGCTGAAGAAATTGTTAAGAAAAGCGGTAATTAAAAGTTAATAACGGAGATAAACCGTTATTATAGATATTTTGTCATAAATGATAAAATAGTATCAAAACAGTTGAAAAAACTTCAATTGTTAGATAAAATATAATAGTAATTAATAAAAGGAGGAAAAAATATGGCAAAAGCAAAATTTGATCGTTCAAAACCACATGTTAACATTGGTACAATTGGACACGTTGACCATGGGAAAACTACTTTAACAGCAGCTATTACTAAACGTCAACATGATAAAAATCCAGCTTGGGCTGAATTTACTGATTATGCAAATATCGATAAAGCCCCTGAAGAAAGGGAACGTGGTATTACTATTAATACTGCACACGTTGAGTATCAAACTGAAAAACGTCACTATGCTCACGTAGACTGCCCAGGACATGCTGACTATGTAAAGAACATGATTACTGGTGCAGCTCAAATGGATGGAGCTATCTTAGTTATTGCAGCTACAGATGGACCTATGGCACAAACTCGTGAACATATCTTACTTGCTCGTCAAGTTGGAGTACCTAGAATGGTAGTGTTCATGAACAAATGTGATATGGTTGATGACGAAGAATTATTAGAATTAGTAGAAATGGAAATTCGTGACTTATTAAATGAATACGGATTCGACGGAGATAATACTCCTATCATTCGTGGTTCTGCTTTAAAGGCTCTTGAAGGAGATGCTAAGTATGAAGAAGCAATCGATAAGTTAATGGATGCAGTAGATGAATGGATTCCTACTCCAGAACGTGATACAAACAAACCATTCTTAATGAGTATTGAAGATGTATTCACTATTACTGGACGTGGAACTGTTGTTACTGGACGTGTAGAACGTGGTCAATTAAAACTTAACGACGAAGTTGAAATCGTTGGTATTAAACCTACTAAGAAGACAGTTGTTACTGGAATCGAGATGTTCCGTAAACAATTAGACTATGCTGAAGCAGGAGACAATGCTGGTGTATTATTACGTGGTATTGCTCGTGAAGAAGTAGAACGTGGTCAAGTACTTGCTAAACCAGGTTCAGTTACTCCACATACTAAATTCGAAGCAGCAGTTTATGTACTTACTAAAGAAGAAGGTGGACGTCATACTCCATTCTTCACAAACTATCGTCCTCAATTCTATTTTAGAACGACAGATGTTACTGGTGTAGTAGAATTACCTGCTGGTACAGAAATGGTTATGCCTGGAGATAATGTTAACATGACAGTCGAATTAATTCACCCAATTGCTATTGAACAAGGTACTAAGTTCTCTATCCGTGAAGGTGGACGTACTGTTGGTGCTGGTACAGTTAGTAAAATTGATGCATAATTTGATTTGAATGTATCTATAAGTTAAGAAGAAGCTAAATTTTGGCTTCTTCTTTTATAATTATGTAGAATTCTACATAATTATAAAATAAAATAGGGAAGTCATATTAAGATAGTTTAGCAAATAAACGATCAAATAAGAAATAGTATAATTCCAAAAAACGTGATAATATAATCTTGTTTTAAATGAATAACAAATTAATTTTAGTCTTTATAAGCATGATGTAACTTGAATGTGTTTACACTTTTCAAGGACAAAATTAAGTATGGAAAAAGAAAAAATAGGAAACTTTGTAATTTACTTAATTAATATACTTTTGTTATCGTTCCGTTTAACTTTTATATTATATATTCGTTTAATGTTTTGAAAAAAATTACTTTTTAATTTTTAAGTAGTTTCTTTTTAGTTGTTTTTTTCTGTTTTCGTTGACCGTAATCTTAGTTTTTGCTATACTTTTTTTAGAGTAGAGGTAGTAGTAAAATGAAAGAAACGTATCGTAAAAGTTCTGGGTTGCTAGAGTTAGTTATAGTTGGTTTGATTATTGCGGTTTTATTTGTTGTATCTGTACCTGCTATTTTAGAAAGAATAAGCACGTCAAAGAAAAATGCATACATTGATATTGTAAAAATGTATGTTGATGCTGCAAGAATGGCTGTTATTACGGAGAGAATTGATGTTTCTTCTAATGTCGATAATGCTACGTTTATTAGTTTCGAACAATTAAAACCTTATATGGAAAGTGGTGATTTTACTAGTTCTTATGGTAATGAATGGGTTAGTGAGCATTCATTTGTTGTAGTAGTTAATGAAAGCTCTATTAACAATCAAACAAAATTTACTTATTATGTGTCAGCTTGGGACGGAGAACATGCAATAGGGTGTACTATTGGTGATGAATCAATGGCTGAAATAGTATTAGAAACCGATCTTACAGCCGAAAACGTAGTTGTTACGACTGATGGTGCTGTTGCCTTACCAGAAGCTAAGTATACAAAAAAGGTTTCAGTAAATGGTTATACCTATCTTACTTTAGATCCAGAGGGAGTAATTCAGATGTTTGCTTTTGATGAGTAATAGAGGTATTGTAAAAGATACCTTTTTATTATTTGTGTGGAACTTTTAGTTATGTAGAACGTTAATGAAAAAAGCTTGAAAATAAGACTTTGACATTAGAAACTTTTTACATAATTTTTTTGATAAAATTGTATTGTATTCATAAAAAGGTAGTAAAATAATTCAAACAAATAAAAAAAATAACATTTTTATTCTGTTATTTTTTTAGATTCTCTTTCCTTTTTTATCCATCTTCTTTTTATATAATGAATATGTTGTTTTATTGATGATTAAATCGAATTCTCCGATGTATTCTATTGCACTAGCATTATATCCTAGTTTCATTTCATTTAACCCCGAATATTTATTTTTGGTCTCAAATTCGCCACAAATTCCATTTAGGTTAAAATAGCTATATCCTTCATTGTTGTATTCTTTAAGAATTTCCCATTTAAGTAGGTAATTGGGATTATAATCACGGTAGTTTTTGTCAAATCCTTCTATGATTAGGTTAACTCCTTTTTCATATTTAATAATTAGCGCGCCACCAATAATAATTCCATTTGGTTGCTCTTGAAAGAAACGAGTTGCTTTTAAAAGATTATTTTGATAGATACTAAGATTTTTATCTGATTCCATTTTTGTATTGATAATTTTTTTAACATCTAGTCCTTGTCGGCTTCTTTCTTGTAGGATTTGATTATATTCTTCGTTTTTTTCTAATTCTTTTTCATAGTAACTTTGGCTATATTTGACAAATTTTTCAGGATTAATATAAGCAAAATAAAGTTCTGCCTCGTCTGGAAAATTTTCTAATAATGCTTTATAATATCGAATGCTTTTATTTCTTTTTTTCTTAATGAATTCGTAGAAAACTTTTAGGTTTTCTTTATCTGTTTTGTCGACTTTTATAATATCTATACCTTTTTTATTGGCATTATTGATTTTATTGCGCACTTGTTTATTTAATTGTTGATAAATTTTTTCATTGGTGGTTGTTAATTTAGTAATAGCTACCCATCTTGGCTTGTTGTTTTCAAAATATTTATTGAAACCGTGGTGGACATAACCGTTTCTTTTTAAAATTTCTAAAATATCATTAATTTCGGGATTATAAGAGATAATTTTTCCGGTTTTATCTCTTTCTGCACAGTGGACTAAGGGATTAATTTTTAGATAGATAAACTTTTGTTTAATCAATAGTTTTTTTAAACGACTTGTCAATTCTTCGATTAAATCATTGTTGGTATAATCGATTAGGAATCCGTATGGGGCATAAGCTACTTTATAAGTCATAAATACTTTTTTATATAATAAAAGTGTGGCTCCAATAAGGTCATTACTGTTGTTGATGAAGCCTAAAAAATGATAGTCATATCCTTCTGTTTTCATTACTTTTGCGTAATTAGATGTTTGGTATAGACTTTTATATTTGTGATTTCTTGCAAATTGATCGAATTCTTCTTCTTTTAGTGTGATTATTTTCATACTTATCCCCTCTTTTAATAATGGTGATTATTATAACATTTTTTTAGTATTTTGACAATAGGATCCGACTTATGAAATTTTCGAGAACTGTTGCTTTTCTTGCTATTATATGATAAACTATTTGTCAGTTGTGGAGGGATACTATGCAAACTATATTACTTATTATTTCCATTTTATTAATTGTTATTGTATTATTACAAAGTAATCGTGCAGAAAGTGGTGCTCAGATTATTTCTGGTGGTAATTCTGATTTGTTTTCTAACCGTAAAGAACGTGGATCAGAGTTGGTAATTAGTCGTATTACTTTAGTTTTAGGTATGGCATTTTTCTTAATTAGTTTTGTAATGGAATTTATTTAGTTATAAACTTTTTTAAATAGTAAGGGTATATGTTTTTACACCTTTTCATTTGGGAGTAAATTTTTCAATGTATAAAATCCACAGTTTTGTGGATTTTAATATTTATATTGATAATTTATTGTGCTTCCTCTTCTTTTTACGATTCTTTTTGGAGGTTCTTTTACTATGGTTCCTAGTGGTAGTTCATATAAATCTTTTTTCATACTATAAGGAGTCATAGAATTTGCTAGGTATACTTTTTTATCATTATGTCCAACTACAATTGATGCATTTGTAAAAGGATAATTCATTACGTTTTCTAATACTTCATAATTGGAAGTTTTAATCGCTTCGCTCAATGCTTTTAAGTGTCTTCTTTTCTCCTTATATGGCAATTGTTCTAGTTCATGAGATGGTATCGCATAAAAATCTGCATAATCAACTATTCCTTCTACATATATTTTTCTTTCTTTGATATAATTTATTGTTTTTTCTAAATCTTCTTGGGTTTCTGTTGGAAATCCGCTCATTAATATGGTATCAACTATTTTTTCTTGCTCTTGTAGAGTTCTTATAATATAGTCATACTCTTCTAGAGTGTGCCCTCTATTCATTGCTTTTAATATCTTATCACTAGCACTTTCTAATTGAAGGGATACTTGAACTACTTTTTTACATCTTGCTAATTCTTCTAATAATTCTGGATACATATTTTGGGCTGTTATTTCATTTACTATGATATAGTTTAGATCTGTTTCTTCTGCCAATTCATGAATAAATTTATGAAGTATAGGTTTTTTATAAATATCTATCCCATAAAGAGTTAGATTTTCTCCAGATAATGAAATGATTTTTGTACCATTCTTGATTTTATTTTTTAAATAATATAGGGCGTCTTGATCATTTATAGATTCTATCTTTTTTGGATAGTAATGGGTTTTACAAAAACTACAATGATTAGTACATCCATCTTCTAACATGAATTGGATATAGGTGTCTTGATCACAAATTTTCCTAGTTGCATGTTCTAATGATAACTTTTTAGTTGTTCTTTTCTTTTCTTCATTAATATAATTGCTGACAGGTACTACAAAATCTTTATTTTCAATGATTTTGATACCCTCTCTATTTTGGGCAAAGTCTAATTCCTTTATTAATCCAGCAAGACATCCAGTAATAATTAATGGAGAAGTTTTCTTTTTGATTTGCTGTAACCAATAGCAGGTTTTTATACCTTTATCGATACTATAGCCCGTACCTGCACAAGTGGTATAGATTAGTATATCGCTGTTTTCATAGTCTGTTGTAATTGTGTGGTTCTCACTTTCTAGTCTTATTTTTAAATTTTGGATTAAAGCATCTTCTCTTACGCATCCATCATTTAGTATAAATATATTCATATTTTCACTTCCAAATTGATGTTACTATAGCAAAATTTTTTTTGTTTTTCAAGCAAAAGTTAATGCAGTTATGATTTAGACTGTTTCTTTTTCTGCTTTTTTCTGGTGGTTTTGCTTACTTTTTCCTTCTTTGGTAGTATAATATAGAAAGGGTGAAGAAAATGTTTGAGAATCAGAAAATTTTGATTTTGGGATTTGCAAGAAGTGGTTATGAAGCTGCCAAGTTATTGATTACTCGCGGAAACAAAGTGATAATTAATGATAATAAAAAAAGAGATGCCCATGATTCTTCTAAAATAGAAGAATTAGAAAATATGGGGGTTCAGTTTGTATTCGGAGGACATCCTGATGATTTGTTAGATTCTTCGTTTCAATATCTAATTAAAAATCCTGGGGTTCCCATAGATCACAAATATGTATTAAAAGCAAGAGAATTGGAAATTCCAGTGATTAATGAAACGGAAATGTCTTATTTACTTTTACCAAAAGATAAACATATTCAATTGATTGCGATAACAGGGACAAATGGGAAGACAACAACTACAACTTTAGTATATGAGTTTTTAAAAAAAGCTGGTAAAAGTGTTCATCTGGTAGGAAATATTGGTTATCCATTTTGTAGTTTTCTTTCTAAATTGAAAGATGGCGATATTATTGTTGATGAAGTAAGTTGCCAACAATTGGAAAATTTAGATCAATTTCGTCCTAACGTGGCTATTTTAACGAATATTAGTGAAGCACATACTGATTTTATGAAAACATATGAGCATTATACAGAAGTAAAGAGGAAGTTATTTAAGAATCAGGATAAGCATGATGTTGCGGTACTAAATTTGGGAAATGATGAGTCGATTCGAATTACTAAGGGTATTTCTTCTTGTGTTAAATATTTTACTAGTAAGGGTGAGATAAATGGAGCCTATATAAAAGATGGGGCTATTTATTATTATGATGAATTAGTTGTTTACTTAAAAGATATTCGTTTGATTGGTAAGCATAATTATGAAAATATTATGGCAGCAATTGTGGCAGTTAAAGAGTATCAGGTTTCTAATGAGGTTATTCAAGAAGTACTAAAAGAGTTTGGTGGTGTAGAGCATCGTTTAGAGTTTGTTGCTGAAATCGAGGGAAGAAAATTTTATAATGATACTGAGGCTACAAATATTAAATGTTGTCAGATTGCATTAGCTTCTTTTCATGATCCTGTTATTTTATTCTTGGGGGGCTTGGAAAGAGGGCAAGACTTTACTGAATTAAGTGACTATATGACTCCGGTTAAAGCAATTTTGGCGATTGGCGAATGTAGGAAGCGTGTAAAAGAGTTTGGGGATAAATTAGCTATTCCTACTTATGAGTATGAATTTTTAAAGGATGCGATGCCAAAAGCTTGGGAAATTAGTACAAATGGTGATATAATATTATTGAGTCCAGCGAGTGCATCGTGGGATCAATATAAACAATGTGAAGATAGAGGAGCAGAATTTAAAGATTTTGTTCATTCGCTTCAGAAAAATTAGTATCGGGTGTTTATTTTGTTTTCCCTGATAAATATGATAAACTATAAGAGAAAGGATGAATGTTATGAAGATAAAAGATGTAATAGGAAGAGAGATATTAGATTCTCGTGGAAATCCCACTGTTGAAGTTGATGTTATTCTAGAAAATGGTGTTATGGGGCGTGCCGCTGTTCCAAGTGGTGCATCTACTGGTGAAAGGGAAGCATTAGAGATGCGTGATGGTGGAAGTCGTTATATGGGAAAAGGCGTTTTAAATGCTGTTAGTAACGTAAATGGGCCACTTCGTGATTTAGTTATCGGAATGGATGCTGCTGATCAAAAAGCACTTGATTATGCCATGATCGAAGCAGATGGAACTGAGACTAAATCAAAATATGGTGCTAATGCGATTTTAGGAATTAGTATGGCAGCGATGAAGGCTAGTGCAAATAGTTTAGGGTTACCTTTGTATCGTTATATTGGTAATGGCACAACTTTACCTCGTCCAATGATGAATATCATTAATGGTGGTGCTCATGCTGATAATAAACTTGATTTCCAAGAGTTTATGATTATTCCAATGAGAGATACGATTAAAGAAAGATTACGCGTTGGTGCTGAAGTATTCCATCACTTAAAGAAAGTATTAAATCGTAAGGGCTTAGCAACAGGTGTTGGTGATGAGGGAGGTTTCGCTCCTGATTTACAATCTAATACTGAAGGATTTGAATTAATTATGGAAGCTATCCGTGAAGCTGGGTATGAGCCTGGAAAAGATGTTTGTATCGCTATTGATGTTGCGGCAAGTGAATTCTATAAAGATGGAAAATACGAACTTGTTGGCGAAGGTAGAAGCCTTACTACTGATGAGTTAATTGATTTCTATAAGGAATTAGTTGCTAAATATCCAATTATTTCTATTGAAGATCCAGTTGATGAGAATGATTGGGAAGGGTTTACTAAAATTACGGCTGAACTTGGGGATAAGATTCAATTAGTTGGTGATGATTTATTTGTAACAAACAAAAAATGTTTACAAATGGGAATTGATCGTCATGCTGGTAATGCTATTCTTTTAAAAGTTAATCAAATTGGTACCATTACGGAAACTTTAGAAACAATTGAACTTGCTAGAAGTCATGGATATAAGACGATTATTTCTCATCGTAGTGGAGAAACTGAGGATACGACGATTGCTGATTTAGCGGTTGGACTTGACTTAGGTCAAATTAAGACTGGTAGTATGTCTAGAACTGATCGTATTTGTAAATATAACCAATTAATTCGTATCGAAGAAGAATTAGAAAAAGCTAGTAATTAATTAGTTAATTTGAAGAGAACTTGTGATAAGTTCTTTTTTTTCTTAGTTGGGGAAAATATGTTGAATATGTTTATTATTTATTTAGAAGTTTTTAGCAATATAAATTTATTCTTTTAATTGGATTTGACTTTTTTATTAAGGGTACTACTAATTTTTCTTTTTGTTTACCTTTATTCGTGTAAATATTTATTTCTATTGATTGTGTTAGAGATTATTTTCTTCTATAATGGTATTATAAAGATAGGTGAGATTATGAAAGAAGAAATAATTAAGATTTTACAAAATAAGAATAAGGCATTAAGTATCGAAGAGTTAGATCGTTTGCTTCAACATCAAAATTTGGATGAATATCGTGAGTTAGAAGATACTCTTCAGGAAATGTGTGATGTTTATACACTTTATCGTTCGAATAAAGATAGATATATGCTTTTTGATCGTGGACCGTTAAAGAAAGGAATTTTACGTGTTAACCGTAAAGGTTTTGGTTTTGTCGAATGTGAGGACGAAGAAGATGTCTATATTCCAATTGCTAATATGAATGGAGCTTTACACAATGATTTGGTTGTGGCGGAAGTTTTAGGAAGAAAAGAGAACAACAAGTTAGAAGGTAGAATATTAAAAGTATTGGATCGTAAGTTAAGTACAGTTGTCGGTGAGTTCTTTTTACGTAAAGATGGGATAGGGACAATTGATTTGGACGAAGAAAAACTAAAGATGAGTATCGAGATTGAACCAGATATGATTCATGGGGCGGTAGATGGTCACAAAGTAGTCGTTAAATTACTTGGTTTAATCGAGAAAAACCGTTATCGTGGTGAAGTGGTTAAAATTATCGGGCATCGGGACGATCCTGGTGTTGATATTTTATCTATTGTTTATAAGTATGAAATTGAAGATCAATTTTCCGATGAAGTAAAAGAACAATTAAAAACGATTCCTGAAGAAGTTAGTCCAGAAGCAAAAGTCGGTCGTCGTGATCTAACCAAAGAACAAATTTTTACGATAGATGGTGCGGATACTAAGGATATAGATGATGCTATTTCGATACAGATATTAGAAAATGGCAATTATCAGCTTGGCGTTCATATAGCGGATGTTAGTTATTATGTAAAAGAAGGGACTCCATTAGATGTTAGCGCGATGGATAGGGGAACAAGTGTTTATTTGGTCGATAGAGTAATTCCTATGCTTCCTCATCAATTGTCAAATGGTATTTGTTCGTTAAATGAAGGCGTTGACCGTTTAGCTATCTCTTGTGTTATGGAATTTGATCATAATGCCAAAATGGTTGATTATGAGATTTTCGAAAGTGTGATTCGTTCTAAAAAGAAAATGACTTATCAAGCAGTTAATTCTATACTAGAAGATAATATTGTGCCAGAAGGGTATGAGCCATTTGAAAAAGATTTACGTTTGATGGCTGATCTAGCTAGTATTTTACGAAAAGCGAAAATTAAGCGTGGTTATTTGGATTTTGATGTTGATGAACCAAAAATTATTGTTGATGAAAAATGTCATCCAATAGATATTGTTATTCGGGAACGTGGTATTGGAGAAAACTTAATCGAAGTTTTTATGATTGCGGCTAACGAGTGTATAGCTTCTCATATTTTCTATATGGAACTTCCTTTTATTTATCGTGTACACGAGTATCCAAAAGAAGAAAATATTCGTGAGTTTTTAGATTACATCGGTACTTTAGGTTATCAATATTATGGTAATTTAAAGGATGTTAGGCCAAAGACAATTCAAGGTTTACTAGAATTCTTAAAAGATAAAAAAGAGTTTAAAATTTTATCTAGTTTATTACTTCGTAATATGAAGAAAGCGGTTTATAAACCAGAAAATTTAGGTCACTATGGACTAGCTAGTCCTTGTTATACCCATTTTACTTCGCCAATAAGACGTTATCCGGATACAACAGTTCATCGTTTACTTAGAACTTATTTATTTAACAATGATCTTCGTCCAGAAACGATTCGTCATTGGGAAGAAAAGTTACCGTTTGTTGCTGAACATTCATCGATGAAAGAGCGTTCTTCGATCAATTGTGAACGAGATGTTGAAGATATGAAAATGGCAGAATATATGGAGGATCATATTGGTGAAGAGTTTACTGGTATGATTTCTGGTGTGACTAATTTTGGATTATTTATTCAGTTAGATAATTTGGTAGAGGGATTATGTCGTTTAGCGGATATGAAAGATTTCTTTCATTTTGAAGAGGCAACTATGTCAGTAGTTGGGGAGAAGACTAAGATGAAATACAGTTTAGGAAATCGTGTATTAATTAAAGTTGTATCCGTTTCTAAAGATGAAGGCATGATCGATTTTCAAATTTTAAAGAAGTTGGATGATGAAGATTCGAATGTTAAAGGGACTAAAAATAAGCAAAGAAAGAATTTTGAAGAAGATATTATTTAATTAGGTAGGGTAGTATGGAGAAGTTTTTAAAGGATTCTATCTGTTTGTTTATTATTCTTATTGTCTTATTGCTATTTTTGATTATCTATAAGATATTTCCTTTTTCTGTTTATTGGCAACAATTATTGATTCCTTTTGATTCTTCAGTGGTTCAGGAGAATAAAGATACTTCTCTTTCTTCTGAAGAGCCTCCTTTAAAAACAACGACACGTGCTTCCTTGTTTATGGTAGGAGATGCTTTGATTCACAGTGCGGTTTATGCTGATGCTGATACAGGAAATGGTTATGATTTTCGTCCAATGATCGAAGAAGTGAAAGAAATATCTAAAAATTATGATCTAGCTTTTTATAATCAAGAGACTATTTTAGGTGGTAGTGAACTAGGGTTATCTAGTTATCCCCGTTTTAATTCTCCCTATGAAGTAGGGGATGCTTTTGTTGATGCTGGGTTTAATTTAGTATCTTTGGCGAATAATCATACTTTGGATCGTGGAGAGACTGCCATTTTGAACTCTCATCAGTATTGGAAACAACATCCTGATGTGATGACTGCGGGCAGTTTTTCTTCTAAAAATGAGATGGATCAGCCTAACATTGGCGAAGTAAATGGAATTCGTTATGCTTTTTTTGCTTATACAGATTGGACAAATGGCCTTGTCGTTCCGTCTGGTAAAGAATATTTATTAGCGCGTTATTCTAATGAATTAGCTAAGCAAGATATCGAAAAAGTTCGTGATCAAGTCGATGTTGTTATCGTATCGATGCATTTTGGCGATGAGTATTCTTTGAGTGTTAGTTCTAGACAGAGAGAAATAGCTACATACTTAGCTTCTTTAGGGGTAGATATTGTGATTGGTCATCATCCACATGTTGTTGAGCCTATCGAGATGATTGACGATACCTTAGTTATTTATTCGTTAGGTAATTTTATTTCCGCTCAACGAGGGGTAGAAAAACTGACAGGTATGATGTTTTCTTTGGATATTGTTAAAACTACAGAAGCTGGAGTTAGTAAAGTTTCTTTAGAAAACATGAAAGCAGGATTAGTCTATACTTATAGTGATACGATAAATGGAATTCGGCGTAATTTTAAAGTATATCCTTATCAAAACTTAACAGAAGAACTTTTACCTAATCATGAAATGTATTATAATAAATACATGAATCTTATTTTACAGAATGTTTCTAACGTAGAAAGATGGTGATGATGTTATGGAAATTGTCAATCGAGTAGCTAGACATGATTATTTCATCGAAGAAGAATATGAGTGTGGAATAGTTTTGACTGGTACGGAAATTAAATCTATTCGTTTAGGAAAAGCGAATATTAAAGATAGTTATGCAGTGATTAAGAATGGTGAAATATTTTTATTAAATATGTTTATTAGTCATTATAAAGAAGGAAATATTTTTAATCATGAAGAAACAAGAACGAGAAAACTATTATTACATCGCTCAGAAATCTTAAAATTGAATGATAAAGTTCGCTTAGAAGGATATACGTTAATTCCTTTAAAGATTTATTTTGTGAAGGGAAAAGCTAAGTTATTATTAGGCGTTTGTAAGGGAAAGAAAAATTACGATAAACGTGAGGCTTTAAAACAAAAAGATATCAGGCGTCAAGTTGAAAAAGATTTAAAAAATAGATATTAAACAAAAATAGTCAAGGTTACTGTGGCCTTGATTATTTTTTTAAGGTATATACTTTATTGTCTTCTAAAGTTTCTTGAGATACGATTGCTTCACTGAAACGGTTCTGATTCTTCTTTTTTAATAGTTCAAATTCTAAATCGATTAGTGAAGACGCAACTAGTCGTTTCAGACTTCTGGCTCCGCTATTTAATTCTCTACTTTGTGCGATAATTTCTTGGATATAGCTTTGATCCCAACGTAAATTTACATGGAATTCTTTTTGAATTCTTGCTTGTTCTAAAAGAAGAGGGCTAATTTTAGAGTGTAAAAGAATATTGGCTAAGTCTTCGTCAGTTAATTGATTTAAGAAGAATACGTTACTCATTCTTCCAATAAATTCGGGCATTAATCCATAGTTGATTAATTCTTGATTGGTGTATTTATCTTTATTTTTTGTAGATAAATTATTTTGAATAAAACCGAGGCTTTTTCTCTTTTCTTTTTCTAAGTCTTCAAAGGCTCCACCACATAAGATACTCATCAGACTAGTATCTATGGTGATTTCTACTTCTGGTGCTACTTTTACACTATATTCATGGCCTTCTATTAGTTTTAAAAGGGATGGTTGTGGATTGATTTCTTGATCATGATTTCTAGCCAGTTTATCGATTTCGTCAATAAACAAAATTCCATTTTCTGCTTGCTCGACATCCTTAAAGGCATTAAAATAAGTTCTTCTTAGAATATCATCGATATCTTTTCCGACATAGCCAGCTGAGGATAAGTCTGGAGCAGAATAATTAGTAAAAGGAATAGCTAAGTAGTCGGCAATGATGTTAAGAATTTCTGTTTTTCCACAACCAGTTGGTCCGATTAATAGGCCTTTTTTTATTTCTTGTGGATTACTAGTTCGATAATTCATAGCTAGTAGGGTAATAATTCCTTTTAAATGTTCGTCTTGTCCAAATATTCTCTCTCTTACATATGCTTCTAATTCTTCAACGTCAATATCGATTCTAATATTATTATTTTCGTAGTTAGAGATTATGATGTTAATATCTTGCTCTGTTTTTTTATCGGTATCTTGATTATCTTTTTCTTCTAAGTTTGTTGACTCTATTTTTTTGGCATGTAAAAGTTCGCTTAATTCTTGTGTTGACATGGGAGAAATTTCAATATGATTTTCTGTGTGATTAGTGGTTCCTAAGTATACTTTTTGACTAGCGTCGTCGAAATATTCCTCCATGCAAAGTTCGATATTATTACAGGAAAACTTTTCTAATAAATCTTTGTCGTCGATTGGATAATAGTAACATAACTCCTCTTTTGTTTTCATTAAGGTAATGGTATCCGCTTTGAAATAGGTTTGATCTTTAGTTTGGAAGCAATTGCCATAATTGTGTCCAATGATTGCTTTTGTAGGTTGAAAGAGATATATTTCATCTTGAAGAAATTGTTTTTTCATTAGTATTGCTACTTGTTTTGTCATATTATCACATCCATAGTTGTTTATTATAATGGTTTTTACTTATTAATGCAAATCTAAAAGATACTTTTCATATAAGGATAATTGTGATATAATTACGTTCATGGGGATGTTCAGGTTTCGACAGGATCAGCTGCGCTTAAACGGCAAGTAGATGGCAATCTTAAAATGCGTCAGTTAAAATAACTGGAAACAAATATCAAATGGCTTACGCTGCTTAATTAGCATATAGTGTAAGGCTCTTTTAAAAACTTTACCTGTTGGTTTTTATAAAGGGCTCGATTTTAACAGGTTATATTATCTCTTTGTTTCGGAGAGGTAATGAATTTTAGAAACTAGCTAATATAGTGTTTGTTGGCTAACTTCTATATTAGTGAATTTACTTAGTCAACTAAACTTGTAGATGTTTTTGCCTCGCTGATTTTGGACAGGAGTTCGATTCTCCTCATCTCCACCAGATTGATAGGAAACTCGGACACTTTTGTTTGAGAGTAATAGATTACTAACTAGAAATAGTTAGTTTTTTTCTGCTTAAAACGAAAGGATGAGTGATAATTATGTTTGAGATTGAAACTAAAGAACTAAAAATAAGTGAAGAACTAGGTAGAAAAATAGACATGATATGTCGATTTGCTTGTGTTAAATATGAATTTATACCTGGTAACATTAAGAGTATTAAAAATACCAATATTGCCTATGTAAAGCCACATATTTTAAAAGTTAAAGGAAATAATTACTTAATACTAGAAGAATGTGAAGAAGTCTTTATAAATGGCTATAATAAGAAAATAAAACTAAAAGATTTAGAAAACTATCTAAAAAATAACTAATACCTATTGATTGTGAAATTATTTGTGATATTATAAATAACCAATAAATGACAAGCAGTATCCGTCTTTTATTAAAGGAGGTACACTATGTCCAAATATATAATATACATAAAACAATTTAATAAAGTATCCAAAGAGGAGTTAAAGGTATTAGTTTAGACTAGTGCTTTTGTCTCCTCTTTTTTGATAGGAAGAGAGGAAAATATATGGATGAAAAAATAAGAATTGCAGGTATATATGCTAGAGTTTCTACTGAAGACCAAGCACGAGAAGGATTTTCTATGGGAGAACAAGAAGAAAGATTAATTGAATATTGTAAGTTTAAAAGATATGAAGTTTATAAAGTATATAAAGATCCAGGAATAAGTGCAAAGAATGATAAAAGACCTGCATATCAACAAATGATGCAAGATATGAGAGATGGAAAGATAAATGTTATTGTTGCTTTTAAATTAGATAGATTAACAAGAAGTGTTTATGATGTAGAAAAATTAATGAGACAAGTAAATGAATATGAATGTGAAATAGATTGTATGGCTGATGAATCAAATACAGTTACATCTAATGGAAGAATGGTTATGAGAATAATAACTAGTGTATCTCAAAATGAAATAGAAAAATGTTCAGAAAGAACTAAATTTGGTATGGTTGGAGCAATAGAAGCAGGGCATATTCCGATTGGTAAATGTTTAGGTTTTAAAAGAGATAATAAAAAACTAGTACCAGATCCATTAACTAAAGATGTAATAATAAGAATATTTAATCTATATTTAGAAGGTAATTCACATCAAAAAATATCTAATATTTTAAATGAAGAAAATGTTTTAGGTAGAACTAATTGGCTAGATTCAACTATTCAAAAGATTTTATCTAATGAACTTTACAAAGGAGATTTTGTTCATGGTAAAAGACAGAAAAATCCTAAATATTATGAAAATGTTGTTGAACCCATCGTATCAAAAGAAGTATGGGAAAATTGTCAGTATCAAAAAAAGAGGAATGCTAGACATTATGAAAGAACAGCAACTTATCTATTTACTAATAAATTAAAATGTTCTAAATGCGGTAGTTTTCTAGGTGGTGCTGCTAGTAAAAAGAAAAGTGGTAAA
This sequence comes from uncultured bacterium, assembly GCA_949296705.1. Classification (GTDB taxonomy): domain Bacteria; phylum Bacillota_I; class Bacilli_A; order RF39; family UBA660; genus Alloscybalousia. The sequence continues at coordinate 31,539 of CASFOW010000082.1, forward strand.
AAGTATTATTACTATAAATGTGAACATTGTAAAACATATTATAGTGAAGAAAAAATAGAAGATTTATTATTAGATGCTTGGATATTATTACAAAGACAAGAAGAACTATTAAATGATTACTATACACCATTTATTAAGTCTAAATTAGAAAATAATACAAAAGACTATACAAATGAATTAAAAGAATTAGATAAACAAATGGATAGAATAAAAACTGCTTATATAAAAGGTGTAATGAAATTAGAAGATTTTGATAAAGAAATAAAACATATAGATTATAGAAAACTAGAATTAGAAAAAATGATAAAAGAACAAAAACAATATGAAAGTTTATCATTCACAGTAGATGATTTAATAATATTTGAAGATAAACAAAAAATAGATTTAATGACTAATCCTAGCAATTATTTAAACTTAATGTCTAATTGGTTTATGTTATCAAGAAAAGAAAAACAAAAGATAATATCTCGTTATATTGATAATATTGAACTAGAAAGAAATGGAGATAATTATATATTTAAAAATATAGATATATTAAGTTCATATTTAAGTGATGAAGTTAAATATCATAAAGAATGTAAAACTCCATTATCACTTGCTTTATTTACAGATGATAAAGGAAATCATATAGTTATGAATAGTGAAGAAAGAACATCAGATAAAGCAAAGAAATATTTTGAAAAGTTAAAAAATTATATGAGTGATTATACTGATTGTGAATTAAATTATTATGAAACATATTATGATGGAGAAAAAAATGATGGATGTTTTAATGCAGAAGAAACTGAAGAAATAATAAGACTTATTCTTTTAAAAGATACAAAATCATTAAAAGAAAATAAATTAAAACTAGGTGTTATAACAATCAATCTAGATAAAGTAAAAGAATACTATACCGAAGAATATGCAAAATTTATTATTGGGCTATCAATCGATTATAAAAAAGAACTTAAGGAAATGTTCAAAGAAACATTTTCTTAATAACAAACGTACACGTTTTGTTGAAATATAATTTCAATGAAAGTGGGAAAAGTTTGGTTAATAGATACAATAATAAATAGTATTTGTTATTGTATCTATATCTTACGAAAGGTTTAACTATTACGGAGTTTTAGTTATTACTGAAGTAAGATAAACGGATTCTAAGGTGTCCTTAGCTCCCACATCTTGTTAGAATGACAAGATGTCTAGGGAGTTATACATCTTGTCTTAACTATCCAAGATACTATTTTAGGGGGAATATATGATTGAAGAACTATCTTATTCATTCCATGTTGGTAATGATAAAAATAAAACAAGTAAGGCCAAACAAATTGCTAAAGAAAGACCTACAAACTTTAATAATAATGCTATTCAGAATGGTATTCAGTTATCAAAAGTAAATCATCATAATTTGAGAATATATGAAAATAATCCTGAACTTATTTATACAATTAAAGGAAGTAATAATCTTGTTAATGATACGAAAAAATTATATTTAGAATTATTTGAAGAATCAAGAATTAATTATAATAATAAACAAACCCGTGATGATAGAAAAATAGACAACTATTTTAATAAAATAGCAAATGATAATAAACACGATTTAGCCGTTGAGATTATTATTGAACTTGGTAATATGTATTATTGGTCTGATAAAACGATGGAAGAAAAATATAAAATGGTAAGCGTGTTTGAAAAACAAGTGATTGATTTAGAAAAACTTATCCCATCATTTAAAGTAGCAAATGCAACTATTCATTTTGATGAATCATCTCCACACTTACATATAGTTGGTGTACCATTTAAAGAGAATTGTAAAACTGGTATGAATAGACAAGTTGGAAAGTCTGATGTATTTAATGTAGAATCATTAAAAGATATTCAAAAAGAATTAAGAGAAAGTTGTATCAAAGAATTTAATAGAGTTTATAATCTCAATATGGAATTAAAAGAAAAAGAACAAGGTAGAAATCAAGATTATCGTGTTAGTCAAATGAAAGATTATGATATTTTTCAAAAAAATTATAATAAACAACAAAAGAAAATTCAAAAAGTAAATAGTAAAACTGAAGTTATAAATGAAAAATCTAAAGATATTAAAGAAATTATAAATAATCTTAAACAACAACCATTAAATAAGAATAATTTACTTTTATCAAATGAAAATAAAGATAAAATAGTTAAATATATTGAAGATATAGAATCTAATAATAAAACTATAAAATCGTTAACTAATTATTCAGTATCATTAATGGATATTAAAAATGATTTAAATGATAATTTAAATAAAATATATAAGTTAAGTAATGAAAATAAAGATCTTAAAGAAGAATTAAATAATAAGGATGAACTATTAGATGTAGCAGAAAAAAAGATAAATAAATTACAACTAGATATATTTTCTTTAGAAGATAAATTAAGACAATGGAGATTAAGATTTAAAAAATTAGTTGATTATTTAAGAAATAAAGTATGTGGATTATTTGGTAATAAAAATCAAGATATATATAAAGAAATAGTTGAAGATTTGCATGATAATGATTTTTTAACTAATGATGATTATAATAAGATACATATGAAAACTATTATAAAAGAAGTTAAAATTGATAAGGAACAAAAGAAAAAAGATGATGATTTTGAATTATAATTTAATAAAAATTGTAGATTTAATGTTATAATAGAAATGAGAGAATATGGGTGATTAAATGAAAACTATATATTTAGTAAAACATTCGGGTCCATTTGTGGATATAAAAAATTATGAAAATTATGAAAATGTTTTATGGGAAGATTATATATTGGAAGATTATATATTGGAAGATTATAATAGAAATATGATTTTATCTGTTGAGGGGAAAAAAGAGCAGAAAAATTATGTGAAATAGAAGAATTAAATAATGTAGAGAGAATATTTGCTAGTGATTCAGTTAGAGCAATTGCTAGTGCTAAATATTTAGCAGAAAAGAATAATATTAAAATTGAGTTGGATGAAAGAATTAATGAAAGAATATTTGGAATAGAAAAATTAAGTGAATTGCCTAAAGATTTTAATAAATTATCATTTGATGATAAAAACTATAAAATGCGAAGTGGAGAATCATTTAATGATGTTGATAAAAGATTTATTCATTTTATTAATGATTTGTTAAATCAAAATAATAGTAGTTATATATTATTTATACATGGATTAATTTTATTGTCATCTTTAGAAACTATTTGCGATTTTACTTTTGATGGAATGAATTTTAATATTAAATACAATGATAAAGTAATATTGGATGGTAATCCAAAAAGTCCTAGTGTTTATAGAGTGACTTATGATGAACATAGAGAAGTTATAGATGTAGATATAATTAGATAGGAGATGAAAAAATGACAACAATTTATTTATTAAGACATTCTCAACCTTTTAGAAAATTGTTGGGTGAATATAATGTTAATGAAGTGGAACAATTAAGAAATGAAAAAAATCCATTAAGCGTAGATGGAGAAAAATTAGCTTGTGAAATGAGTGAAAAAGATGAACTTCAAAATATAGATGCAATTTATTCATCTCATTATGTAAGAACAATGTGTACGGCAAAATATATTGCTGAAAATAATAATATAAAATTGAATGTAGATGAAAGACTTGGAGAAAGAAAGTTTGGAGTTAATAATATGTCTGAACTTCCATCAACTTTTTTTGAAGATCAATTTAGAGATTGGGATTATAAGTTAGAGAATGGAGAATCTGCAAATGAAGTTTCAAAAAGAATGAACGAGGCTTTATTTGATATATTAAATAAAAATATAGGGAAAAATATCGCAGTAGTATCACATGGAACAGCAATTTCAACTATGGTAAAAACTTGGTGTGATGTACTATTAAATGAAGAAACAAAATTAATTGAATTTTATTTTAATGATAAATTAGTATTTGATGGAAATTGGAATTGTCCAGAATTATTCAAATTAGAGTTTGATAATAACAATAATTTGATAAATATTGAAAATATAAGGAGATAATCATGGAAGCAAATAAAAATGAATTTAATTATTATATACATAAGAGTCCCGTAGCAGACTATAATTCTTTTTTTCAAAAAGGACTGAAAGATTTAGATACATCTTTTAGAATCGAATCAACAATGGAAAGAATATCTGATGAAGATATTGAAAATGGTTTATTACAAGATATAATGAAAGTTTTAAGAGAAACAGATGAAAATGTCTTTTTAATAAAAATTCCTAAAAGTTATTTCCCTGATAGACAACATAGAAATGGTAATGGGGATGTTCCAATTCCAATATTTTATGAACAACAAGGAACAGATGAATATGGAAGAAAAGGAGTTTATCCAATATTAATACCTAACCTTATTCAGGGATGCTATAACAAGAAAAAGGGATTTATAACAAATGAAAATTATAATCCAGTATTTGATCCAAGTGGATTAAAATTTGCTTACGAGCAATTACAACCTATGAGAAATGCTGGGTATTCAAAATATTATGAGTATATGAAAAGAAATGCCAGAAATATGAAAGAGTTATTTTATTTTGATAGAGATAATGATACTTGGGGTCCGTTTGTTGAATATTATTCATCAAAATTTGGCTGTGAAGAAGTTGTGCTATTTGATGATGATAGAACAAGTAAAAAAACTATGTAAATAATAAGGCGGTGTTTTATGGAACTATATAAAGGAAAATATTGGGATGTAATATTCGTTAAATGGTGTCAAGAATTTCCTGGTGATTGTATTATATCTTGTAATAAAGAATCTTTAAGTGATTTAACATCAGAAGAGTGGATAGAATTAGGAGAATTAGAAAAAGAATTAGAAAGAATTACAAAAAAACTTTTTAATGCAACTATGTTTAATTTTGCTTGTTTAATGAATAATGCTTATAGAGACAATGAAAAACCACATGTTCATTTTCATTTTATTCCAAGATATGATAATGAAAGAATAATTTTAGGTAAAAAATATAAAGATAGACATTTTGGGTATAATATGTGGAAATGGTCATTAAGCAAGTTTAAGTGTCAAAAAGATATTTTTACAAAAGAAGATAAAAAAACAATATTTGAATTAATGAAAAATGAATGGAATTTAAAATAAAATTACTATTGTGTTGATTAAGTTATATTGTTTTAGTATAATTAATTCAGTTAGTAAGTTTATTACTTACTATCATCTTTTAGCCTAGGAGTTGTTAGACCTGCTCCTTACTGGCACCATTGAGAAATTAGTCGAACTAGTAATAGTTCGTTTTTTTATACCTTTACGGATTATTCTTCTAATCTCTAAAGTCAAATAGTTCTTTAGGTTTTATATTAAATACTTCACACATCTTAAATAATAAGTCAAATGATACTCCAACATTACCTAGTTCTATTGCACTAATATGACTTCTTTGAATATCTAATAATTCTGCTAATTCTAATTGTGTTACTCTTAACTTCTTTCGGTAGTACACCACATTCAATCCAAATTTTCTATATTGTTCTCTGTATTCTTCCTTCATTGTAATCACCTCTACAATAGTTTAGAGGTGTTATTGCAAAGTATAAACTTGTTAAAAACGTCGTTACGACGTTGACAGTAGACATTTTATGTGTTACTCTTTCCTTATGACTACACCACATAGCAGACAGGAATTATCACAATGAGAAGAAAGGAAATGGTGAACATGAAAAGACTGATAGCATTATTACTGGCGGCGGCTCTGGCCTTGTCCCTTGTAGCTTGTGCAGGTGATAATAATTCGTCAATGAGTGAGGAAAACAGTTCAGAAGATAGTAGCAATAGTTCTTCAAATACAGAGACAGAATACAAAACTATACAACTCAATGAAACAGTGACAACCGAAAATTTTGATTTCACCTTAACAAGTGTAGAATTTGCTGAAAAAAGCTCTGAAATTACTACTAGCTATACCGTTGAAATAATGGATAGCGATAAGGAACTTTTGCGTTGTGACTACACAATTAGCTATATCGGAAAAGAGAGTTTGAGTTCTAGCCCTGTTGCAATGACTGTCTTATATGGTGATGGATATACATTTAGAGATGGTAGGCAGTATATTTTGTCTCCTGATGGAGAACTTGAAGAAACATATAGGTATAGCAATAATTCATCTACTACCATGTTTGTAAACTTTGAGCCTCTTACTGATGATATTTATACTGGATATGGATTTATGGAAATTCCAGAAGCGGTCAAAAATAGCACAGAAGAACCATTAAGTATTTTAATTCTAATAAATGGTGAGGAACTTTTATACGAAATTAGGTAGCTTAAAAGCGGCTAGTGTTTAACACTGGCCGCGATAGTGTAAAAATGTTTCGGAAAAACTAGTTATAAGCAATATTGTGAAGTAGAATAGAAGTAGGATTCTTAGAAGAACGTACAGGTAAATAAGAAATAGACTTATCGAAAAGGGAAAAGTTTATTTCTTTTTCATTGTAAATGAAATCATTATCATTACAAGAAACCTTTAAATATAAGTCTAAAATATTAATACCATTTAATTTAGCTTCTTGAAGTTTTAAATAATATTCAATATTATCTTTTGAATAGCCCTTAGGTCTTGACCCAAAATGTTCAGCTACACAATGTGAAATATGAGATTCCATTGAAGATTTAATATCACAATTTTTCATATTAATGATGCTTGTCCAATGTTTAGTAATATAATCTTTATATTCAGTTAATTTTTCTTTTCTGTTATTTGGCTTATTTTCAATCAATTCATCAGCTAATGAGGTAAATTTTTTCTTATCATATTCTTCATATATGGCTTTTACAAATAGGTTTCTAAGTTCTTTGTCAGTAGTCATTCTATTAATTTTTTGTTTAACATGAAATTCACAAGTATTTACTACAATATTATTTTGACTATATAGTTTAAGTTCGGATTTTCCTGAAATAATCCAAGAACCAGCATCGCTTAATAAGTTAATAGTTTCTAACTTTTCAAAGTCATATATTTTACAAATTTCATCCATTAAGTCTTTCCAAGGAGTTTTAGAGGAAGTAATAAAAACATGTTTACCTAATAATTCAGTTCTACCATTTTTAGTTTTAGCCCCAGTAAAAATAACAAAACATTTAGACATAATAAAATGCTTTTTATCTTTTTCTTCATCGCTAAGATTAATCTTTTTTATTTGTTCATGAATCCATTTTTCATCAGCCATAACATAAAGAGTAGAACCATTTTTAATAGGTTCATAATTAATCTTATGAACATTAAAATTTTTAATCCAATAATAAACAGTTTGTCTTGGGATATCGGGAATATTAGAAGGAGTTAAATTTTTAAGTATATCAAGATTATAAACTAAAGAATTATTACAAGCTTTATTGGCATTAGTATTAATAGATTCATTAATTAATAAACCTCTAATAACTTGATCATAGTTTTTATATTGTTCGAAACCGAATAATTCATCGATAAGAAAGAAATCATTTTGTTTATTTTTATCAGTATAATAAGTTCTATTGAAAGATAAAGTACCGTAAATAGAGACAATGGTTCTAGGAACATTTTGTTTATTAATATAAAAGTGTTTTTTACGATAATCAGAATTTAGGAATAAATTATCGATGACATTAATAGTATATATTATAGTATCAACAACTATTTTTTTGATTTTAGAAATTAAATTTAAACGCTATGTTGTAGTTTTTGAGGGATGATGATATAATAGAAGTGCTTAAGATGAATTTAGAAAGGGATATTCTTGATTGGCTAGTCACTCTAAATTCATCTTAAGCAAATGAATATACTTGGCTAGCCAATCAAGGATATCTT
>CASFOW010000083.1 GCA_949296705.1 uncultured bacterium
AAATGTCAGAATATTTATAACCAAGATTTAATATTTCAATCCATTTATTAGGCATATTAGAAATACCATTTAATTCTTCAAGTTTAACAGGAGTTTTCCAATCTAATGAATTATTTGGTCTTAAAAAGTTATTATAAGTAGCAAATAAGATCATATATGAGTTGGCATTATCAAGAGAAGTAAATCCACCTTTTGGGCGATAATAATACTTTAAAGTACGATTAAAGCGTTCAATGATTTGCTTTTGACTTCTATATTCTTTAGAAATATCATCTTGATTTGTAAGTCCAATAACTTGATACAGTTTAAATGGTAGACCATTTTGGGACCAATATTGAACAGCAACATTATAAATGGGATTTCCGTCAGAAATGACTTTAAGAGAATCTGGTAACTTATCATATTTAATTAAAGTGGAATAAGCAGCTTTAATCGAAGATAAGGAATCACGCTTATCAAAAACTCGATAAGAAGTAACAATCTTTTTGACGGCATCAAACCAAAAGAAAATGTAATTTGTCTTGCCTAAAACTTTGATGTAAGTTTCATCAGCAGCAATCGTATCAGATAAGTCATAAGGATAAAACTCTAATAAAGGATGAATGATAGAAGAGGCGGCCTTACAGTAATTTTCAACAGTTTTATAAGAAATATAGACTTCATGAACATCTTGCAGTATTGCAGCCGTTTGTCTATAAGAAAGACCATAATTAATATGATAAGTAAGACAAAGACCAATAACATATTGAGAAGAATAAGCACGGGATAAATCAATTGGTGATTTGATAAAATTGCGATAATCCTTTTGTAAAGTTGGGAAATCAATATTAAATTTACGATAAATATAACGAAGCTTAATCTTTTGAGGATGTTCTCGATAAAGTTTCTTATCGTGATTATTTAAAGAAGATTTATTTTTAAGGTAAAAAGGACATTTGTCATTCCTACAAAAGTAGACATCAAAATCTTCACGAGATATCCTGTGATCCAAAACATGTCGACAGTGTGGGCATTTTAAAACTACATCATTACCCTTAGAATGAATAGAAAAGATAAAAGAACAAACCTTACATTCAAATTGAGATTGTTTACCAGTATTATCATAAAGATAGTCTTTAGGAGCTCCACAGCAGGGGCATTTAACGTTAATAGTTATTTCTTTTCCATTACGACGTTTAATTGGTTTGATATTATTATCTTTAATAAGCTTTTTATAATCTTTATGTTCAATATTAATAAAAGGTTCAATTAAAGCAGGATCATCAACATTAAATAAACGATATTTAACATCATTAGGTTTATTATCAAGATGGTTAATTTCATCAACTTTGACAAACTTTGAAAGAAAAATGATAAATTTCGTTACAGTTCAGATAGAAAAGACAAGGAAAAAGTCAATTCTATCTTTTTAATTACTATTTTACTAAAAGAAATAAGAAAAAAATAGACTATTTATTTTGAAAAAAATCGTTATAATAAAACTAAAGGAAGGTATTTGGTATGACAGCAAAAGGATATGTAAATGATTTTTATAAACAATTTGAAGAATTAAATAAAAAGTTAGATAAAGCAAATAATACTATCTTTAGTATGTCATTAACAATATCAGAATTAAGCGAAAATAATAAGAGTCTTGCAAAAGAATTAGAAAAGGCAAATAAAAAAGTGCAAGAATTATTATTGGAAATAGAAAGACTAAAAAATAACAATAACAAAGATAGTAGTAATTCTAGTAAGCCATCCTCTACGAATGGATATAAAAAAGTCATTACAAATAATCGTGAGAAATCAGCCAAAAAACCTGGTGGAGAATTTGGACACAAGGGTGAAACTTTAACGAAAGAAACAATCGATAAAATGATAGAAAATAAAGAAATAGATCGAATCATAACAGTAGAAGAAAATAAAAATAAATTTACAGAAAATAATACACCAATAGTAACTTATGAAATAGATATTAGAATAGAAAAAGTCCTAATAAAACATATATATTATCCTAATGAACCACAAAACATTACTTCTAGTCCAGTAATATATGGAAATAATACAAAATCATTATGTGCCTTAATGTATATGAAAGGTTCTTCTTATGATGCGATAAAATCATTTTTAAGTGAAGTTACAAATCATCAATTTAAGCCATCGAAAGGAAGCCTATGTAACTGGATTCATAATTTATCGGAAATATTATCTAAAAAAGAATATGAAACTATCAAACAAGCATTATTAAAAAGTTTAGTGTTACATGTTGATGAAACACCTATAAAAGTTGATGGTGAACAATATTATATTCATAATATTTCTAATGATCAATATACATTACAATATGTCCACCAAAAAAGAGGAGAAAAAGCCATTAAGGATTTTGGCTTTTTAAAAGACTTTCATGGAATCTTGGTTCATGACCATTTTTCTATGTATTACAACTATGGAGCTGGGAATGCAGAATGTAATGTGCATGCCTTAAGATATTTAAAAGGAGTTAGTGATTTCACAAACCATCAATGGGCAAAAAAACTTTCTGATTTACTGATAGAAATGAAAACAAGAAAAAAAGAATTGCTGGATGCTCAAATAAATGGAATTACTGATACAGAATATGAAAATTATAAAAACAGATATTTAGAAATCTTAAAGGAAGGCAATTTAGAATATAAGAGTGATTTAAAAACAAATTCTTATCAGCAAGATGAAAGAAGATTGCTAACCCGATTAGAAAAGTATGTAGACAATCATTTGCTATTTATGAAGAAATTTTATGTTCCATTTTCCAACAACAGAGCAGAAGCAGATTTAAGGTTTACAAAAGTCAGGCAAAAGATTGGAAAATTTAGAAGTGTAGAAGGCGCAACTAATTTCACAATCATCAGAAGTTTTACATCTACATGTTCTAAAAATAAAAAATCTTTAAATTCTTCTTTAAAAGAGATTTTTACGAATACTGTAGCGACTGCATAAAAATAGATAGAATTTAAACATTCTACCTAATTTTTATCGTGTTCCATCTGAACTGTAACCCGGAAGCCAACAAATTTGCAAAAAATACTTGCATAGTTTTTTGTTTTGTTATATATTTATATTGTCTTATGTCCGCGTAGCTCAGCTGGATAGAGCAATCGCCTTCTAAGCGATCGGTCGTGAGTTCGAATCTCGCTCAGGACACCAGATAGACAATAAACTCGAGCTTCTATAGTTCGAGTTTTAATATCTGCTATTTTAAAAAATATTTGCTTATGAAATTACATG